>JBIOYB010000622.1:0-27438 GCA_044869915.1 Allorhizocola sp.
CAAAGACCCAGCAGCGCGCACACGCGCAAAGACCCAGCAGCGCGCACACGCGCACAAAGACCCAGCAGCGCGCACACGCGCAAAGACCCAACAAGCGCGCACGCGCACAAAGACCCGGCCGACACACGCGGCCTGATGAGACCCACCACGGGGTGGCAGGCGTATGAAGGCTCTGGTCGACCTGCGGCCCGACGAAGCTCGCTGCGGGGTAGCAGCCCGCGCGATGAGCGCCGCCTGACAGGTCGGCGCATGCGAGCCCATGTCCAAAGTGGATCAGAAAGCCGTGCCGGGCGGCAATTCGCGCGTGCTTGTGGACCCACGGTCGATGTGCCCCGCCGCAGGCCAGGGTAGGAGCGGGCGCACGGAAGTGAAAGGCCCCGGAGCGCCGTTGGAAAAGTGGCGCTCCGGGGCCGGAAAGTGTCGTGTGCGGGCTATTCGGTGGCGCCGTGGCAGCGCTTGTATTTTTTGCCGGACCCGCACGGGCACGGCGAGTTGCGGGAGGCGGGCGCGCGCACGGTGCCAGCCGGTTGCTGGGCGGCCGCGGCGCGGTTGGCGGCCGCGCGGTTGGCCGAGCTCGAACCACCACCACCGCCGCCGCCACCACGCCCACGTGGTGAGGGCTTGCGGCCCTGGGAGGCGGCCGTGGCGGAGCCGTTGCCGCCGCCGATGCCGAGCGCCGGCGCCTGCTGCTGGATCTGCGTGGTGCCCGATCCGGCCGCGCCGTCGATGGTGGGCGAGGTGTATTGCAGGGCGCGCGGCTGCTGCCGTGCCCCGAACCCCTTGGCCTGCACCTCGACCGCCGACTCGCGCTCCGGCAGCGGCATGCCCTCCTGCGCGGGGGCGGCCGGTGCGGTGGGCGCGTCTGCGATCTGGACCTCGGCGTTGAACAGGAACCCGACGGCCTCCTCCTTGATGCCCTCCATCATCTGGGCGAACATGTCGAAGCCTTCGCGCTGATACTCCACCAGGGGGTCGCGCTGCGCGTAGGCCCGCAGCCCGACGCCTTCCTGCAGGTAGTCCATCTCGTAGAGGTGCTCGCGCCACTTGCGGTCGATGACCGCGAGCAGGATCTGCCGCTCGACCATGCGCATCGCCTCGGGGTGGGGCATGGAGTCCTCGCGCCGCTTGTATGCCGCGTGCGCGTCTTCCTTGAGCTTTTCGGTCAGGAAGTCGACGTCGAACGTGGTCCGGGGCGCGTCGGCCTCCTCCTCCAGCTGCTCAACGGTCACGGCCACCGGGTAGAGCTGCTTGAGGTTGGTCCACAGCTGGTCCAGATCCCAGTCTTCGGCGAAGTTTTTGCCGGTGTCGATGGTGGCCCCGTGCACGTAGGCCGTCACCACCTCGTTGATCATCCGCTCGACCTGCTCGTGCAGGTCTTCGCCGGCGAGCACGCGCGACCGCTCCGCGTAGACGACCTGGCGCTGCTTGTTCATCACCTCGTCGTATTTGAGCACGTTTTTGCGGATTTCCGCGTTTTGCGCCTCGATCTGCGTCTGGGCGCTCTTGATCTGGCGCGTGACCATCTTGGACTCGATCGGTACATCCTCGGGGATGTTGAATCGGTCCATCACCGCCTCGACCGCACCCGACCGGAAGCGCCGCATGAGATCGTCCTGAAGCGAGAGGTAGAAGCGCGACTCGCCGGGGTCGCCCTGCCGTCCGGACCGGCCGCGCAGCTGGTTGTCGATGCGCCGCGACTCGTGCCGCTCGGTGCCGAGCACGTAGAGCCCGCCCGCGTCGACGACCTCGTCGGCCTCCTCGGCGCACGCGTCCTCCCACTTGGGCAGGATGGCCTGCACCTCCTTGTCGAACTCCTCCTCGCCGAACTCCTCTTCGGCGATGCCGCGCTGGCGCAGCTCGGCCTTTGCCAGGAACTCGGGGTTGCCGCCGAGCAGGATGTCGGTGCCACGGCCGGCCATGTTGGTCGCGACCGTGACGCCGCCCTTGCGGCCGGCCTGCGCGACGATCTCGGCCTCACGGGCGTGGAACTTGGCGTTGAGCACGTTGTGCGCCACGCCCCGCCGCCGCAACAGCTGCGACAGGATCTCGGAGTTTTCGACCGAGACCGTGCCGACGAGCACCGGCTGGCCCTTGGCGTGCCGCTCGACGATGTCCTCGACCACGGCCTGGAACTTGGCCTTCTCGGTCTTGTAGATCACGTCGGGCTTGTCGATCCGGATCATCGGCTTGTGCGTGGGGATCGAGATCACGCCCACGTCGTAGACCTTGTTGAACTCGGTGGCCTCGGTCTGCGCCGTGCCCGTCATGCCCGAGAGCTTCTCGTAAAGGCGGAAGTAGTTTTGCAGGGTGATCGTCGCGAGGGTCTGATTCTCCTGCTTGATATCCACGCCCTCTTTGGCCTCGATGGCCTGGTGCATGCCCTCGTTGTAGCGCCGGCCGTGCAGGATGCGCCCGGTGAACTCGTCGACGATCAAAACCTCGCCGTCGGAGACGATGTAGTCCTTGTCCCGCTTGTAGAGTTCCTTGGCTTTGATTGCATTATTCAGGTATCCAACCAGCGGCGTATTGACCGACTCGTATAGGTTGTCGATCCCGAGGCGGTCCTCCACCCTCGCGACGCCCCGCTCGGAGACCGCGACCGTGCGCTTGGACTCGTCGACCTCGTAGTCGCCCGAGCCCTCCTTGCCGCGCTCCATCCGGGCCACGATCTTGGAAAACTCCGTATACCACCTTTGCGACTGCTCGGCGGGGCCGGAGATGATCAGCGGCGTGCGGGCCTCATCGATCAGGATCGAGTCGACCTCATCGACGACGGCGAAATTGTGGCCCCGCTGCACCTGATCCTCGGCGGTCCAGGCCATGTTGTCGCGCAGGTAGTCGAAGCCGAACTCGTTGTTGGTCCCGTAGGTGATGTCGCACTCGTAGGCGACCTTATGCTCGGCGGACGGCCGGTTGGGCAGCACCACGCCGACGCTCAGGCCCAGGAACCGGTGGATGCGGCCCATCCACTCGGCGTCGCGCTGTGCCAGATAGTCGTTGACCGTGATGATGTGCACGCCGTCGCCGGCCAGCGCGTTGAGGTAGGCCGGAAGCGTGGAGACCAGGGTCTTGCCCTCGCCGGTCTTCATCTCGGCGATGTTGCCGAAGTGCAACGCGGCGCCGCCCATGATCTGCACGTCGTAGTGACGCTTGTGCAGCGTGCGCTTGGATGCCTCGCGGACCGTCGCGAAGGCTTCGGGAAGCAGATCGTCGAGGGTCTCCCCGTCGGCGAGGCGCGCCCGGTATTGATCGGTCAGCGCGCGCAGCTCGGCGTCGCTCAGGTCAACGTAGTTCTCCTCGATGGAGTTGACGGCCTTCGCTATCGCCTCGAGCCGGCGCAGCATCCGCCCCTCGCCGGCACGCAGGATCTTCTCAAAAAACGACACGGGTTCGCTCCCCTAGACAGTTAACCGGACCCATCGTAGCGCCCACGCCGCCCGAAATGGCTTGCGGAATGTGGCAGTGTGAATTCATGACGCCACAGCCCCAGCCGGTGTTGCATGCCACAACCGACCGCGGCGAAAAGATCATCCTACGCCCGGCCGAGCCCCGGGATGTCGACTCGATTTATACCGCCTGCGCCGACCCGGAAACGCTCGAATGGACGACCCTGCCGCTGGACTATGACCGCGAGCGCGCGGTGGGCTTCGTCGAGGATTACGCGCCGGGTTGGTGGGCCCGTGGCGACGGCGCGACCTGGGTGATCGCCGACGCTGAGGGCGTTTACGCGGGCCAGCTCGACCTTCGTGTAGATCCGCGCGACCGGCAGGTCGCCGATGTCGGATTCATTACCGCGCCGCATGCCCGTGGCCGGGGCTACATGACCGCGGCTCTGCGCACCGCGTGCGCGTTCGGCTTCGAGCGCCTGGAGCTGGAGCGCATCGAGTGGCGGGCGCACGTGGGCAACGACGGCTCGCGCAAGGTCGCCGAGCGGGTGGGCTTCCAGCTGGAGGGCATCCAGCGTTCCGGTTGCAAGCAGCGCGGTGAGCGCCGCGACGCGTGGGTGGCCGCTCTGCTGAAGGATGATCCACGGTGAGTGTGGTGGAGGGCGAGGGGCTCCGGCTGCGCCCATGGGAGCCGTCCGATGTGGACTTTCTCGTCGCCGCCCTGGACGACTCAGAGATCAGGCGTTTCCTGCCGGAGCTGCCCGACCCCTATACCGCCGAGTCGGCGCTGTGGTGGATCAACGAGGGGGCGGCCGGGCGTGCCGAGCGGGGCGAGGCGCACTTCGCCGTGACCAACGACAGCACGGGCGAGATGCTCGGCGCCGTCGGCCTCAACAACGTCCAACCCGGACGGTCGCAGGGCGAGGTGGGCTACTGGGTGGCGCCATGGGTGCGCCGTCGCGGCGCGGCGACAAGGGCCACCCGGGTCCTGGCCCGCTGGGCCTTCGATCAAGGCATCTCCCGGCTCGAGTTGCTTGCGGCCAATGACAATCCGGCCAGCCATCGGGTCGCGCTCGCCGCCGGTTTCACGCGCGAGGGGGTGCGCCGCAACGCCGGCGCGCCGCGCGGCGGCCGGCGGCCGGATCTGGTGGCGTTCGCGCGGCTCAGCGACGACCCGGAGGGCCCGGTCAGGCGCCTGTTGCCCGATTTCCCGGGCGGGCACCTCACCGACGGCGTGATCCGGCTGCGCCCGCTGGGGCCGGGCGACGTCGACGACTACGGGGCGCTCAACGCGCTGCCCGAGGTGCAGCGCAACTACCTGGGCGACACGTCCAAACTGGAGCTCAGGTGTTTCACGGCCGAGGCGGGCTGGCTCGCCGGCGAGATGGCCAGCTGTGTCATCGTGGATGCCGAGACGGGCGCGTTCGCCGGCGACATCTCGATGCACTACCGCGATTCGTTCACCGGCCAGGCGATGCTCGGCTACGCGCTGCGCCCGGAGTTTCGCGGGCGTGGGTTCGCCACCCGCGCCGTGAGGCTGATCTCCGATTGGGCCATCGGGGTCGTCGGGGTCCGGCGTGTCGTCGCCGGTACCTTCCCAGAAAATAAGGCCTCGCAACGGGTGCTGGAGCGGGCCGGTTTCGAGTTGGAAGCGGTCTTCAAACAAGCGCTCCCGCTGCGAGACGGCACACGGATCGACAACGTCCAATTCGTTCGGTACGAATCTTGAACCATCTTCCCGAGTGATGATCTAAACGATATCTACCTATTGCGATGAGGCCATGGAAGCCTCGCCGCATGAATCGAGGTGCTATCACCGCCACCGCGGTGATCATTACGTCAGCGGGCCTGGTCGCCGCCCTGACCATACCGGCGCTGGCCGGCCCCAAGTCCGATCCCACCGTCGAGGCAGCCGTCGCCGCCGGCGTTTCCCCGCAGGTCTTCCAGGCGCTCGCACGCGACCTGAAGCTCGACACCAACGGCGTCCGCGTCCGCCTCGCCAACGAGACCAAGGCCGGCAGCGCGGACCTGAAGCTGCGCAAGGCTTTGGGCCAATCGTTCGCCGGTTCGTGGCTGTCCGGCGACGCGGCCACCCACACGGTCGCCGTGACCGACCCCGCCCGCGCCGAGGAGGTACGCGCCGCCGGCGCGCAACCACGCGTCGTCCGGCACACCCTCGAGCAACTCGAAACGGCGTTGTCCCGGCTGGAAAACCCGCCCGCCGGGGTGCCCGGTTGGTACATCGACGTGCCAACCAACAGGGTGGTCGTGCTCGCCCGCCCCGGCGCAGCCACCGCCGCGAAGGACTGGATCACGCGCACCGGTGCAGACCCCGCCGCCGTCCGGATTGAACAGTCCAATGAGGATCCCCGCACCTACATCGACGTCATCGGCGGAAACGCCTACTACATCGGCGGATCCCGTTGCTCCGTGGGCTTCTCCGTCAACGGCGGCTTTGTGACCGCGGGACACTGCGGCAGCACGGGCGACACCACCACCCAGCCGAGCGGCACGTTCCGCGGTTCGCGCTTCCCGGGCAACGACTACTCCTGGGTCCAGGTTGCCACGGGCAACACGCCGCGCGGTCTGGTCAACAACTACGCGGGCGGTTCGGTGGCCGTGTCCGGGTCGACCGACGCCGCGGTCGGCGCTTCCGTGTGCCGTTCGGGTTCGACGACCGGCTGGCATTGCGGCACGATCCAGGCCCGCAACGCCTCCGTGACGTATGCGGAGGGGACGGTCTCCGGGCTCATCCGCACCAACGTGTGCGCCGAGCCGGGCGACTCCGGTGGCTCGCTCATCGCGGGCAACCAGGCCCAGGGCGTCACGTCCGGTGGGTCCGGCGACTGCACCTCGGGCGGGACCACCTACTTCCAGCCGGTCAACGAAATCCTTCAGGCGTATGGCCTGCAGCTGGTGACCAGCGGCGGGCCGACGAACCCGCCGACCACGTCCCCGACGCCGGGCGGCTGCGGCGGGCACGAGTTTTCGGTCGGCGGCACGCTTGCCAGTGGCGGCAACCAATACCAGCCGAACAACAGCTACTACTATTCGTCCGTGTCGGGCACGCACCGGGCCAACCTGTGCGGGCCGACCGGCACCGACTTCGACCTCTACCTGCAGAAGTGGAACGGGAGTGCGTGGGCCGCTGTGGCCTCGTCCACGTCGTCGGGCAACACCGAAGCGGTCAGCTATTCGGGCACGGCCGGGTATTACCGCTACCGCGTGTACGCGTACAGCGGTGCGGGCAGCTACACGTTGGGCTATTCAAACCCGTGATGTGAAAGCGATTCGGCCTGTTTACCACGCCAAGGTGAGCAGGCCGTAATCGTAGGCCCGCCGCCGGTAGACCACGCAGGGCCGCCCGGAGTCCTTGTCGTGGAACAGATAGAAGTCGTGGCCGACGAGCTCCATCTGGTAGAGGGCGTCGTCGACGGTCATCGGCTCGCCGGAGAATTCCTTCTCCCGCACGATGTGCCAGGGTTGGTCCTCTTCCGGCTCGGCGAACAGGTCGATCCTGCCGTTGGTGCCGTTGGCCTTCTGTCTGGCCGGCTCGGGCTCGTTGCCGGCGGACTGGCGCTCGAAGAACGCGAGTCGTGCCGTGGCCTCGGCCACCGAGATGGGCGCGTGCCGGCCGCGGTGGACCCGGCGCCGGTCGGCCACCTTGCGCAGCTGGCCGTCGAGCTTGCTGATCGCCAGGTCAAGGGCGGTGTAGAAGTCTCCTGCCGTCGCGGCCGCGCGCACCACCGGTCCCCGGCTGAAGCACGTGATCTCGATGCGCTGACAGTGATCGTTTTGGCGCGGATTGCGCTCATGGAATAGTTCGACGTCAATTCGAATGAGTTTCTGGTCGTAACGTTCGACCTTTTGCAGCTTCTCTGCCACGTGCACCCGGTAGTGATCCGGAACTTCGACGTTAAGACCCTTGACGACGATGTCCACGCCTGACCTCCCACACAGATCTGTAAAGAGTCGGTGAGCCCACCAAGGTCACACACCCGGGGGCTTGGTCGTCGATACCCCCTTCCAACTGGTGGTTGACTTCAGACGCTAGCTGTTCTTCGCCATCTCGTCACCCCTTGTCTCAAGACTGTTTTCATGGGATTCGCCCGATCGGGGCTTGACGTGATCAAGCGGGCATTCTACGCCGCGTCGCCGCCAGCAGGGCACATATATCAACCTGAATCCCTTGCCGCGCCAACACATCCGTAGCGGCCGCCAAAGTGAAACCGGTCGTGATCACATCATCAACCAGGACGACGGATGCCCGCGCGGCGGCCCGCGCCGCCCTGACCGCACCGATCCGGCGAAGGGCGAAGGCGGCCTGCGCCGCCTCGGCCCGCTGCAACGCATCCAGACCCGCCGAATCCGCTCGCGGGCGGGCCCGCAGGATCGAACGCGCGACGGCCGGACGGCCCGCACCGCGCAGCCGAGCGGCCGCACCGTGGGCGAGCCGGCGCATATGGTCCCCATATCGCTGCCGCGCCGCCGCGCCCGTGTCGGGCACATAGAGCACGAGCACCGGCCCGTCGCCCGGCAACCCGACCGCGATCACCTCCGCGAGCAGCGCCCCCAGCGGCCGGGCGAGCCGGTGCCGGCCCCGGTCCTTGTATCCGATGACCAGCTCGCGCAGCTCGCCGCCATATTCCCCCAGCGCGAAGCAGGGCGGCAGCCCGTCGGGCGGCGGCACCGGTCGCGTGGGCCCGGCCCGCATCCCCTCCAGCGCCGCGACGCACCGCGCGCAGACCTCATAGGACAGCCGTTGGCCGTCGGCGCCGCACCCCGCGCACTCCGCGGGCATGACGAGGTCGACCAGCGCGCCCAGCACGACTCGCTCACCCCGCGAAACTCGGCCGCAAAACCACGCTGCTCTGCGAGCCTGGCGATGGGCTGGGCGAGGCCGAGATCGCCGGCACCTGCAGCTGCACCCACTCGGTCCCGCGCTGCAACACGGCGGCCGACCGGCCGTCGACCTGGAAGTAGGCGGGCCCGGCGGGCTGTTTGGCAACGAGGTGGCCGACCGTGGCGCTCAACGGGAACGTGGTGCCGCCGTAGGAGTACTCCGCACCACCATCGACGTTCATCGAAACCAGCGTCACCTCGGTGTTGTTGGCGCCCGCCACCACGAGTTGCTGGTCGCCGAGGAAGGTCACATTTTGGACGCCCTTGACGAACTGCGTCGGCACGAGCTGCGGCTGCCCGACCGTCAGGACGTTGTTGACCTTCCGAAGCGCGGCCATCTTCAGCTCGCCGCCCTGGACCAGCGCGAGCCGGGTCTTGTCGGCGTTCAGCGACACCGCGGCCAGGTTTTGGCCGTTGCCGACCGGCATCACGGTCCCCTCGACGCCCACCTGATAGAGGGTCCCGTCTACCAGCACCAGCAGGCTCCGCTTGTCGGCGAGCCAGATCGGCTGGCTCACCCGTCGCGGGCGCGGGGAAAGGTTCACCTGGACCGGATCGCGCCCCAGGCTCCAGATCGAGAGCTTGACGAAGTCGCCGTCCTGGTGGACCAGCATCGCGGCGGTCTCATCGCGCGAAAACGCCACCGCGGCAAGGTTTTTGTTGAGCTCCACGGGCAGGCTCACCGGCTCGGACAGGTCTCCTTCGATGCGCCGGGCGGTGCCCTCGACGATGCCAAAGCCGTGGGACGGGCCCGGCGGCGGATCCGGCTGGTAGGAATAGGTGCCCAGCGACTGGTTTCTCACCCGAAGGTCGAGCACCAACCGGGGCGAGTCAAGCAGCGTCTTGACCAGCTGTTTGGTCAGCCTGTCCATCTCCTGCGGGCCCACCGAGGTCTGAAGGTCGACGACCAGCGCACCGCTGTTGGCATCGCGGGTGACGCCCCTGCCCCCTCCCGGCTGCGTCTCGGTGGGCGGGGGCAGCACGGCCGGGTCGAGCCACTCCGACGGTCCGTCGTAGAGCCACCTCACCAGTTGGTCCGCGCGGCTGGCCTCGGTCCGGTAACGGGAGACATAGCGCAGATCGGGCACGAGGGTGTCACCCTGCGCGTTCCAGAAGTAGATGAGGCGGCGCTGGTAGAACTCCCCGAGCGCGGTTTCGTTGAAGTAGATGAATTGTGGCGGCGCCACCAGGTAGACGCCCTTGCCCGGCACGTCCTCCACGGTGAACTTCAGGTCCTCCGGGGATGCCACGACCGGCAGGATCTGGCCCTTGGGCGACAGCGTGCCCACGTGCAGCACCCGCCACTGCACGCTGGTCCTCGAGTCGGGCAGCGACGACGTCGTGGGCTCGCTCAGCGGGCGCACCAGCCGGATCTCCGGCGATGGGCGCCAGTATTCGCCGGGTTTGACGTAACTTCCCGTGATCTGCGTCTGGTCGGCCCGGTCATCGGCGGCGGCCTTGAGGAACCGCTGCACGAGGTCCTTGGCGCTGTCGGCGCCTTCGGGCCGTCTGAGGTCCCCGGTCAGCTCCGACTCGTTGGCGAGCTGGCCCGGGCCGCCGGGCTTGCCCTCGGTGCGCACGGGGCCGGGGTTGATCCCGCAGCCGGCGAGCAGGCCGATGCTCGCGACGACCACCAGCAAACGCTTCACACGCCCACCTCCGAAGCGGCGGCGGGTTGGGCCGGGATCTGGCTGGTGTCGGGCTGCAGCGGCAGCGGCGAGGTCCTCAGCCGCCCGTTGGCCCGCGCCGGCAGGGTCATCCGGAACACCGCTCCCTTGCCCGGCCGGCCCCATGCCTCGAGCCAGCCGCCGTGCAGCCGGATGTCCTCGAGGCTGATCGACAGCCCGAGCCCGGTGCCGCCGGTCTGCCGCGCCCGCGATGGGTCGGCCCGCCAGAACCGGTTGAACACCAGCTTTTCCTCGCCCGCCTTGAGGCCCATGCCATGGTCGCGGACGGTCACGGCGACGGCGTGCTCGTCGCAGCCGAGAGTCACCGTGACCGGTTTGCCCTCGGCGTGATCGATGGCATTGTCGATGAGATTACGCAGTACCCGTTCTACGCGCCGCGCGTCGATTTCCGCAATCACCGGTGGCGCCGACGTGACCAGGTCGATCTCCACACCGGCCCGCCCGGCCACCCGCTCGAGCCGGTCAGTGGCCCGCTTCACCAACGCGACCATGTCGGTCGGCTCCGCCTCGAGCATGGCGAACCCGGCGTCAAACCGGCTGATCTCCAGCAGGTCGGTGAGCAGCTCCTCAAACCGGTCGAGCTCCTTCTGCAGCAGCTCGGCGCTGCGCGCCACGGCCGGGTCGAAGTTTTCCCGCTCCGAGTGCAGCAGGTCGGCCGCCATGCGGACCGTCGTGAGTGGAGTGCGCAGCTCGTGCGACACGTCGGAGGTGAACCGGCGCTGCAGGCGCGACATCTCCTCCAGGCGCACGATCTGCCGCTGGAGGTTGGCGGCCATCTGGTTGAACGCGTCGGCCAGCAGGGCCAGCTCGTCCTCGCCCTTGACCACCATCCGCTGGTCGAGCAGGCCGGCCGAAAGCCGTTGCGCCGTCTGGGCCGCGAGGCGCACCGGCCGGGCGACCAGGCGGGTCACGGACACCACGAGGATGGTCAGCAGCAGCACCAGGAGCAGGCCGACGAGGCTGACCGTGGCCCGGAAGTCTTCGGCCACCGCGACCGGCTCGCTGAGCGGGATGACGTAGAACAGCTCGATCTGCTTGTAGTTGGTCCATCGCGGGATGAACACCGGCGCACCGTAGACCAGATAGGTGCCACCGGACACGGCCACGACCTGGTTGGCCAAGAACCCGTCCGCGACCGAGCGCCGCAGGTCGGGGCTGATCGCCTCGACGATCTTCGGATCATTTGGCCAGAAGGTCGCCCGCATGGCCGTCGGCGCGGTCGAGAAGAACACCGCGACCGTGACCTTGCCGCCCTGCTCCGGCGTGTCGGCGAGGTTGCCGAGGATCCTCTGCACCTGCTGTGGCGTGTTGGGGTCGTCGCCGTTGGGCCAGTTGCCGGCCAGCTGGTCGGCGACGTATCTCGCGCCGCTGTCGAGCTTGTCCTTGGCGTCCTGTCTGGCCGCGCTGAGCAGGGCGTCGTTGTTGCGCTCGGCGACCACGAAGCCGAAGCCGGTCACGAGCAATCCCGAGCACACCACGGTGATCGTGACCATGCGCAGCTGCAGCGACCGCCGCCAGGTGCGCCGCACTCGCAGGGCAAACGGCGTCAAGCGCACCACCAGGGGGTGTGCTAGGCGGCGCGCATTGTTAACCAGGCGCGAAAGTGAGGGGCTGGACACAGTGCGCCCAGACTAGCTCGTCCCCGCCTTGTATCCGACCCCGCGCACCGTCAAGATGATCTCCGGCCGCTCCGGGTCGGGCTCGATTTTGGCGCGTAACCGCTGTACGTGGACGTTGACCAGTCTCGTGTCGGCGCTGTGCCGATATCCCCACACCTGCTCGAGCAGCACCTCGCGGGTGAACACCTGCCGCGGTTTGCGGGCCAGCGCGACCAGCAGGTCGAACTCGAGCGGCGTCAGCTTGACCTCGTCACCGTTGCGGGTGACGGTGTGCGCCGGCACGTCGATGCTGATCTGATTGTCCGGTGGCCCGATGTTGAGCACCTCCGGCGTGACATCCTCGCCTCGGCGCAGTCTCGCCCGTACACGAGCAACAAGCTCTTTGGGTTTAAAGGGTTTCACCACGTAATCATCTGCGCCTGACTCGAGCCCCAGCACCACGTCGACGGTGTCGCTCTTGGCGGTAAGCATGACGATCGGCACGCCCGACTCCGCGCGGATGGCCCGGCACACGTCGAGCCCGCTCATGCCGGGGAGCATGAGGTCGAGCAGGACAATATCCGGCCTCGTCTCGCGAAACGCCGCCAGCGCACGCTCGCCGTCGGCCACGAACGAGGGCGCGAATCCCTCGCTGCGCAGCACGATGCCCAGCATCTCGGCGAGCGCGGGATCGTCATCAACCACCAGTACCCGGGCTCTCATGCCGTCCAATATCGCACGGCTCTCACATTCGCGGGCCACAGGTCTGTGCGCCCGCTGAGTCAGCGGCTGCTTGGTATGCGCAGCCGCTGACAATGGGGACGCTTCCCCCACATGAACCGGCTTCACGGATATCTTGTTTGCCGACCGTTGGATCGCCCGGCGGCGCCATCCTGACGATCTTGAAAACGCAGGTGAGGAATTGCGGCGGACTGCCAACACCGCAGATCCGCCAAGCAATACCTCACCAGCGCGCAAAGTGGTCAAGATCGGGCTTGGTTGGTGTCGCCGCCAAGGGGCGGTCCACGCGACTTGCTTCGCAGGAGCAAGCTGTAATGATTAACCGGCCAACCACCCCTGGAGATCGACGTTGAACCGGCAACCAGCCCTGCCCCGGCGGCCCCTGACAGTAGGTGAGCTGCTGGATGCCGCTGTCCAACTGGTCCGGGGCGCACCGCGTTCGCTGTTCTTTGTCGCGATCGGCCTGGCAATAGCGGAGCAGGGCGTGCTCTATTTGCTGCGCCGAGCGCTGGGTGTCGACCTGATCGGCGGCTTCCAAAACGATCTCTGGGAGACTTTCGGTGGGCTGTGGACGGCGATGGCCGCGGGGGCCGGGCTCGAAGCATTGATCATCACAGTCCTGGGCGTGTGGACGGGGCGGGCCGCGGTCGCGTCGCTGACCGGCGTCTGGCGCCGCCCGGGGTGGCGGGAGTCGGCCCGCGTGTCCGTCGCGGCTCCGGTCGCGGGCGTGACCACGGCCGTCGGCGCGTTCTTCGGTCCACTTTGGCTGGTGGGCTACGCGCTGTTCGGCACGTCCGGTGCGGTGATAGGCATCGATCCCCGGGGTGGGCTGGGGCGGGCCACGGCGGCCGCCTTCCGTGTCGGCATGCGCGTCACCTTCGTGCGCCTGCTCGGCTATTTCTCGTGGCTGTTGCTGCGCTTCGGTTTCTTCATAGGGCTCACGTCGCTGCTGGGATTCCTGGACGCGGACACCGTCACCGGCTTCTGGATCCTGACCGTCGGATTCGTCATCGCCAATGTCGGCGCATACACGTTCCTCGCCTCGCTCGACGCGGCCGCCCTCATCGAGGCGCGCTTCCGCGGCGAGGGCCTGGACATCTGGCTCACCCGCGCCGAGCAGCACGCGCCGCTGACTCCCGAAACGGTGGCCGCGCGATGAACGATCTGATCAGAATTTGGACCGACATCGTGGCGGCCTGGGGCGACGTCCTGCCCCTCCAGCTGATCGCGCTGCTGTTGGTGTTCGCCGCCGGGATCGTCGGCACACTCTGGTATTTCTGGCCGTCCTGGTGGCATGCGTTGCGGGGCTTCAGGTTCCGTCGCCGCGTCAAAAAGGCGAAGATGGCCGACTCCAACGTGCGCGTCATCACCGACGAGGAGCTCGACGAGGTGGCCGGCAGCGACGAGGAGCTGCCCGAGGTCGAGCCTGTGGTGTTCATCGCGCTGGCCGAGCGGTTCGCCACCGAGGGACGCTACGCCGAGGCGGTGCGCGAGCGCTTGCGCGCCATGGTCCGCGAGATGGTCGAGCGCGGCGTCATCGTCAACCGTCCGGGTTGGACGGTCACCGAGCTCGCCAATGCTGCCAGCGCCGCGCATCCCGGCGTGCAGCCGCCCCTCACCGCCGCCAGTGGGATCTTTTCTCTTATCTGGTACCGCAAAAGCCCTGCCCGCATCGAGGATGACACCGAGATGAAGTCGCTTGCGGGCCAACTGTCCGCGGAATTGAGCCGCCGATGAAGCGCCCCAAGCGCAGCGCCAAGAGGAGATGGCATCGCTTCGCGATCCCGTTCGCGCTCGTGTTCGCGGTCATCGCGGGCACCATGATCGTGCACGCCGTGCTGGAGCCCGACCGGTCCGAGGCCGCCTTCCTCGCCCCCGACAAGGCCGAGCCCGTGTCCGGCGGCTCGCTCGCCGACCTGTTGCGCGCCAAAGGGATCGCCGTCCTGCGGGAGACCCGCTCGTCCGACGCGCTGATGGCCACGTGGAAGCTGAAGGGCAACGCGACGCTGTTCATTCCCGCGCCCGAGTTCGTGCATCCCGACTATCTGTGGCTGCTGCGGCAGAGCCCGGCCACGACCCGGGTGGTGCTCGTGGAGCCGGGTGTGCGCCAGCTCATCGACGCCGTGCCGACGATCGGCGCCGGCCCGACCCGTTGGGCGACGGCCGTCACGAGCCCCGGCGAGGACTGCACGCTCACCGGAGCCGGCCCGGCGGCCGTGACCCGCACCCGATACGGCGGCGTGGACGCGCGGGTGTGCTACGACAACGGGCTCGTGGCCAAGGACTTCAACGGCGTCGAGTTCGTGGTGGCGGGCAGCGCCGACCCGTTCCGCGCCGACCGTCTGTCCGAACACGACAACAAGACGCTCGCGGTGGACCTGCTGAGCGCGAAAAAGACGGTGGTGTGGCTCGACCTGCACGCGATGGAGCCCAAGCCCAAGACCTACAGCGAGGAGGCGGGCTCGGGCCAGGTGCTGCCGTCATTGGGGCCGGGGCGCGAGCGGACGCGGCCCGACGCGAGCCCGGGCCCGCCGCCGAGCGAAGCCGCCGAGCTGGGGTTTGGCCAGAGCGACGGGCCGTCTCCGCCCAGCCCATGGCCGGCTTGGCTGATACCGCTGGCGGTCATGCTTCTGATCATCGGGATCACCATCGCACTGGCCCGCGGCAGGCGGCTGGGCGTGCCGGTGCCGGAGCCGCTGCCGATCGACGTGCCGGGGGCGGAGACGGCGATCGGGCGCAGCCGGCTCTACCGCAAGGCGAGAGCGCGCGGCGCGGCGGTCGAGACGCTGCGCATCGAGGCGCGGCGACGGCTCGCGGCCGCGTTGAAGATCCCCAACGACCGGGAGTCGCTCCTTTCGGCCCGTCCAGAGCTTGAGGAACTCCTATTTGGACCGTCACCGGAGGACGACGAGACCATGGTGCGCGCGATCGAACAGCTATTAAGGGAGATGTCTCGATGAGTGAAACCCAACCCCGCGAGGCGCTTGGGCGGTTGCGCGCCGAGGTGGCCAAGGCCGTCGTCGGCCAGGAGGGCGTCGTGGCCGGGCTGGTCATCGCGCTGCTGTGCCGCGGGCACGTGCTGCTGGAGGGCCCGCCCGGCGTGGCCAAGACGCTGCTCGTGCGGGCGCTGGCGGCAGGGCTCGACCTGGAGATGAAGCGCATCCAGTTCACGCCCGACCTCATGCCCGGCGACGTCACGGGATCGGTGATTTACGACCCGCGCAGCGTGGAGTTCATCTTCCGGCACGGCCCGGTCTTCACCAACCTGCTGCTCGCCGACGAGATCAACCGCACATCGCCCAAGACGCAGTCGGCGCTGCTCGAGGTGATGGAGGAGCGCCAGGTCTCGACCGACGGCGTGACCCGCCCGCTGCCCGACCCGTTTGTCGTGGCGGCGACGCAAAACCCGATCGAGCACGAGGGCACCTACCCGCTGCCCGAGGCGCAGCTCGACCGGTTCCTGCTCAAGCTGACCGTGCCTCTTCCCACCCGCGATGAGGAGCTGGGCGTGGTCCGGGCGCACCACAACGGTTTCGACCCGCGCGACCTGGCCGCCACGGGCATCAAGGCCGTCGCCACGGCGGCCGATCTGGCCGCGGCGCGCGATGCGGCCGGGCGGGTCATCGTCGCCGACGAGGTGCTGGCCTATGTGGTCGACATCTGCCGCGCCACGCGCGCCATGCCGTCCGTCGAGTTGGGAGCGTCGCCGCGCGGCGCCACGTCGCTGCTGCACAGCACGAAGGCGTGGGCGTGGTTGTCCGGGCGCGACTATGTGACGCCCGATGACGTCAAGGTGATGGCGCGCCCCGCGTTGCGCCATCGGCTGCGACTGCGCCCAGAGGCCGAGCTCGAGGGGTTCACGCAGGACGCGGTGCTCGACAGCGTCCTGGCCTCCGTGCCCACGCCCCGCTGATGGTCACACTGCGGACCGCCTTCCTGCTGGCCGCCGGCACGGCCGTCGGCTTCGCCACGACGCTGCTGGCCGGCGTCGACCCGTGGGCGGTCGTCACGACCATCCTGGCATCGGTCACCGTCGTGCTGTCCGTCGACCGGCAGCTGGCCGTCAACCCGCGCCTGTTGAAGCTGCAGCGGATCGGCGCCAGAAACGTCCGGTTGGGCGAGACCGCCACCGTCGAGCTGATCGTCCACAATAGAGACACCTCGCCCGGACGGCTGCTGGTGCGCGACACGTGGGTGCCATCGGCCGGGGCAAGCCCGTTCTCGCACAGGGTGATCCTCGCGCGCGGCGAGCGGGTCGCGCTGCGCACCACGCTCACCCCGACCCGGCGCGGCGACCGGCCGGCGGTGCGCGTGACCGTGCGCAGCTTCGGCCCCATGGGGTTGGCCTTCCGCCAGGCCGACCACCATCCGGAGTGGACACTGCGCGTGCTGCCGCGGTTCGAGTCGCGCAAGCACCTGCCCGAAAAGCTGGCCAAGCTGCGCCAGGTGGAGGGCGAGACGGCGATCCGCGGGCGCGGCCAGGGCACCGAGTTCGACACCCTGCGCGAATATGTCCCGGGTGACGACGTGCGCTCGATCGATTGGCGCGCCACGGCCCGGCGCAACGACGTGATGCTGCGCACCTGGCGGCCCGAACGGTCGCGACGGGTGGTGTGCGTGCTCGACACCGGGCGCACGAGCGCCGTGCGGGTGGGCGACGAACCCAGGCTCGACGCGGCCATAGACGCGGCCCTGCTGCTCGCGGCCGTGGCACAGGAGGCCGGCGACAAGGTCGACCTGCTGGCCGCCGACCACCAGATCCGGGCCGTGGTGAGCGGCGTCGGCGGGCGAAACCTGTTGCCCCGCTTGGTCAACGCGCTCGCCCCGCTGCACCCGGACCTGGTCGAGACCGACTTCGAACGGATCATCAGCGAGGTGCTGCGGCGGGAGCGCAAGCGCAGCCTGGTCGTCGTGTTCACCGCGCTCGAGCCGGGCGCGCTCGGCGAGGGCCTGCTCCCGATCCTGCCCAAACTCGTGGCGCGCCATCAGGTTTTGGTGGCCGCGGTGCACGATCCGGCGTTGACCGCGCTGGCCACGACGCCGTTGACCGGGGCCGACTCGGCATATTCGATCGCGGCCGGGGTCCGTGCGCTGGCCGAGCGGCGCAAAATCTCGTCAGCGCTGTCCCGCAGCGGCGTGGACGTCCTCGACTGCGCCGCGGATGTCTTCGCCAGCCAGGTCACCGACGCCTACCTTGCCCTCAAGGCGGCGGGTCGCCTGTGACCCCAGGATCCAGACGTAGGCGATAAAACCGCACCAGATGACGAAGCCGATAAAGTCGCGGATCAGGATCGGCAATGGCGCCGGTGTCACGAACGCCTCGATGACCGCCGAAACGGCCAGCACCACCACCAGGCCCAGCGCGCCCATGAGGGCCTGCTTCGCCGCCGCCGCAAGGGATTGCGCGCGGGTCAGGATCGGGCCTGGCTCGATCCACGCCCACCCCATGCGCATGCCGACGCCCGCCGACACGAAGATGGCGGTGAGCTCGAGCATGCCGTGCGGCGCGATCAGCCCGAAGAACGTGTCCGCCTTCCCGTGGGCGACCATGATCCCGCCGACCATGCCGACCCCGACGGCGTTTTCCCACAGCACCAGCAGCGGCGGCAGCACGAGCACCCCGCTGGCCAGGCAGATGGCCGCGATGAACGAGTTGTTGACCCACACCAGCGCGCCGAAATTTTGCGGGAGAAATTCGCTGTAGTAGCCCTCGAACGCGCCGCCCACCAGCTCCTCGATCGCGCCGTCGGTGATGCCGAACCTGCGCGCCACGTCAAGATCGGTGCTCACCCAACGCATGAAGAGACCGGCGACCACGATGAACGACAACCCGCACGCGATCCACCACCATCGGGCGGCGTAGAACACCAAAGGCATGTCGTGCATGAAGAAGCGCGGGACGCGGCGCCAGTTGAACCGGGTCGGCCCGGTCAGCGCGGCCCGCCCCGCAAGCACCAGGCGGGACAGCTCGGCGACCAGCGCCGGGTCGGGCGTGCGGCTGCGCACCACCGACAGTTGCGTGGCGACCCGCTGGTACAGCAGCACCAGCTCGTCGGCCTCGACCGCGCTGAGCTTGTATTTGTTACTCAGCTGGCCCAGCCGGCGCCATTCACCGCGATGCTCGGCGACATACGCATCCAAGTCCACGCCCGCTACAGTAGTGCCCGTGCGCTCATCGGAGGTGACCCCGGCAGGCGGCTCATCCGAGATGGGCATCGTCAGCGGCGAGGCCGTGCACCTTGACATCCGGCTTGCCCGGGCGGGCTCGCGCGCGCTGGCCCTGCTGGTCGACATCCTGGTGCAGATCGCCCTGTTCATGGGCCTGTCCACAGTGGTCACCATCGCGGTGGCCGCCTATCCCCTCGCCGACGAGGCCCTGCTCGGCGCCGCCCAGATCATCCTGGTGGCCTTCATTTTGATCGGTTATCCGGCGCTCTGCCATGCGCTGCTGCGCGGCCGTTCGGTGGGCAAGCTCGCGATGGGTTTGCGGGTGGTGCGCGCCGACGGCGGCCCGATCAACTTCCGCCAGTCCCTCATTCGAGCCTTGGTGGGGGCGGCGCTGGAGTGGCCGGGCGTCCTCCTCGGCATCAGCTGGCTGGTGTCGCTGTCCCTGCTCGTCGGCTCGGCCCGCGCGCAGCGCCTGGCCGACATGGCGGCCGGCACCATCGTCATCCACGAGCGCACGCCCGAGGGCTGGGGCTGGATCCCGACCACGCCGCCCGGCCTGATCCCATGGGCCGTGACGCTTGACCTCACCGACGTCGATGACCAGCTGGCCTTGGCGGCGCGCCACTTCCTGGCCCGCAGCCGGTCGCTGCGCGAGCCGCATCGCGGCCGCCTCGGTGAGGCGCTGGCCAAGGAGATGCTTGCCCGCACGACGCCGCCGCCCCCGCCCAACACGCCGGGCTGGGCCTATCTCGCGGCCGTTGTCGGCGAGCGCCACCGCCGCGCCGCGGCCCGCCTCACACAGGCCCGTGCCGCCCAGGCCAAGCTCTGGCCGGAGCTGTTCCCCACGGTGACCGCTCCGCCGCCACCCGTGCCAGCAGGACCGCCGGTGTCCGCGACGGCCTGGCCGATGCGCCCCGCCGCCCCGAGCTGATCTATGCGGTCAAGCGGTCCAGGCGCATGTCTCCCACTCCTTCGGCGTGTCTGCGTAATTGCGCCATGGTTGTTTCTGGGACCTGCAAACTGCCTGCCAGACCCCGCATCCGCCGCAGCAATTCCGCCTCGGAGGTGACCTCGGGCAGGGTGGCGATACCCAGGCAGCGCTGCCACAGGGCGGCCTCGCGGGTGGCCCGGTCATCGCACCAGATCTGAAGGAAATAGTTGGCATGGAACTGATAGGTGCCGATGCGCCGCACCGAGGGTTTGGGCGGCTCGCCGAAGGCGCCCGCGGCGAGCACCACCTGCCACTGCCCGTTCGGCCCTTGGCGTAGCCGCCCCGAGCCGTAGTCGCTCGATTTGGCCAGCCAAGCGCGCCAGACCTCCTCCGGGTCACGCAGACCTCGCGCCTGAATCAGATGGTTGACCGAGGTCTTGGCGCACACCCGCTCCAGGAAGTCATCGCGCTGCTCGCCGACGTTGCTGTAGGCCAGCACCCGCCCGTCGACCGTCTCGATGAGATAGCTCGGCAGATACCCGTCGCGTGGCGCGGCCGTCTGCCGCAGGTTGCGCAGCTGGCTCGGCAGGTTGTAGCGGGCTCGATCCGGGATCTCCTCCAGCCACGCGAGCAACTGGGGCGAGAGCTCGGCGAGCGTGAAAACGGGCAGAAACCTGGTGCGGTCGGAAAGCCGACCCTCGTCGATCTCCGGGGTGTCGAGCACCTGCACGTTGGCGTCATAGTAGGCGCGCGGCAGCGGCCATCCGGTCTGCCGCTCGATCAGTATGGTCTGGCGGCTGTTCTTTGCCACGTAACGGATTCCGTCCGCGACCGAGGTGCGGCCGAGCTCGGTCAGCGCGATGCCGGTGCCGGGCCCGGTGACGTGGCCGATGAGGCGCAGAAAGGCCAGGCAGCGATCGACAAGGCCGCCGGGCAGGCGGAGGAAGGCGACCAGCTCGTCACGATCGTGGATGCCGCCCTCCTCGACGGCGCGCACGATGAAGTGATCGATGACCTCGAACTGTTGCTGGTCATACACGTCCGCGCTCGTTTCCACCTGCCACAGGGGCCAGAGGACGGGGAAGAAGCGCAGCGGGACGACACCGGGCAGGTTCACCGCGTGCTCCACGGCCCGCGATGCCGGGTAGATCAGCCGTTTCACGATGGCTCCCCCGCCGCGCGGCTCAGCGCCGACTCGACCTCGAGCGACGACCGCAGGTCGCCGGCGTCGTTCAGATGGCCGTGCATGGCCTTCATGATGTCGCGAAACTCCTCGTCTGTGGCACGCCGCAAGGTGTCGAGATCGCCCACGAGCACGAGCTGACGACGGGCGCGTGTGATGGCCACGTTGAACCGGCGCAACTCCTTGAGGAAGCCAATGTCCCCACCGGAATTGCTGCGGGTGAAGCCGAACACGATCAGGTCGCGCTCACCGCCCTGGAAGGAGTCGACGCTTCCGACGTTGTCGGCGACCCGCGCCGAGGCGCCCAGCAACCCCTGGAGTCGCTCGATGACGAGCTCCTTCTGCGCGTTGAAGGGCACGATGACCGCCCAATCGCGATAGTGCCGATGGCTCTTGGCGACCAGTTTCGCGATGAGCCGCGCCTCCAGCTCGTTGCGGTAGCCGAACCGGATGGCCTCGCCACGCCCGCGCATCGCGGTCTCGCGGCGCTCGGATGGCGGGCGATCGGCGGTGTTCACCATCGCGAACGGCGAGCGGAAGACCGGATCCGGTTCGCCTCCCGAGTGTTGCGTCCGCAGCCGTCCGAAGTAGAAGGTGCTGGAGACGAACCCCGCGATCTGGCTTGGCATGCGCCGCTGGGTTTTGAGCCAGACCGCGTTGGCCGGCGGGGCCTTCGGGAAGAGCAGCTCGAAACCGCTTCTGGCAAGCAGCTTGGTCACCTCTTGCGCTTCACCGTCGGGCAAAGCGACGCTCTGCCCCCACTGTCTGATCTCCGCGTCCAGGAAGGGTGGCAGCTGTTTGTGGTCGCCGACGAGCATGGCGCGGCGCGAGCGGACCAAGGGGACGAGGAGGTTGGGGGTCGAGATCTGGCCCGCCTCGTCGACGATTGTGAGATCGAACTCCAGGTCGCTGATGAGCGCCGACGTGTCGGTGCCGATGCAGGTGGCGCCGACCACATCGGCGTAGCGGGCGATCTCGCGCTCCAGCTCGACGCCCAGATCGCTGATCCTTTCGTGCCACTCGCGCAGCAGGCCGGCCCGTCGCTCGAGCTTCGGAAGCGTTGCGGCGCAAGCGCTGTGGAAGGCCGCCCAGCCCGTGGCGGTCGCCGGAGGCGAGGCCGGCGCGGCACCAGCGGGCCGCAGCATCTGCTGGATGATCCCGCCGCTGCGGGCCAGCTCGCTCAGAGCCGCCGACAGGGTCTGCCGCGCCTTGTCCCGTTCCGCTTGCAGCCGCAGCACGAGCGGGTCACCAGCCGCCGCGGTTTCGGCCTCGCGCAGGAGCCGGGCGTGGTGCGCGGCCGCCTGCTCCGCGGCCGCCACGGCGGAGGGAATCCCCAGCTCGAGTCGCTCGGCGCGGCGGCCGCGGCGCCCGGCCAGCCAGCGATAGGCGAAGGCCAAGGGTGAGCCGGCTTCGGCCAGCGCACCAAACCTCGCGGCGCTTTTGGTCGCCCGGGCCAACGCGGCCTCTGTCGTGGCAAGGCTGGAGCGCTGCCGCACCAGCGTCCGCTGAGCCCGGTCGAGTTGCGCACGCAACTCGCCTCCGGCGCGCTTCACCGCCGCTTCGAGCGCGGATGCGACACCGGCCAGCTCCGCCTCGGCGGATTGGGCCGATGCCAGCTCGGAGTGCAGATGCGCCAGGTGCCGGTCGACCACGGGACGCGCCCGCCGCACCTCCTCCAGCGCTTCGAGCATCGTGGTATCAGACAGGATCTCCCGACGGGCCGCCTCCACGCGGCTCTCCGACGACAGCGCCTTCACCCTGCTGCTCATGTTGTCCTCGTTGCCGATGCGCACCACGTTCAGCTCGGGCGGCAGGCCTTCGAGGACGTTATCGACCGCGCGATGGGTGTGCGAAGTGATGAGGACCCGTTGCCCACGGGCCGCGCAAGCCTGGATCACCTCGACGATGGTGGTGGTCTTACCCGTGCCCGGCGGTCCGAGCACACCCAGCACATCGGGCACGGTCAGGGCGCGCTGAAACGCCTCGAGCTGATCGGGGTCGAGCGGCCTGACCGGCCGGGCGGCCGTATCGGGTCGGTAGGCGGAAAAGCGCGCCGCGATGAGGTTGTCCGCCAACCGCGGGTTGCGGGCCTCGCCCCGGCGCAGCTGGGCGATGGCGTCGCGCTGCGCGCGATATACCCGATCGCTGGGCAGCACCTCGAGCGTGCCCTGGGCGCCGATGCGGTTGAAGTCGGCGCCGGGCTCGAAGCGGACGGTCACGTGCGGCCCATCGACCCGGATCACCCGGCCGCGCATGTCGCGCGCCTCGCCGAGGCAGACCACGGTGTTCTGGGCGAGCTCACTCGGCCGGGCCAGACGGAATCGGTAGACGCCGCGGGCCGAGTAGCGCTCCTCCTTGGCATTGGCACGCGACACATAGTGTTGGGGCGCAACCGATTTCTGCCGGGCAACCTCGATCTGGCGGCTCGCCTCCACCACCATGTCCAGCAGATCCAGGTAGGCGCCGTGCGGTGAAGTCGCGGCGGTGGCCTGGGTCGCCGCCGTCAGGTTGTGCCACTCGTACCAAAGCAGATCACGGTGAATGGTCCGGGGAACGCCGGTCCTCCTGCTGATCTGATTGAAGGTGGTCAGGTCGGGGAAGGGCTGGAATCCGCCCGGGGCACGCACCAGCAGGACGCCCTTGACGAGCCGCTCCTCGTCACGGAAGCCGCGCCGTGCGGCATGCCCGAGATTGAAGGCGTCCTCGCTCTTGGTGGGATACAGCCAGGCGACATAGCGGGCGGTGTGCAGCGCCATCCGCCATCCGCCCTTGTCCGTCCGCTCCAGCGTCGCCGGGAGAACCCCTTGCGCGGCAAGCTGATTCACCTCCCGCAGGAAGGGCGTGAGCCCGTTGTCGAGGTCGGCCATGAAGCGGGTGGAATAGATGACCGCGATGGGAGTGGGCAGGTGGATCGCTCGTGTGCTCATGCGATCACCTCCGCAAGGAATTGACGCCTGCCGGCTCGTGCCGCGCTCGCCAGCTGTGCCATGGCGGGGCGGCGCGACGGGTCCGCGTCCAGCGCGGCACGCAGCACGCGTTCGAGCGCTTCGGGGAACGCGGGCAGGACCGTGCGCAGGGGCACGGCCCGCCCCGCGGCCGGCGGGAACGCCGCGCAGGTGTGGTGAAGCAGCGAAGCGAGCTCAAAGACGTCGGTGGCCGGGCCGGGCCGCCCACGCGCCGTCGAAAGCTGCTCTGGCGCACGGTATGCGCCGCCTTCCCCGGGCAATCGCGGAAACCCGGCCAGGCCGAGATCGCGGACCATTCCCCTTCGCCCCGCCTCGGAGACGATCACCGACTCGGCGGACAGCTCGCGGTGTGCCTGCCCGGTGCCGTGCAGGCACGCCAAGGATTCGGCGACATCCGCGAAGACGCCCAGGGCGAGCGGGACGATCAGCGGATCGAGCGGCTGACTTTGGTCGCCGAAGACCTCGTGCCAGGTGGAGCCGGCCGGCAGCGTGGTCGCCAGGACTCTCACCTCGCCGGAGTCGTCGTGGCAGACCAATCCGGGCAGAGCTTTGCGCCTCGGGAGCGCGGCGAACTCTGCCTGTCGCCCCAACGCTTGCGCCATGGCGTCCGCGCTCGGACCCGGGCCGGCGATGGCCAACCCGCGTAGCCGGACCGCGGCGTGATCGCCGTCGAGGCGGCGGGCGACTGCCACCATCATGGTCCACGAGCCGTCCGGCGCGGGAATGCGCTCGACCGGGTCGTGCACCAGGAAGCGCAGCGACCCGCAAGCCACCTCCGTGCCGCCCTGCCAACGGCCGTCCGGCGCGACGGCAGGGCCGATGACGATCCGCGGCTGGGGCCGGTCCAGGCTCGGGTCCAGCGCGGCCTGCATCGCGGCCATCCGGGCCTCCACATCCTCCAGCAGCTTGCGCAGCGGGCGTGGGTCCTCCGGCGAAGGCTGAATGAACGTGACTTGTGCGGCTGTGCCGGTTTCCGTCTCGTACCACCACATCGCGAGGTCGAAGCAGCCCTTCAGCGCGGTCAGCGCGGCCGCCCGGTCGTAGGCGCCCTGGTGAACCGCGCGATTGCCCGCGTGCCTCACATCATCGAACAGCTGCCGAATATGGCCTGGAATGGTGCCGGCAGAGGCGAGCCGCTTGATCCGCTCGGACTGGTTACGGGGATCGCTGGTGATGCCGGCTCGAGGCATCAGCAGCTTGGCCATGGTCTCGGTGAACCGGCGCAGCTTGCCGAGCGCCCCGTCGGGATCCGAGTAGACATACACCTCGGCTTGAGCTCCGTCGATCGCCAGCGCGAGCGCGTGCCCGGTGAGGAAGCCGAAGTTTGGCGACGCGGCTGCGAACTGGGTCAGCGGATCGCTCATGATTCTTGCCATCCCCACAGCACCTCTACCCCGTCCTGGCCGAATCCTGTCCGCCGCCACCAGCCCGGCGCGGGAGCGTTGAGAAAGGCGATCTCGGGATGGCCCGGGCCGCGACGGCTGAGCTGGCGGGCGAATTCGTAGAACTGCTCGGGGTGGATCCAGGCGATGGGGTATCCGGCGGTGTCGACCTCCGGGCCGAACCGCATCTGCGTCACCTCATCCGTGACTATCACGGGTACCACATCGACCTGAGGCAGACGGTCGCGCAGGCGATGGGCGTGCCGTGACACCCGGCCGACGCCCGCCCCGGGCTCCATATTGGAAACCTCCACGGCGAGGACGCCCGCGGGACCGATGCTGACGATGTCTATCGATTCATGCAGCCCGTCGTCGAGGCGCAGATCGCGAATGGTCCACCACTGGGGAAACCGCTCGATCGTGCCGTAGTAAAGGTCGTGCTGCTTGGTCTCGCGCCAGGCGCTGGCCTTCATCTCGGGCCGGAATCCGTCGGGCACGCATGAGACCTTGTCGTTGTCGCCCAGACGCGCGCGCAGCAGGCCGGACAGCCAGGGCATGCCAGTAACCGTGATCCGATTGCCCGACGGCGCGGGCAGCTCGCGCGGTTCCTCCTGCGCGTCGGCTCGGCAGACGAAGCCGTGTAATGGAATGCCTGGATGGCGCAGGTGGGCGTGGAGCGCCTGCACGGCTTCGTCGGTCCGGCGCACGGCCGCGACGTATTCGTCACCGATGATGACCTCGATCAGGGCGCCCGCCTCCGCGGCAAAGAGCACGATCCGTTCGGGGGCGCGGATCCCGCCGAACTCCACGCTCCCGGAAAAGGTCCACTCGAGGCTGCCCGCCTCATAGACCGCATTCCAGGTGTCGCTGACCGCCTTGCCCAGGCGCAGGCTGTAGATCCCACACCGGCCGAGGCGGCTCAGCGGCGAGTTCCACCGCGCGATCGCGCGATTGCGGCGGGCGTTGTCGATCGCGGTTGAGGCTACGGCACCGACCGCATTTCCTATTGCCGCGCCAAGAAAGTAGGCCATCGGAGCATCTCCCTCGCTCTGTTGTGCGCCACAAAGCCAACAGAGCAGGATGCCAGACACATTTGACTATGGCAATTCGATCGAGGAGGCGACTCACGCTAACGTTTGGCGCGCGTTGTCCTCTTCGCTGTCGTCTTCTTGGCACCGGCCTTCTTCGCGCTCGCCTTCTTTGCCGGGCTCTTGGTTGCCTTGCGCCCCTTGGATTTGGCCCCGCCCTTGCGCGTCGCCTCGATGCTGCGGCGCAGCACCTCCATGAGATCCGTGGTCTCGGTCGCCTCCGGCGCGGGCTCGGCCGCCGTGACCTTCCGGCCGGCATGCTTGGCCTTGATGAGCTTCTTCACCCGATCGGTGTACGTATCGCGATAATCCTTGGGGTCCCAGTCGCCGGTCATCGAGTCGATCAGCTGCATGGCCATCTTCGTCTCCTCGGGCCTGGCCTTGGCCTTCCCCGGCACGCCATCGAGGACCTTCTTCGGGTCGCGCACCTCGTCGGCGAAGAACATGGTCTCCAGCACAAGCGCCGGCCCGTCCGCCCGGATCGCGGCGAGGTATTCCTTGCCGCGCATGACCAGCGTCCCGATCGCCGCCTTGTTGGCCTCGGCCATCGCGTCCCGAAGCAGCGCATAGGTTTTGAGGCTCTCCTCGCCACCGGACCCGAGGTAATACGTCTTCTGGAAGTACATCGGATCGATGGTGTCGAGATCGACGAACCGGTGGATCTCGATGTGCTTGGAGCGGCCCGGCGCGATCTCGTCGAGCTCGTCCGGCTCCACCATCACGTATTCGCCGTCGCCCACCTCGGCGCCTTTGACGATGTCGTCGTAGTCCACCTCTTTGCCCGTGCGCTCGTTGATCCGCTGATAGCGGATGCGGTCGCTCGTGCCCCGCTGGAACTGGTGGAACGAAACCTCGTGCTCGCGCGTGGCCGAATACATGGCCACCGGCACGGACACGAGCCCAAAACTGATCACTCCGGTCCAGATCGGTCGCGCCATTACGCCCGTATACCCAAAGGGGAGCGCCCGTGAACCGGGCGCTCCCCTTTGGCGAGTGGGATCAGTAGCGGTAGTGGTCCGACTTGAAGGGACCGTTCACGCCCACGCCGAGATATTCGGCTTGCGGCTTGGTGAGCTCGGTCAGCTTGACGCCCAGCGCGCCCAGGTGCAGCCGCGCGACCTTCTCGTCGAGCTGCTTGGACAGCGTGTAGACGCCGGTCGGGTATTGGTCGAGCTTGGTGAACAGCTCGATCTGCGCGATCACCTGGTTGGTGAAGCTGTTGCTCATCACGAACGACGGGTGACCGGTCGCGTTGCCCAGGTTTAGCAGGCGGCCCTCGGACAGGACGATGATCGAGCGGCCGTCTTCGAACTTCCACTCGTCGACCTGCGGTTTGATATTGATCTTTTGGATTCCGGGTACTTTCGCGAGCCCGGCCATATCGATCTCATTGTCGAAGTGGCCG
>JBIOYB010000623.1:0-6673 GCA_044869915.1 Allorhizocola sp.
GGGTCACGACCACAGCCACGAGCGTACAAGCAGGTTGGCTTCCTTGCGGATCATCAAATGGTGTTTCGTCGATCACGACTTGATCGGGGGGTCGACCGCATGGCGTTGACCCGCCGAAGTAGCGAAACGTTGTGGCAGCGCTATAGCTTGTGGCGATGACGGGCTGGCGCACGACGCTTGCGGATCGGCTCACCGCGGCTGCCGAACGGCACGACGTGCCGGGTGCCTCGATCGCTGTCGGGCACGGGGGTGAGCTGATCGAAGCGGCCACCGGTGTCCTCAACCGGGAGACCGGTGCTGAGGTGACGTCGGACAGCCTGTTCCATGTCGGTTCCTCGACGAAGTCATGGACCGCGGCGCTGGTCCTGCAACTGGCCTATGAGGGCGTGATCGACCTGGACGCACCGATAGTGCGATACCTGCCCGACTTCGCCGTTGCCGACCCGGACGCGACCGCCACGGTCACCGCCCGTCACCTGCTCGCCCACACCGGTGGGTTCGCCGGCGACCTGTTTTTGGACACCGGCGACGGTGACGATGCGCTCGACAGCTACCTCGACAAGATTCGCACCGTGGCTGTGCAGATTCACCCGCCCGGCGCGTTGTATTCGTACTGCAACTCGGGGTACTGCGTGCTCGGCGCCTTGGTCGCCCGGCTTCGGGGCGCCACTTGGGAGTCGGTCATACACGAGCGGCTCGCCAAGCCGCTTGGCGTGCGTCACGTTGCTTTTTCAGGTGACCAAGCGCGCGAGTTCGCCACGGCGACCGGCCACCTCCCGGCGGGCGGTGACGGTCCACTCGCGACGGTGTCCGGCGACAACCTGCCCCGTTCGCACGCACCGGCTGGCTCGGTCATGAGGGCGGCGCCCCGTGTGCTGGTGCGGTTCGGGCAGATGCTGTGCGCGGGTGGCGCGCCCGTGCTTGCGCCGCAGGCCGTGGCCGAGATGCGCAGCCCGCAGGTGACGGTGCCCGGGGCGGTCGGCCGCAACGGCGACCGATGGGGTCTCGGGCTCGAGTTGGGGGACTGGTCCGGTGCACCGATCTTCGGCCACGACGGCGACGTACCGGGTGAGTCGACGGTGTGGCTTGTCCTGCCCGACCACGACTTCGTGGTGGCGATGAGCATCAACAGGAATCCAGCCGGCGGGATGGTCGAGGATCTGATCGTGCCGCTCGTTCGGGAAGTCACGGGCGTGCAGGCACCGCCGTGGCCAGTACCGTCGCCGCGACGCGGCCCGGGCGTCGGCGACAGCAGCAGATTCGCCGGACGGTATGTCACCGACAGGTACGACTTCGAGGTGATATCCGTCGGGGCCGAGCTGATCGTGAAGCGTACGCCGAAAGGCTTGGCAGCAGCGATGGGACTGGCACCGAGCACCAAACGTTACGCCCCAGTGACCCGCGATACCTTCATCGCGGCTGACCACGACACCGTCAGCTTCGTCGACGACGGCCGCTACCTGCACGCCGGCCGCGCCGCTGTCCGGGTCCCCTGATCCCGGCGTGGCGGCGCCGGTGACGGGGATGGACATTCTCGTGATTGCCGGCGTGCAGCAGCACCATGCCGCGAATGCGGTGACGTGCGGCGTGCGCTAGGAGATGTCGCGCTTGCGGGCGATCACCGTGCCGATGGTGCCGAAGACGATGCCGTAGCCGACGAGTACAAGCGCGCCGACCCACCACGGCGGGCTTCCTGTGTAAGGCTGCTCGGGCGACACCATGATCAAGGACGCCATGGACGGCCATATCACCATCGAGGTGAGGATCCACTGTTTCTTGATCCAGAAGGCATAGATCAAGCCGTAGACCAGCGTCAGGGCGTTGCCGGCCACGATGTAGAGCACCGAGCCCGTGATGACCGCGCCGATCTGGTTGCGGATGAGTACGCCCAGGGCCACGCCCAGGATGCCCCACAGCGCGAACGCGAGGCCGTTCATCAGGACCGCCCGGACGACCACCCAATCGCCGAGCTGTGGCGGGTATCCCTCGGTGAAGAAGAACAGGATGCCGAGGACGCCATTGAAGACCGTCGTCACGAGCCAGTAGAGGACGGCGAAGCAGACGGCGGTGACCAGTTTGGCAATGATCACCTTGGTGCGCTTGGGTGTCGCGAGGAACGTCGCGGTCGCGGTCTGGTGGTGGTATTCGTTGGTGACCAGGATCGCGCCGAGCAGCATCACAAACAGGATGGAGAAGAACTGCCCGGAGGTGTAAATCTGCGCGCCCGCGCTGGCCAGGACCGGCCCGAGGTCGTGCGAGCGGGCCCAGGCCTCCTTCTCCGCCAGCGACATGTTTTCCGGTACGGCAAACAGGACCCGCGCCTCGTCGATCTGCGCTCTGCCCACATTGATCCAGACGATCGCCATGATGGCCGCCGACACGACCACGCCGATGCTGAACACCCACCACACGTTGGTCGTGCGGACCTTCATCAGCTCGCTGCGAATCAGCCGGATCATCGGGTCGCCACCTTTGTCGATGTGAGCCTGCCTGCGGTGGTTGTGGTCATGCTTGTGCTCATCGGATCGCCGCCTTGCCGGCGGTCAGCCCAAGATAGACTTCCTCCAGGTCGGGCCGCTCCGAGACCAGCTCGTGCAGCTCCACGCCCGCCCGCAGCGCGGCCGCGCCGACGGCCGGTGCGCTCACGCCCGTGACCACGATGGCGCCCGACGGATCGGTTTGCGCGTTGACCTGGGAACCCAACTCCGCCAACAACTTTTCGGGCTGGGGCGTGCGCACCCGCACCCGCTCGCTCGCCACCGCCATGTCGTTGACCATGCCCGACACCACGCCGTGCCCTGCCAGGCGCCCGTCGGCGATGATGACGACGTCGTCGGCGAGAAGCTCCATTTCGGACAGTAGGTGGCTGGAGACCAGGATGGTGCGCCCCTCGCTTGCCAGCGCCCGCAGCAGATCGCGCATCCAGCGGATGCCCTCGGGGTCGAGCCCGTTGGCCGGCTCGTCGAGGATCAGCACCTGCGGGTCGCCGAGCATGGCGGCCGCGATGCCCAGCCGCTGGCGCATGCCCATCGAGTAGCCGCGGAACTTGCGCCGGGCAGCCGACCGCAGCCCGGTCAGCTCCATCATCTCGTCGGCGCGGGCCAGCGGGAACCCGGCCGCCGCGCAGATCACCCGCAGGTGGTCGCGGGCCGTGCGGCCACGGTGCGCGCTCGACGCCTCCAGGATCGCGCCGACCTCGCGCAGGGGCTCCCGCAGGTCGGCGTAACGCCGGCCGCCGATCGTGGCCGTGCCGGACGTGGGCGTCACCAGGTTGAGGATCATGCGCAGAGTGGTCGTCTTGCCGGCGCCGTTGGGGCCCAGGAACCCGGTCACCCTTCCCGGCTCGACCGTGAACGACAGGTTGTCGACCGCTCTGACCTCGCCATAGATCTTGGTCAGCCCGGAGACCACGATCTGCCCATTCACCATGCGGACACCCTAGCGGCTAGCCAGGACCAAAGTGGGGCACGGCGGCGCCACGCACACTCCACATTGGATCGCGTGCGGGCCGTCGAGCGGTCTTCAAGGTAATCACTCTTGTGTATGGGAGCGCTTCCATGTGAGACTGGGGGCACTCGCGACTGGGAGTCGTAGCGCAACACGAGATGGGCACCTCCGGGCAGAGGCCTCGCCCATCGACCCTGACGTCCCATTGCCGTTGCCTGGGTTGTGTGAGCCGCAACGGATACCCGCGAGGAGCTTTCGTGGTTTTCAAAAAACGCATCGCTATGGCGCTGTCCGGACTATTGGTGGTCGCGGGCATCGCCGTATCGGCCGGTCCGGCATACGCCGCGGTCGCCTGTGAAGTTGTCTACACCCCGAACCGATGGAACGAATCCCCCACGAGCGGTGGCTTCACGACCAACATCACCGTACGCAACGTCGGTGACGCATGGGCCGGCTGGACCCTCACATTCGCTCTCCCGGCAGGACAGACGCTGACCCCACCCGGCTGGTCGGCGACCTTTGCCCAGTCCGGGCAGAACGTGACGGCCACCCCGTTGGATTGGAATCGCAACCTCGGCACGGGCGGATCGACACAGATAGGCTTCCAGGGCCGCTGGACCGGCGCCTTCTCCAACCCCACCTCCTTCGCCGTCAACGGTGTCACATGCAACGGTGCCAACCCGCCACCGACCGTGAGTATCACCAGCCCGGCCAACAACGCCCGCTTCACCGCGCCGGCGTCGTTCAACATCGCGGCCACCGCCGCCGACACCGCGCCCGGCACGGTGTCCAAAGTGGAGTTCTTCCGCGACGGCCTGCTGCTCGGTGAGGACACGGGCGCCCCCTACCAGTGGGCGGTGACGGCACTGCCCGTCGGCACCTATGTGTTCTCGGCCAGAGCGACCGACAACGGCGGGGCCACGGCCACCGCCAACATAACCGTCATCGTGGAACAGTCGACCGCGCCCTCGATCCTGGCGTCAGCCAATGCGATCACCGTGCCGGAGGGCGGCTCGACACCGGTCGGACTGAGGCTCTCCGCCGCACCGACGAGCAACGTGACGGTCGCGATCGCGCGCACCGGCGACGCTGACATCACGGTCACGCCGGCGACGCTGACGTTCACGCCGGCCAACTGGCAGACCGACCAGAACATCACGGTCCCGGCCGCCGAGGACGCCGACACGACGTCCGGCACCGCGACGATCACGGCCTCCGCCACCGGCTACACCAGCGCAGTGATCAGCGCGACCGAGTCCGACAACGACGGAAACGTTTATCAGCAACGGTTCCTCGACCAGTACAACAAGATTAAGGCGACCGCCAACGGATACTTCTCGCCCGAGGGTGTGCCGTACCACTCGATCGAGAAGCTGATCGTCGAGGCGCCCGACCACGGCCACGAGACGACCAGCGAGGCGTTCAGCTACTGGCTGTGGCTCGAGGCCTACTACGGCCGATACAGCCAGGACTGGACGCGCTTCAACCAGGCGTGGACCGTGATGGAGCAATACATCATCCCGTCCGCGCAGGACCAGCCGACCGCGGGTGCGGCCGGCACACCACAGTACGCGGCCGAGCACCTGCTGCCGTCGAACTATCCGTCGCTGCTCGAACCCAGCGTGCCCGTCGGCTCCGACCCGCTCAAGAGCGAGCTCACGAGCACCTACGGCACGGCGAGCATCTACGGCATGCACTGGCTGCTGGACGTGGACAACACGTATGGCTTTGGCCGGTGTGGCAACGGCACCACGCGTCCCGCGTACATCAATACATTCCAGAGGGGCCCGCAGGAGTCGGTGTGGGAGACTGTACCGCAGCCTTCTTGCGACAATCTCGCCTTCGGCGGGCCCAACGGCTACCTCGACCTGTTCACCCGCGAGTCCGGCGGAACGCCGGCGGCGCAATGGAAGTACACCAACGCGCCGGACGCGGACGCGCGGGCCATCCAGGCCGCATACTGGGCGCTGACCTGGGCGACCCAGCAGGGCAGGCAGACGCAGATCACGGCCACCATCGCCAAGGCCGCGAAGATGGGCGACTATCTGCGCTACGCCATGTTCGACAAGTATTTCAAGCGCATCGGCAACTGCGTCGGCCCCGCGACCTGCCCGGCGGGCACCGGCCGCGATTCCGCGCACTACCTGATGTCTTGGTACTACGCGTGGGGCGGCGGTCTCAACGCACAATGGTCCTGGCGGATCGGGTCCAGCTTCAACCACTTCGGATACCAGAACCCGATGGCGGCGTATGCGCTGACTCAGGTGCCTTCGCTGCGGCCGCTGTCGGCCACCGCCAACCAGGACTGGACCAACAGTTTCAACCGGCAGCTGGAGTTCTACCAGTGGTTGCAGTCGGCCGAGGGCGGCATCGCCGGCGGCGCGACGAACAGCTGGGAGGGTGACTACGGCACGCCGCCCGCGGGCACGCCCACGTTCTACGGCATGTTCTACGACGTGAAGCCGGTCTACCACGACCCGCCGTCGAACCAGTGGTTCGGCATGCAGGTATGGTCGATGCAGCGGGTCGCCGAGCTGTACAACGTGACGGGCAACGCCACCGCCAAGGCCCTCTTGGACAAGTGGGTCCCGTGGGCGATCGCCAACACGACGGCCAACGCCACCACGTTCGCCGTCCCGTCGGAGCTCGGATGGTCGGGCGCGCCCGCCAACTGGAATCCGGCCAGCCCGCAGCCCAACACCGGCCTGCACGTGACGGTGACCAGCACGGGCCAGGACGTCGGCGTTGCCGCCGCACTCGCCCGCACCCTGCTGTACTACGCGGCCCGTGCCAACAACACGGCCGCGAAGAACATGGGCAAGGCCATCATCGACGCGCTGTTCGCGCGCGCCGAGTCGAAGGGCGTGTCCACAGTGGAGACCCGCGCGGACTACAACCGCTTCGACGACGTCTACAACGCGTCGACGGGCCAGGGCCTCTACGTCCCGCAAGGCTGGACCGGCGACATGCCCAACGGTGACATCATCCAGTCCGGGAAGTCGTTCCTCGACATCCGGTCGTTCTACCGGTCCGACCCCGATTTCGCCAAGGTGCAAACCTATTTGAACGGCGGCGCGGTGCCGTCGTTCACCTACCACCGATTCTGGGCGCAGTCCGACGTGGCCATGGCCTTCGCCGACTTCGCCTACCTGTTCCCTAACGGGTGACAGATAACGGGTAACCGCACGCGGTACACCCGCTCCCAAACCGGCGTGCCGCCTCCGCA
>JBIOYB010000624.1:0-5329 GCA_044869915.1 Allorhizocola sp.
CCGGGCTGGGCCGCGGGTGGGTGGGCCGCGGGTGGTGGGAGCGGTTCGCTTGGGGGGCGCGCTAGAACCCTGACCGGGGTGGAAATCGGGTTTGGGCCGCCGGATGACGGCGCCGCGTTTGGTGCGGGCCTGAAACCCGTGAGTTAGCGGTAGTGGCCCTGGTCGGGGTAGTCGTTGTGGCTGCCGTAGCCGGGCTGCTGTTGCTGCGGCGGGTAAGGGTCCTCGTAGCCGCCGTATGCGGGCTGACCGTAACCCGGTTGCGGCGGACCATAACCCTGCTGAGGTGGGCCGTAACCCTGCTGGGGCGGAGCATAGCCCTGCTGGGGTGGAGCGTAACCCTGGCCGCCGTATGCGGGCTGTTGCTGACCATAAGCGGGCTGCTGGCCGTAGGCCGGCTGCCCGTAGACGTTGCCACCGTCGCCGCCGCCACCGTTGCCGTAGACGTTGCCGCCTTGGCCGCCGCTTCCGCTGCCGCCGTAAACGTTGCCCTGACCACCGCCGCCGCTGCCGCCGCCGTAAACGTTGCCCTGGTTGCTGTTGGCGTAGCCGTAGTCGGGCTCGTAGCCTCCGCGCGGATCGTATCCCTGCTGATCCTGGTAGCCACCGTATCCGGCCGGGAGCATGGCGGTGCGTGAGTTGTCGGCCTCGTCTTCGCCGTCGAACTCCTCTTCCTCCGCCTCGCGCCGGCGCTTGCGCGCCCGCAGGATCCCGACAACGCCGATCAGCACGAGTAACGCGCCGAACACGCCGACGGCGCCGATGAGCATGTAGAGCCGGTCGGTACTGGAAAGCAAGGAGGACCACCACGCCTTCTCGGCCACCGGCTTGGTCTGCGGCGCCACGGGGGCCGCCGAGGCCTCGGTCGCCGCCTGTTTGTTTGGCACATACGACAGGATGTCGGGCTTGCGCCTTGCCTCATCGGTGATGCGCTCGGTCTCCGACACGGTCCAGAAGCTGGCCCCATCGGCGGTGTAGGTGATCGCCTCGCCCCATGTCTCGTTGGGCATGGCCGTGACCTTGGGCTTGCCCGTGGTGAGCGCCTTGAGGATGTCGCCGTCGGGCATCTCCCACTCGAACGCGTCGGCGTAGGTGCGCACCACGAACCGCTTGCGGTCCGGCGAGACGGCAGCACCGGTCACCCAGATGCGCCCGTTGGCCGCCCATACGTTGGGGGTCTGGGTCTTGGGCAGGGTGAGCTCGCCGACCAGCTTCATCGGCACACCGGTCGTGCTGCCTTCGGTGGGCATCGCGGTGGCCACGTAGATCTGCGTCTTGAGGGTGTCCAGCGGCGCCTTGGTGATCACGATGGGCAGACCGTCGGCGCCCATCATCATGGCCTCTGCGTCGTGCTTGCCGTCTGGATAGGTCATGCGCAGCGGCCCGGTTATCTTGTCGCCGGACAGCTTCCACAGCGCGATCGTGCTGCGCTTGAGGGCGTTGTCGCCGATGTCGCCGATCCAGATCGTGCCACTGGGATCGATGGCCATGTCTTCGGGATCGGCCGGCGGACTATTGGCCGGATAGGCGATGGGGCTTCCTACGACCCGGCAGGCGCTGTCCAACTTGTAGACCTTTTTGCGCGCGGCCACGTCGCTGCCGTCGTTGACAACATAGGTAAACCCGTTAGAGACCACCATGCCGGACAGCTCGATCGCGTCCTTGTTGGTGATTGTGCACACGGTCTTGCCGACGAGCCCGGTGGTCTGGGCGCCGGCGCTCGGGGTCGGCTGAGCCGCTGCCGCTGCCACGGGCGTCCCGCTGAGCAGGGCGCACGCCAACAACGCAGCACCAATCCGAGCAACCGTAAACCGCATCGCCACAGTCTGACACACGGGACCAACGGACTGCTGGCCCCGTGTGAGAGATCAGGACTTATACGGCATGAGCTCGGCCGCCAACTCGGCGTTGACCCGTGCCCGGATGAACGTGCCCTCCGTTTCGTGCCGGGACTCGAGCACCTCGCCCGTGCGGTGAATGCGCTCCACCAGGCCACCTCGGTCATAGGGGACCAGGGCGGCCACCTCGACGGCGGGCCGCGGGAGCCTTTCTTCCATGGCCAGGCGCAGCTCGTCGAGCCCCTGCCCGCTGCGCGCCGACACGAAGATCGCGTCGGGCCAGTCGTGCTTGAGGCGCAACAGGGTCTCCTGCGACGCGGCGTCGACTTTGTTTACCACCAACAGCTCGGGCAGGCGATCGGCGCCGACCTCGGCCAGCACCTCCCGGACCGCGCGGACCTGCTCCTCCGGATCGGGATGCGCCCCGTCCACCACGTGCAGCACCAGGTCGGCGTCGGCCACCTCCTCCAATGTGGACCGGAACGCCTCGACCAGCTGGTGCGGCAGGTGCCGCACGAACCCGACCGTGTCGGACAGCGTGAACTCCCGCCCGTCACGCGTGGTCACCCGCCGGGTCGTGGTGTCGAGCGTCGCGAACAGCGCGTCCTCGACCAGGACACCCGCCCCGGTCATCCGGTTGAGCAGGCTGGACTTGCCGGCATTGGTGTAGCCGGCGATCGCCACCGCCGGGATGGACCTGCGGCGCCGCTGCGAGCGCTTGGTGTCGCGGATCGTCTTCATGCCCGCGATGTCGCGCTTGAGCTTGGCGATGCGCGTGTTGATCCGCCGCCGGTCGGTCTCGAGCTTGGTCTCACCGGGGCCGCGCAGACCCACGCCGCCACCTGATCCGCTGGCCGAACCACCCGCCTGGCGGGAGAGCGCCTCGCCCCAGCCGCGCAGACGCGGCACCAAATATTGCAGTTGAGCCAGCTCGACCTGGGCCTTGCCCTCCTTGCTCTTGGCATGCTGGGCGAAGATGTCCAGGATCAGCGCCGTGCGATCGATGACCTTCACCTTGGTCTGCTGCTCCAGATTGCGCAGCTGCGAGGGCGACAGCTCGCCGTCGCAGATCACGGTGTCGGCGCCGGTCGACTCGACCGCGACGCGCAGCTCATCGACCTTGCCTCGCCCGATGAACGTGGCCGCGTCGGGCGTGCTGCGCCGCTGGATGAGCCCCTCGAGCACCTGCGACCCGGCCGTCTCCGCCAGGGCGGCGAGCTCGGCCAGCGAATTTTCGGCTTCGATGATGCTTCCGGAGGTCCACACGCCCACCAGCACGACCCGCTCGAGACGGAGTTGCCTGTATTCGACCTCGGTGATGTCTGCAAGCTCGGTGGACAGGCCGGGCACCCGGCGAAGTGCGTTGCGCTCCTCCAACGAGAGATCAACCGAGAGGTCTGTCAAGTCTATTGATTCGTCTGTATGCAAAGCGTCCTCCTTACCTTCGATGCTGGCACGTCGCGGCCGCTGAGCGCATCTAAAATTCCGGCGCGTCTAAAATTCCCGGGTGTCCTCTATCAGGCTGCCCAGCGCCGGGTTCTCCATCACCGTCCGTGTCGCGGTCATCGCCGACGCCTCTGCCATAGGCCGGCTCACCACCGCCGTCGGGGAGGCCGGCGCGATCGTCACCGCGCTCGACGTCGTCGACTCCGACCACGTCCGGGTCGTCGCCGACCTCACCTGTGACACCGCCGACAGCAAGCACGCCGACCAGGTCGTCAAGGCGCTCGAGAGCCTCGACGGGGTCGAGGTGCGCAAGGTGTCCGACCGCACATTCCTCCTGCACCTGGGTGGCAAGATCGAGGTGACGCCGAAGGTGGCACTGCGCACCCGCGACGAGCTGTCGCGCGCCTACACACCCGGTGTGGCGCGGGTCTGCCAGGCTATCGCCGAAAACCCCGATGACGCGCGCCGCCTGACCATCAAGCGCAACACCGTGGCCGTGGTCACGGACGGCTCGGCCGTGCTGGGCCTGGGCAACCTGGGTCCGGCCGCGGCACTGCCGGTCATGGAGGGCAAGGCCGCACTGTTCAAGCGATTTGGCGGGGTCGATGCCTGGCCCGTTTGCCTGGACACGCAGGACACGGACGAGATCGTCAACATCGTCCGGGCCATCGCGCCTGTCTATGGCGGCATCAACCTCGAAGATATCGCCGCTCCGCGATGTTTTGAGATTGAGGCGAGACTGCGCGACCTACTGGACATTCCCGTTTTTCATGATGATCAGCATGGTACGGCGATATGCGTGCTGGCCGCGTTGACTAACGCGTTGCGGGTGGTCGGCAAGAAGCTCGGCGACGTGACGGTCGTCGTGTCGGGCGCCGGCGCCGCGGGCACCGCGATCATCAAGCTGCTGTTGCGCCAGGGCGTGGGCAACGTGCTGGCCTATGACCGGCGGGGCGTGCTGCACCGGCGGATGCCCGACATGAACGCGAGCTGGCAGTGGCTGGCCGAGCACACCAACCGCGACCAATACTCGGGCGACCTGCCGGGCGCGCTCGTGGGTGCCGACGTCTTCATCGGGGTGAGCGCGCCCAACATCCTGACCGGCGACGACATCGCCCGCATGGCGAGCAACTCGATCGTGTTTGCCCTGGCCAACCCCGATCCAGAGGTCGACCCGCGGGAGGCCCGTCTGCATGCGGCGGTGGTCGCGACCGGGCGCTCCGACCAGCCCAACCAGATCAACAACGTGCTGGCGTTCCCGGGCGTGTTCCGGGGCATGCTCGACGCGCAGGCCCGAGAGTTCACGCTCGACATGGGCTTGGCCGCCGCGCAGGCGATAGCCGACGCGGTGGGCGAGGACAAGGTGAACCCGAGCGTGATCGTGCCGAGCGTCTTCGACGCCAGGGTGGCACCGGCCGTGGCCAGCGCAGTGCGCGCGGTCGCCCTGCAAGTGGCCGGCGCCGCCCCGCTGGACTCGTCCCTGGAGGCGATCCAGCCACCGCAATAAAAGCCGCGACAAAAGCCGGCGCCGCAGATCCCGGGATTTCGCGGGATCGCGGCGGCGTCTGGACTGAGCGATCTTGAAGGCACGCTCTTTTGCCTTCAAGATCGGGAGGGAAGACGGCGCCTCCAGGCGATCCCGCCCGCGCGTTGCTTTGCACGCGCCGGTATTACAGCTAGCGCTGTGCGCGCGGCTGCCCCGCACTCGACGGGCGCGGCGCCGCTTGACTCACCGGTCGGGCAGACGCCAGCGAAGTGACGTCGAAGTCGCCGGTGGCCACGAGGACCGCCGGGCCGGCGAGCCACGTCGTCTGGGCGTCCCGGGTGAAGCGCAGCCGCCCGCCCGGGACATCGATGGTGATCGTGCCGGGCCGGTCGGACAGGGCCGTGACGCCGACCGCGCACGCGCCCGTGCCGCACGACATGGTCTCGCCCGAGCCGCGCTCGAACACGCGCATGCGCACGTGGTCGGGTGAGACCCGCTCCATGAACGACACGTTGACGCCCTCGGGGTAGAAGTCCTTGTCGTATTCGGGAGGCGCGCTCAG
>JBIOYB010000625.1:0-3683 GCA_044869915.1 Allorhizocola sp.
AAAACTTCGACCCCCGCGCGGTGATCGTCAAGAAGGCGGCGCAGGAGATCCTGGCCAAGCTGCACAAGCCCGATCCGCTGCTCGACATCGCGATGCGGCTCGAGGAGATCGCGCTCAAGGACGACTATTTCGTCTCGCGCAAGCTCTATCCCAACGTCGACTTCTACACCGGCGTGATCTACAAGGCGATGGGCTTCCCGACCAAGATGTTCACCGTGCTGTTCGCGCTCGGCCGCTTGCCGGGGTGGATCGCGCAGTGGCGCGAGATGATGAGCGATCCGCAGACCAAGCTCGGCCGCCCGCGTCAGGTCTACACCGGGGCCACGCGCCGCGGTTACACGGCGATCCAGGAGCGTTGACGGTCAGTCTAAGATGACGGCGTGTCCAACAGCAGGCCGCCTCGGCGCATGTCGCCTGAGGACCGGCGGCAGCACCTGATCGACGCCGCGCTGCAGCTGTTTGCCACCAGATCGCCGCAGGAAGTGTCCATTGACGACATCGCGGAGCGGGCCGATGTCTCACGGGCACTGGTCTACCGATACTTCCCGAGCACGGAGGCCATCCACGTCGCGTCGCTGCGGGCCGCCACCGACGATCTGATCGGCCGGTTCACGCTGAGCCGGGAGGGCACGCTCCTGGAGCAGCTGACCGCGTCGGTCACCGACTTCGTGGACTTCGCGACCAGTTATGCGCCAACATATCTGGCGCTCCTGCGCACCGGGTCGGTGGTCAGCACGCCCGACACCGACGCGCTCATCGACGACGTGCGGCAGCACGCCTGGCCGAAATCTTCGGCCGGGCGGGCATCACCAACCCAGCGCCGCTGATGACGCTGACCGTGCAGTGCTGGATCGCGGTCGTCGAGGGCTCGACCCTGGCCTGGCTGCGGGACAAGTTTTGTTCGCGCGACGAGCTCGTGGCGTGGCACACGCACCAGTTTGTGGCGATGATGAGCACCACGACCAACGCCGACCCCGCGACGTCGGCCCTGCTCGACGCGCTCACCTCACGTTAGGCGCCTTTGGTCAAACCGCTGGCGGCCTTGGCCGGGCGGGCCTTGGCTGGGCGGGACTTCTTCACGCGGGTGCAGTCGGCTGGCGGCCTTGGCCGGGCGGGCCCTCTTCACGCGGGTGCAGTCGGCTGGCGGCCCTGGCCGGGCGGGCCCTCTTCACGCGGGTGCAGTCGGCTGGCGGCCTTGGCCGGGCGGGCCCGCGAAGGCCTGCGCGATGCCGAGCCAGCGCTCGGCGTCGTCGCCGTGCGCGATCAGGGCGAGGTCGCGGCGGTTGCGGCGCTGCGTGGCGAGCAGACAGAGGTCGAGGGCCGGGCCGGTGATCCACTGGGTCGCGTCTTGCGGGCCCCAGGTCCACAGCTCGCCATCGGGCGCCTGCAGCTCGATGCGGAACTCCTCCGCGGGCGGGGTCAGGCCGTGCAGCCCGAAGGCGTAGTCGCGGGTGCGCACCGCGAGCCAGGCGATGTGCTTGAGCCGCTTGGTGGGCGGCCGGTCGAGTGGGAGAGCGTCGTAGATGTCCTGCCCGTGCGCCCAGGTCTCCATCAGCCGTGCGGTCGCCATCGAGGTGGCGCTCATGCGCGTGCCAAACCACGGCAGCTTCTCGCCGTCGGGCACCTCGGCCAGGGCGACGGCCAGCTCGGCGCGGCCGGAACGCCAGCGCACCAACAACTCCCCGGGCGCGAGGGCCGCGCCCTCGGTCGCGCCCGCGTCGACGAACCCGCCCGGGTCTGCCGCGGCCCGCGCCAGCTGCTCGGCGAAGGCGCCGGGGTCGGTCGCGGCCAGCCGTGACACATAGTCGGTCCAGGCCAGGTGGGAGATCTGGTGGGCGATGGTCCATCCGGGTGCGGGGGTCTGGCGCGCCCACTCGGCCGATGGCAGGCCGCTGACCAGCCGGTCGAGCTCTTCGCTCTCGTCGTGCAGATCGGCCAGGACAGCGTTCAACGGGGACATGACCGAATGCTAGTCGGTCTACCTGCATGCCCGCCTTGTCCAAAACAGGTTGAGCTCCATGGGTGGCTCGCCATCCCACATGCCCTGGAAGTCGGGCGGCAGCTCGCGCTCCAGCGGCAGCCGCACGGTTTGCATGCCCCAGAAGCGTTCCACGTGCACGGGCAGCGGCGCGTATTCGGTGGTGACCGCATCGCAGTCGAGGATGCGATAGGTGACCTCGATGTCGTGCGACTCGCCGGGACGCAGGGTGAAGCCCGTCTGTGCGCCGTGGAGCTCGAGGCCGGTTTGGCTTGCGCCCCAACCGGTGACGATGATGGGAAACCAGCCATCGTTGCGCAGGGCGGTGATGTAGGAGAAGCCGACGAACCGTTCCGCTGTGGCCTCTGACCAGCGGTCGACATGCAGCCGCGGCACGATCGCCCCGGACAGCCAGGCCACCACGCCCGCCTGGGCGGCGATGAGCAGCACCGCCAGGACCAGGTAGATGCGGCGCAGCTGCTCGTGTGGCAGCCGGGCGGCACTGTGGTCCAACTGCGCCCAAACCTCGTCGGTGAGCATGCGAGCAATGTAGCAACGAGTTGCTACATTGAGAACATGCGAGATGTCGCCATTGGGATCGCCGTGGTGTCAGCCCTGTGGATCCCGCTGTTGGTGGCGATCGGGGTGGGCAGCGATGTGGATCGCGGCCGGGTGGCTCGGTTCGCGATGCGGCAGGGGCTGGAGATCACGATCCACAATGGACGGCAGGTGATCGCCTACCTCGCCACGACCCGGCGCTGGCGGTCGTTCGGGCTGGCGGTCGGGCTGGTCGTGTGCGTGGCTTGGTTCCTGCCCGGTGTCAGGGTCAACTCGCTCTACCTGTTCGCCGGGTGGTTCGTGGGCGCGCTGATCGCCGAGTTCCGGGTGGCGCACCTGCCGCTTGGGCTGCCCCGGGCCGCGCGGGTCGCGCCACCGCGCCGGCTCGAGGACTACCTGTCCACGCCCGCGCGGCTGCTGCTCCCCGTGTCCACCGCGCTGTGCCTGATCGTGGGCGCGTTCACGCGCGATCTACTGTGGACGGTCTCCGGCGTGGTGATCGCGCTCGTCGTGTGGCTCATCCAACGGCACGTGCTGCGCCGGCCGCAGCCGCTGGCAGAGCCCGATCAGATCAAGGCCGACGACGCGATCCGGTCGCGCTCGCTGCACGTGCTCGCCGGTGGCGGTGCCACACTGGTGTTCTACTGCGTGATCGGCCAGCTCGACGGCAACCTGCCGCTGGGCATCGTCGTGCCGATCGTGGGATATGCGGTGGCGACTCAGAGCTGGCGCGTCAAACGTGTTCATTGAGATCGATCCCGCCAGCCCGGTGCCGCCGTTCGAGCAGTTGCGCGCCCAGCTCGCCACGATGATCGCGTCGGGCGTGCTGCGGCCGGGCGAGCAGCTGCCCGCGATCCGCCAGCTCGCCGCCGACCTGGGCCTGGCCGCCAACACCGTCGCCCGCACCTATCGCGAGCTCGAGGCCGAGGGGTTGGTGCGCAGCCGGGTCCGGCATGGCACGACGGTGGCCGACGTTCCGGCCGGCACGCGCGAGATCCGGCAGCGGTTGGACGAGGCCGCAAAGCTTTACGCCGCAACGGCTCGGCTGTTAGGGGCGTCGGCGGAGGACGCGATCGGGGCGGTGCGCCAGCAGCTGGATCAATAGATCCGCGGTAGTTTGGTGTGGCTCCCATTCGTGGAACGGGAG
>JBIOYB010000626.1:0-7773 GCA_044869915.1 Allorhizocola sp.
TCAATAGCCCAGTGCCTCATCTCCTCAAGCGCGACCAGACCTTCCGGCTGCTGTTCGGAGGTCTGGTCGCCAGCATGACCGCCGAGTCGGTGCTCGTTTTGGCGCTTGCCATCTGGGTCAAGGACATCACGGGTTCGAGCCGGCTGGCCGGCCTGACCATCTTCGCCGTCGTGACGCCGATGCTGTTGGCGCCGTTGGTGGGCTGGGTCGCCGACCGGTTCCGGCGGCGCCCGTTCCTGGTCGTGGCGCACGTGTGCGCGGCGATCGCACTCACGCCGCTGTTCCTGGTGGGCCCCGTCTGGCTCATCTTTGGCGTCGCTGTCCTTTATGGACTGTCCTATATCGCGGTCAGTGCCGCGCTCAACGGGCTCATCAAACTGGTTGTGCCGCCTGCCGAGCTGCCGTCGGCCAACGGCGCGCTGCAGGCGGTCAAGCAGGGGCTGCGGCTGATCGGGCCGGTCGCCGGGGCCGGTCTTTACACCGCCTTCGGCGGAAAAGCCTTGGCGGTGGTCGGTGTGACCGGCTTTCTCACCGCTGCTGTCATCATTTTTATTTTGTCGATACGCGACGAGCCGCCCCCCGCACACGGTGATAGTTGGATGGTCGAGGTCGCGGCGGGACTGCGGCATGTCGGGTCGGTGCCCGCGTTGCGCCGCATCACGATCGGGGTGGCGGTGTGCCTCCTGATGCTGGGCTTCAACGAGACGCTGGTGTTCGCATACGTTGACGCGGGTCTCGGCCTGCCGCCCGGGTTTGTGGGCGTGCTGGCCACCGTGCAAGCCTTTGGCGGGTTGGCGGGCGGGCTCGCGGCGGCCCGGATGGTGCGGCGGCTGGGCGAGGGACGTGCCGTGGCCCTGGGCATGCTGGCGTTCCTGCCCGCGGCGTCGTTTTCGTTTGTGGTGCCGTCGTTATGGTTGGCTTTCCCGGGTGTGGCCGTGTTCGGCTTCGGCGCGTCCCTGACCATCGTGGGCTTCAACACTTTGCTGCAACGGTCCACGCCGCAGGCGTTGATGGGCCGGGTCACCGCCGCCACCGACGCCCTCATCGGCGGGCCCGCGGCATTGGCCACCGCCGCGGGCGCGCTCGCGGTGTCGGTCGTGGACTATCGCCTCCTGTTCGCCTCCACCGGTTTTGTGTTGCTCGCCACAGGACTTGCCGTGTGGACAACGGAGCGGGCGCATGCGCGCCATTACGTTGGGCAGCAACCGCTTCGGGCCACGGAATCCTCCAATTAGCGTTGTCCACAGGGCCTAGCTTGATCGATGATACGGGTGTACGATCCTCGACATGAGCGATGAAGTTGAGGCGGCCACCGAGCCCGCCTGGAAGACCGATCCCCTACTGGCCCGCATCCCCCTCACCGAGGAGGGCGTCGCCCGCTGGCGCGTCCGGTGGGAGGAGCTCCAGCGGAAGAAGAGCGACGCAGACTGGGACGAGGCGCGGCGGCAGCTGGGGCTGGGGCCACGATGCCGATAGCACTGGTCCTCGACGCCTCCGCGGCGCTCGAGTTCAGCAAGGATTCGATCCACGTCGGCGAACCGATCAGCCTGCTGTTCGAGGATCCCGGCCGGACCTTCGCGGTCCCGATCACGTGCATGGCCGACGCGGCCGTGTCTGCCAAGGACATGGACATGTTGGCGCTACTCGGCCATCACCCGCTCGGCGAGGTCTCCTCGATCGACGGCGCTGGCTGGAGTGAGCTCACCGAGATGAGCCGGGCGTTGGGCAGCCCCGGCTATGCCATCCCTTACCTGGCGGCGGAGGAGCATAACGCCTACCTGCTGACCGCGCATCCGGACCGTTATCCCGACGTCGACCGGGTGATCGATATCAGGCACTAACGTTTCACGGGGGTGGAGCCGGGGGAGCAGGGCCTCCGGGGGAGTACGGCTCCACCACATTGGACTTGTCTCGTGGAGGCGGCCAACGTGACGATCCGCGGATCCAAGGCGTAGGGCGGCCGAGGTGAGTAGCAACTATTGGGATGACACGCTCAAGCCGCTTTGCTTAGTGTGACGACGTGGATTTCGACTCCGGGGCCGGGCTGCTGCACCGGCTGACGTCCTATGCGCCCGGCCGCGACTGGGACAAGCCGATCAGTGACGATCCGCGGGTGCGCCACGACCTGGCGGCCAACGATCCGGAGACCGAGCCGCCGCAGTTCAAGGCCTATCCGCCGGGCCTGCCGACGATTGTGCTTCCGGCCGATCTGCCCGATCCGGGTGTTCCCGCCACGGCTGTGCTCGCGGGAGTTTCGTGCCCGGCGCGGCCGCTCGACAAGACCACGTTGGCGCGCATCCTCTTCCTCGGCGCCGGTGTGGTGCGCGTGCGGGAGCGCGACGGCCGCAAGATGTATTTTCGCGCCAGCGGTTCGGCGGGCAACCGCTTCCCGCTGGAGGTCTACGTCAGTGTGCGCGGCGTCGAGGGCGTGCCTGACGGCGTTTACTGGCATGATTCGCCAAACCACGCGCTGGTCCAGGTCGGCCCACCGGCCGGAGGCGATGCCACCACGCTGATCGTCACCGGGGTCCCGTGGCGCACGGGCTGGCGTTATTCGGAGCGGGGCTGGCGCCACATCTACTGGGACGGCGGCACGCTGCTGTCGCAGCTGTCGGCCGCCGCGCACAGCGTGGGCCTGCCCGCCCTGCTGCGCACGTCTTTCCCCGATGGCGCGGTCGGCGACCTGGTGGGCGCCGACGGCACGCACGAGTTCCCGATCGCGCTGCTGTCGCTCGCGGAGGGAGCGCCCGCGATCGAGTCGGCTGGCCCGGCCGCCGCCGGCGAGTTGCCGCCGACCGAGTTTCCGCTCGCGACGATCGCGCAGCGGGCGGGCGACGGCGACACGCTCGGTGCGCCCTGGCCGACCGCTCCGGCCCTGCCCGATTATCCCGCGTCCGAGTCGCTCGACGGCGTGATCGGCCGGCGGGGCTCGCTGCGCCTCATGGATCGCGCCAAGACGTTGCCCCGGCCGGTGCTGGAGTGGTCGATGGCCGCGGCCATGCGGGGCATCACCGTCCCGCACTGGGTGGCTGTGCATGGCGTCGACGATGTCGCCCCGGGGCTCTACCGCTTCCCCGACCTGTCGGCCCCGCTGCGCGCGGGCGATCTGCGCGACGAGCTTTACCGCATCAGCCTGTTGCAGGGCCTGGCGGGCGATGCCGCGTTCGTGGCCATCTCGGGCGTCGCCGCGGACCGGCTCGACGATCGCGGCTATCGGGAGGCGCAGCTGGCCGCGGGGATCGTCGAGGGGCGGTTGCATCTGGCCGCATACGCGCTCGGCGCGGGCGCGTCCGGCATGACGTTCTACGACTCGGAGGTCCCCGGGCTGTTGGGCGAGCCCGAGGATCTCGTGACGCTGCTGTTCACCTGTGTCGGCGTGCCCGAATACAAGAGTCGCCGCGGTGGCCGGCCGGGCGCACCGGTCGATTTCAAACCGGTGCAGCCCCGCCTCGGCGATCTGTGACCACCGCTGGACGCGAGCGCCGCAGCCAGCATCGGCAGCATCGGCGGGACGCGGCTGCAGGTGGACGGCCGGACCGGATCTCGACCGGCCCAGCCGGGCAGCGTCGACTCGCCGGCCGCCGTCTGCACCCGGCACGGCCACGCCGGCGCCGATGGGTGACAGCGCGCTGAGCTCAGCCGATCAGCAGCGCACCCACGCTTGCGGCGAGGGTCAGGACGGCGGCGACGAGCCCGGTGCCGATAAACCGTGGCCAGCTGACGGTCAGCCCGTCGGCGCGGCATCGCTCATACCAGATCAGCGTCGCCAGAGAGGCCCATGGCAGCACCAGCGGCCCCACGTTGGTGCCGACCAGCAGCCCGATGAGCTGGTCGTGGTTGGGAATCGGCACCACCGCCTCGCCCGCGACATAGCTCGGCAGGTTGTTCAAAACGTTGGACGCCACGGCCCCCACGGTCGCGGCACGCACGACTCCGCCGCTGCCCGGGTCGGTCCCGATCAACCAGGCCATGAACTCGGAGAGCCCAAGCCGGCCCACCGTGTCCATGACCAGGAACAGGCCGGTCACGAAGACCAGCAGCCGCCAGGGCAGCAGCCGCCAGACCAGGTCGGCCCGGCTCAACCAGGCGAACGCGGCCAGCAGGACGATGGATGTCACCAGGGCGGCGATGGTGACACTCACCCCGACGAGGATGGCGACCACGAACGTGCCCACGCAGACCGCCGCGATCCGGAACAGCAACGGGTTTCGCGGGGTGTGCCGTTCCGGCACCGGGTAGCGCGACGGATTGCCGCGCCAGTAGAACCACCACAGACACACCCCGATCGCGACCAGGCTGGTCAGCTGGGGAAGGGCCATCCGTTCGGCGAAGGCCAAGGGCTTCAAGTCGATCCGGTCTGCCGCCAGCAGGTTGGTCAAATTGGACACCGGAAGCAGCAGGCTCGCCGTGTTGGCCAGCCACACCGTGGTCATCGCGAAGGGCAGGACTGGCAGCTGTGCCCGCCGGGCGGTGGCGATCAGCACCGGAGTGAGCAGGACAGCCGTGGTGTCGAGGTTGAGAAAGATCGTGATGGTGGCGGCGAACGCCAGGCTGAGCAGAAACATCAAACTGTTGCGGCCCTTGCCCAGCGCGGTCAGGCGGACCGCGATGACGTCGAACAGCTCCGCCTTTGCCGCGAGCTCGGCCAGCACGATGACCGCGCCCAAAAAGACGAGCAGCGGGAAGATGCGCGAGACGGTGGCTTCGGCGACGGGCACCGGCAGCAGCCCCGTCACGATCGCCCCGATGCCGCAGATCAGCAAGCCGATGGCGATCCAGTCCATGATGTCGAGCCGGGCCCATGGCCGGGCCGCCGTCTTGTGCCCCTCCGCTTCCGGGTCTGTCGTTTCCGCCGCCACCGAGTTGTCTTCTCGCCTTCAGAATTTAGTCGATCCAGACGGATGTAAAGCGTGTTAATGCCCGGCGTGCCATGGCACTCGGGCCCTATCATAGTCCCCTATGGACAATCGAGGCCGGTCGACGGTGGCGACCGCCGCAGCCACGGGTCTTCGTGGGCAAATCGATCACATGGTCTTCCTCCACGTTGACAACCAGCTTGTGTTGGCGATCGGCGGCAGCCAGGGGGTTGACCTCCTCGATGTTGACACAGAGACGCAACTCGGGCCGCTGGCCCAGGGCATACCGGTGAGCGCGCTCGCCGCCCTGCCCAACCGGGAGCATGGCGACCTTCTTCTGGTCGGTGGCGCCGACGGGCTGGTGTCGGTGTGGGATCCGCGCACACAGGGCGGTGAGCCTCCCCTGACCTGCGGCACGGGCGAGGTGAGAGACTTCGCCGTGGGTGTCGGCCCCGACGGCGGCGAGATTGTGGTGATCGCCCGGCAGACGGGGGTCTGCGTCTGGCAGCCCGGCACGACCACGTTCACCGAGCTGTCCTCGCCCGACATCGAGGTCGGCGCGTTTCCCTTCAAGGTGTCCGTTTACCGGCATCAGCGGCGCCAATACGCCGCCTGCGCGCTCACTAACGGCTTCGTGGCCGTCTGGGACCTGGCCACGCCCGACGCCGCCCCGGTGTTCTCCGCCGTGCACAACGGTCCCATTTGGTCAATCATCACTGTGCCCCGCCGCCGTGACATTGCGGGCCTGCCGGATACGCCTGACCTGCCGGCCTCGATCGACCTGCTGGCCACCGGCGGCTCCGACCAGATGCTGCGCATTCTCCTGCCGGGTGACGACGGTTCACTCACCCCAATCCGCGCCTACGGCACAGGCGCCACCATCCGCCGGCTCGGGCACGTCGTGGCCGATAACACCTCGATGATCGCCACGGCGTCGGCGCGTGGCCCGGTGACGCTTTGGCGTTACGACGGCACCACCAGCGCCGGGACTGTCGAGGTCACGCAGCACAAGGGCGAGGTGTATGCCCTTGCCTGCGAGGTGATCAACGACTTTGTGGTGATCGCCTCCGGCGACTTCAACGGCCAGCACAAGATCACGAGAATGACGGCCCGGGTGCTCGGCGAGCCACGCATCGCCGCCCGCGTCGACGGGACGATCTGGGCGGTTGCCTCGGGCGCCACGGTCGACGGCGACTTTTACGCGTGTGCCGGGGTCACTCGGGCGGTTCATGTCGTCGACCCGGTCGCGGAGCGCGACATCCATCGCCTCATCGGCCACCAGAGCACCGTCCGCGCGATCTCCTTCGCCGGCGACGCCGACGACCCCCACCTGATCAGCTGCGGCGCCGACCACGGCGTCATCGACTGGAATCCGTTGACCGGCAGGTCGCGACCGTTGCGGATGGACCACACCGCCGAGATCTGGGCGGTCACCACCGTGCGGCATGGCGGCGAGTGGCACGTGATCACCGGCGGTCCGGATGGGACGATCCGGCGTCGCGCTCTGGGCGGCCAAGGGAGCTATGAGATCGTCGCCGGCGAATGCGGCGAGGTGCACTCCATCACCACGATTGCCGTCGATGATGAGGTCTACGTCGTCGTCGGGTCGACCCAGGGATTGCTGAGGGTCCCGTTGTCGGGCGGCGCGATCCATCCCGTCACGACGACGCCCATCAACGCCGTCTCGGTCACCCCGGACGCACGGCAGCTGGTGGTGGCCGCCCGCTCGGACGGCCAGGTGGAGCTCTATGACGTCGTGACGGCCACCCTGGTGCGCCGGCTGGACATGCCGCTGTCCAACCGGCAGGTGCGCGCCCTCGCCTGCCACCAGACAGAAAGCGGCTTCATCATCATCTTCGGCGGATGCGACAACGGCGACGTGCTGAAGTGGGGCCTGGACGGCCGCCTGGTCGGCGACGCGGCAAAGGGCGGCACCACTTCGATCCGCGCCATGAGCATCGCCCATCGCAGGGCCGGCAGCCGGCACACCTCGGTGCTGCTGACCGGAGGGCATGACGGCGAGCTGCGCGCCTGGGTCATCGCACGGGAAAAGCCACTGTCCACTGGTGGGGAGCTCGACGCTCCGATGCGCGCGTCGGCGATCCTGCTCAACGATCAGCCCTCGAGTGAAGATCAGCTGGCCCGGGAGACCCTAGCCGAAACCGTGGTCGATGCCTTGAGCGGCACCGCGCCTCCGATCGTCATCGGCATCCACGCGCCGTGGGGCCAAGGCAAGTCAAGCCTGCTGGAGATGATCCGGGCAAAGGTCGACGGCGACGCGGCGAGGGTCGATGCGGCGAAGAAGGCGGGCCAGCCGGACGAACTCCAGCCGACGCACGTCCTGTTGCATCGCGACACCGGTAAGCCCGTCACCGACACCATCAAACCGTCGTGGGCGTGGGCGCGCCTGCATCAGCGCATGACCGAGTCCACGTTTCCCTACGCCATGCGGCCCAAGGATCCGGACAAGAAAGTCATCTCGGTGTGGTTCAACCCTTGGATGTACGAGCGGCCGGACCAGATCTGGGCCGGGCTCGCCCACGAAATCCTCACCGGGGTCACCCGGCGCCTGCCCACGGAGCAGCGCCGCATGCTCTATTTCGACCTAAACCTCAAGCGCACCGGTGCGGCCACGATGCGCAAGCAGATCATGATGTCCCTGAGCCCGCGCACGATGCGCGGGCTTGTGGCCATGAGCGCCGGCTTCCTCACGCTTGTGGCGGCGATCGTCGCGGTCGTGGTCGGCGTGGTAAATACCGGCGAACTCGACAAGATCCTGGGGACGGCCGGAGTCATCGCGATCGCGGCCCTCTTCGCCGTGGCGCGCACGTTGTGGACGGCGGTCAAGGGCTTCAGCTCATGGTATGACCCCGCTGCGGTGCAGGGCCCGGTCAGCGGCGGGGTTACCGGACTCCTC
>JBIOYB010000627.1:0-47316 GCA_044869915.1 Allorhizocola sp.
TGCAAATATCGCCTAATAGCGCGGGCATCACTTTTTGAATAAGTGCTGATCAGCCGGTTGCAGGGCCCGGGGATAAGCCTTATCGTGCGCTATTCATTGCAACATTCCTGCATATCGAATCCATTGACTTCGCTGGTCAGGGCTTTCTACCTTCGCATTATGCGAAATCTGGCTGTAATAACCGTGGCTGCTTTGGCAACGTTCGGTTTAGCGTCCCCCGCTCCCGCTACCAACGGGCATTCCCCTGAGCACCAATTTGCCCGTCAGGTATTGCCGCCCAATGATGGATGGGCGGCATCGGGTGCGGGGACCACGGGTGGTTCCACCGCCGCCAGCATCACGACCGTCCGGACGCGAGACGAGCTCGCGGCCGCGGTCGCCGGCGACGCGCCGAAGATTGTGCTGGTCAAGGGGACCATCGAGGGACCTTCGTGCGCCGGGCTCGCCGACCCCGGCTACACGCTCGAGGCCTTCCTGGCCGCCTACGACCCGGCGGTCTGGGGTCGCGCCAACCCGACCGGCCCACTGGAGGAGGCACGGCTGCGGTCCGTGGCCAACCAGCGGGCGCTCACCGAAATCAAGGTCGGTCCCAACACGACCATCATCGGCGCCCACGGCGCCACGCTCAAACGGCTGACCGTCATGATCGACCGGGCGCCGAACGTCATCGTGCGCAACCTGACCCTCGAAGACGCGGCGGATTGCTTCCCGCGCTGGAGCCCGACCGACGGGGCGACCGGCAACTGGAACTCCGAGTACGACCTCATGTCGGTGCGCCGGTCCACCAACGTGTGGATCGACCACAACACGTACAGCGATGGCGACAACCCCGACACCAACCAGCCGGTCCACTTCGGACGGCCGTTCCAGGTGCACGACGGCGCGCTCGACATCACGCACACGTCCAGCCTGGTGACCGTGTCGTGGAACGTGTTCAAGGAACACGACAAGACCATGCTGATCGGCTCCAGCGACACGGTCGGCCCGGACGTCGGCCTGCTCAACGTGACGCTGCACCACAACGTGTGGGACGGCGTCGGCCAGCGCGCGCCGCGGGTGCGCTTCGGCAAGGTCGATCTGTACAACAACTATTTCAAGGTGCGCGAGCCGCACGACTACAGCGTGGGCGTCGGCATCCAGTCGTCGATCTACATGGAGAACAACTACTTCCGCATCGCGTCCGACGTTCCTACGGACGAGATCCTGCGCGACTGGCGCGGCACGGTGCTCACCGAGATCGGCTCCCGGGCCAACGGCAAGCCGATCAGCCTGCTCGACGTCTACAACGCCTCGCACGACCCAGATTTCGGACCCGACGCCGGTTGGACACCGACGTTGCGCGCACACGCACCACTCCCGGCATCCGTCGTCCCGATCCTGACCACGGTCCTCGCGGGAGCACATTGACACGGAGGTGAAACCATGAAAGTGAGGCTGTCCATTGCTGCGATCGCAGCAACCGCCCTGGCCAGCGTGAGCTTTCTCGTAAGCACTGCAAGTGCGGCAACGCTGTTCTCGGATAACTTCGAGGACGGCGAAACCACCGGATGGTCCAAGTCCGGTGGCGAGTGGTCGGTGGCCGCCGACGGCTCGCAAACCATGCAGCAGACCAAACCGGACAGCGAGCTCGCCCGGATGTTCGCTGGCAACACCGCCTGGACCAACTACACGGTCTCGGCGCGAGTGAAGCCGACCGGATTTTCCGGCGCGGGCTCGTTCGCCGGCATCGCCGCGCGTGCGTCCGGCTCCACCAAGATGTACCGCCTCGTGCTGCTCGGCAACAATCGTGCCGAGCTGCAATACCACAACGGCGGCCAGATAACGGTGATCGGCGGGGCCAACCTGACGGTGAGCACCGGTTCGTGGTACACGCTGCAAATCACCGTCAGCGGCAGCAACCTGACCGGCAGGGTGAACGGCGCCACGGTCGGCTCCGGCAGCGACTCGGCCGTCGCCGCCGGCCGGGTCGCCGCGCTCACCAACGTGGCCACCGCCCGCTTCGACGACGTGCTCGTCACCGACGCGGCCGGTCCCGGGCCGACGACCACGGCCCCGCCGACGTCCTCGCCGCCGAACAGCCCGACGCCATCGCCCACCGGAAACCCGATCCCGCCCGGCGGTCTGGTCGGTTGGGCCACCCAGGGCGGCGGCACGACCGGCGGTTCCGGCGGATCGACCGTGACCGTGTCCAACCTGTCGGCTCTGACCACCGAGCTGAACGCGGCCGGCACGCGGATCATCCGGGTCTCCGGCACGATCTCCTGCGCCGGCATGCTGCAGGTGTCGTCGAACAAGAGCATCCTGGGCAACTCCGGCGCGACCATCGCCGGCTGCGGCCTGAACATCAGCGAGGACAGCAACGTCATCGTCCGCAACATCTCGTTCCGCGACTGGGACGACGACGCGATCAACGTGCAGTACTCCACCCGGGTCTGGATCGACCACAACTCGTTCACCAACGGATTCGACGGCGCGGTGGACATCAAGCGCGCCTCGGACTTCGTGACGGTGTCATGGAACCGCTTCTTCGGGCACGAGAAGACCATGTTGCTGGGCCACTCCGACGACAACGCGTCGGAGGACGTGGGGCACCTGCGGGTGACCTATCACCACAACTGGTTCGACGGCACCAACTCCCGCCATCCGCGGGTGCGGTTCGGCAACCCGGTGCACGTCTACAACAATTACTACAACAGCATCGGCGACTATGGCGTGGCCTCCACCGAGGGTGCCGGGGTTCTGGTCGAGGGCAACTACTTCGAGAACACCGACGACCCGTTCCACCGTGGCGAGGGCTCCTCGTCCGCCGGCAACCTGCTCGCCCGCAACAACTTCTTTGTCGGCTCGGGCGCCGGTGATCAGGGCGGAAGCGTGGCCTCGATCCCGTATTCCTACAACCTGGAGACCCCCAGCAACGTGAAGGCCAGCGTGACCGCTGCCGCCGGCGCCGGGCGCATCTCCGTCTAGCACATCCTTCCGATGGCCCGGAGGACACGGTTCTCCGGGCCACCCCCCTAACAAGGGCCCGCCCCAAAGCCCTGAGGGGACCGCGCTCCCATGAAGGTGTAGGCAGCATGAAATTCAGGATCGCTATTGCCGCGGCGTCCTCGGCGGCGGTTGTCGCCGCGGTGGTCGTCGCGATGAGCTCCGGTGCGAGCGCCGCGACGCTGTTCAGTGACAACTTCGATGACGGCAACGCCGACGGCTGGACCAAGTCCGGCGGTTCGTGGTCCGTGGTGTCGGGGGCATACCAGCAGACGGGCACGAGCTCGGACGCCAAGGCACAGGCCGGCGCGACGTCATGGACCACGCAATCGGTGACGGCACGGGTGCGGCCGACCGCATTCGGCACCAACTCCGCGCGCGCGGCCGGGGTCGTCGCCCGCGCGCAGAGCACATCCAACTTCTACTCGCTCGTGCTGACCCCGGGCGGCGCGCAGTTGCGCCGCGGCTCGACCGTGCTCGCGTCGGCCTCGCTCGGCGTGGCCGCGGGCACTTGGTACACCCTGACACTCAACGCGAACTCGTCGACATTGACCGGCCGGGTCAACGGCGTGCAGGTCGTGTCGGCGACCGACAGCACCTACGCATCCGGCCGGGCCGGCTTCGTCAGCACCTATGCGGCGGCGACGTTCGATGATCTGGTGGTCACCGACACGCCGTCCACCGGCCCGACGGGCACGCTCGAGCCGACGCCGTCGCTGTCCAACAGCCCGCCGCAACCGGGCACCTGCAACACGTCGGGCACGGGCAACGGTCACGCCGCGGGCACCACGGGCGGCGCGGCCGGACCGAAGATCGAGGTGGACACCGCGGCCGAGCTGATCAGCGCGATCGGCCAGTCCGGGCCGCTGCAGATCTGCGTCCGCGGCATGATCACACTCGCGGCCGGGATGTATGACGTCACGTCGAACAAGACGATCGCCGGCATCGGCAACAACTCCGGCATCACCGGCGGCGGGTTCAACATCGGCCTGCCGGTCAGCGAGGTCACGACGCCGCCGGCCAACGCGGTGAACAACGTCATCATCCGCAACATGGTGTTCCGCAACGCCAACGACGACTCGATCAACGTGCAGATGTTCTCCCACCACATCTGGATCGACCACAACGATCTGGCGGAGGGCTTCGACGGTCTCATCGACGTCAAGCGGGGATCGACCAACGTCACGATCTCCTGGAACCACCTGCACAACCACACCAAGAACATGCTGCTCGGGCACGACGACGGCAACGCCGCGCAGGACGTCGGCCGGCTCAAGGTGACCTATCACCACAACTGGATGGACAACACGCCGCAGCGCAACCCGCGCGTGCGCTTCGGCGAGCCGGTGCACGTCTACAACAACTACTACCTGCACAACACGGACATCGGCGTGGCGTGCCAGGCCAACGCCGGCTGCGTGGTGGAAGCCAACTACTTCGAAAACACCGAGGAGACCGTGTCCAACCACTACGCCGGGCCGACCGGGCGTTGTGTGGCGCGTAACAACGTCCTCATCGGTGAGTCGGGCCAGCCGGACTGCTCGGGTTCGGTGCAGGAGCCCTCGTCTTATTACTCGTACACATTGGACGATCCCAACCAGGTCAAGGCGATCGTCATGGCTGGAGCTGGGGTGGGCAAGATATGAGAAGCAAGACGAAAGTCCTGATCGCCGTCACGACCGCCGTGGTCACCGCGACCGCACTGTGGATCGGCACGGCCAACGCGGCGACCCTGTTCTCCGACAACTTCGACGACGGCAACTCGTCGGGGTGGACCACTTCCGGCGGTTCGTGGTCGGTGGCGTCCGGCGCCTTCCAGCAGACGGGCACAAGCTCGGACGCCAAGGCTCAGGCGGGCTCGACGTCGTGGACCGCGCAGTCGGTGACGGGACGCGTGCGCCCGACCGCGTGGGGCTCCAACTCCGGCCGGGCGGTGGGCATCGCGGCGCGGGCCACGGGCCTGTCCACCTTCTACTCGCTCGTGCTGACCGGGACCAACGCGGTGCAGATCCGGCGCGGGACAAACGTGCTCGCGACGGCGTCGTTCACGGTGTCGACCGGGACGTGGTACACGCTCAAGCTCAACGCGAGCGGGCAAGGGCTGACCGGGTTTGTCAACGGCGCACAGGTGGTGTCGACGACCGACGGCACGCTGGCGGCGGGCCGGACCGGGTTTGTGTCCAGCTATGCGGCCGCCCAGTTTGACGACATCCTCGTGACCGACGAGGCCGGGCCGTCGCCCACGCCCAGCCCATCCTCGCCGACGCCTTCGGTGTCGCCCTCGCAATCCCAGTCGCCCTCGCCGACGCCGTCGGTGTCCGTGCCGCCGATGCCCAACGTGGCCGACGGCTACGCCAGCGTCAACGCGTGGGGCCAGAACGGCACCTCGGGCGGCGCCGGAGGGTCCACAGTGGACGTCAACTCCGCGTCGGCCTTCCTGTCGGCGATCGCCAACCCCAACCCGCTCATCATCCGCGTCAGCGGCACGATCTCGCTGCCCGGTCCGATGCACGATGTGGCGTCGCACAAGACAATCATCGGCGTCGGCGCCAACGCGGGCTTCAGCGGCGGCGGCCTGAACATCGGCCTGCCGTTGAGCGACAGCATCACCTCGCCGCCGGCCAACGCGGTGCGCAACATCATCGTCCGCAACCTGAACTTCACCAACTGCCCGGACGACTGCATGAACGTGCAGATGTTCTCCCACCACATCTGGCTCGACCACAACACGCTGGGCGGCCAGGTCGACGGTGCGCTGGACGTCAAGCGCGGATCGAGCTATGTCACCATCTCGTGGAACCGGTTCACCAGTGCCAGCGACAAAAACATGCTGCTGGGCCACGACGATTCCAACGGGGCGCAGGACATCGGGCGGCTGAAGGTCAGCTATCACCACAACTTCTTCGACGGCTCCAACCAGCGCAACCCGCGGGTGCGCTTCGGCGAGCCGGTGCACATCTACAACAACTACTACCTCAACATCGGCGGGTATGGCGCGGCGTCACAGATGAACGCGTGCCTCGTGGTCGAGAACAACTACTTCGACAACGTGGAGAAGCCCACGCGCAACGACGTCGGCGGCGACTCCGGCCGGATCGAGGCGCGCGGCAACATCAACGTCAACACCGAGGACCCGATCGTGACCTCGGGCTCGTGCGCGCAGCAGCCGAACGCCTTCTACTCCTACAACCTGGACTCGGCCGCCAACATCCCGGCCCTCGTGAGAGCCGGCGCGGGGGTGGGCAGAATATGAGGAAGACCCTCCCCGCTGCCGCGGCCGCCGTGGTGACTGCCATCGCCTTATTTGTTGGTACGGCGAAAGCCGCCAACCTGTTCGAGGACAATTTCGACGACGGGAACGCGTCGGGGTGGACCACGTCGGGTGGCTCATGGGCGGTGGTGTCCGGCTCCTACCAGCAGTCCGGGACGAGCTCGGACGCCAAGGCCCAGGCGGGCAACACGTCGTGGGACAACTATTCGGTCCAGGGGCGGGTGCGGCCCAACGCGTTCGGCTCCAACTCCTCGCGTGCCGTGGGCGTTGCCGCGCGGGCGCAGAGCCTGTCGAACTTCTACTCGCTCGTGCTGACCCCGAGTGGTGCGCAACTGCGCCGGGGCACGGCAGTGCTCGCTTCGGCGACGTTGAGCGTGTCGGCGGGCACGTGGTACACGTTGACGCTCAACGTGTCCGGCTCGGCGCTCACCGGTTCGGTCAACGGGACGCAGGTCGTGTCCGCATCGGACTCGACATATGCGACCGGGCGGGCCGGGTTCGTGTCCAGCTACGCGTCGGCGACGTTCGACGATCTCGTGGCGTTCACGGGCGCGGCACCCACGCCGGCGCCCACATCGGCGAGCCCGACGCCGTCCGGGCCCAACCCGGAGCCGCCGGCGGGCTCGGCGGACGGCTTCGCGATCGGGACCACCGGAGGCGCGGGCGGGCAGACCGTCACGGTCACGACGGCCGCGCAACTGGCCGACTATGCCGGGCGCCCGGAGCCGTACATCATCATGGTGTCCGGCACGATCTCGGCGGGCAGCATGATCACTGTGGTGGCCAACAAGAGCATCATCGGGGTCGGTTCGACCGCGCACATCACGAGCGGCGGCCTGCAACTGGGCACGACGACGCGACCCGGCAACAACGTGATCATCCGTAATATTCGGTTCACCAACGCGTCGGACGACTCGGTCAGCGTGACAAACGCGGCCCATCACGTGTGGATCGACCACAACGAGTTCGGGCCGGGCTATGACGGGTCGGTCGACATCAAGCGCCAGTCGACGAACGTCACCGTGTCGTGGAACCTCTTCCGCGGTACCGATAAATCAATGCTTTTGGGTCACTCCGACACGTTCACCGCGGACATCGGATACCTGAAGGTCACCTACCACCACAACTACTTCGACGGATCCAACCAGCGGCACCCGCGCGTGCGGTTTGGCGATCCGGTGCACGTCTACAACAACTACTACCGCAACGTCGGGCTGTATGGCATCGCGTCGACGGAGAACGCGGGCGTGGTCGCGGAGGGCAACTACTTCGAAAACGTGGCCTTCCCGTGCTACTCGGTCAGCGGCTACGCCGAATCAAACCCCGGTCGGCTGGTGCAGCGCAACAACATCTTCGCCGGATCGGGCGTGTGCGAGGCGGGCGGCCAGGTGCCCGAGCCTGGCGCCTTCTACCGCTACACGCTCACACCCACGGCATCCGTGCCTTCGGTCGTCACGGCGGGAGCGGGGGTGGGCAGGCTATGAGGACGCTTGTCGCCATCGCGTCCGCGGCGGCGGTGTTCGTGGTGGTTGCGCTCTCCAGCGTGGCCACCGCGGCCCCCCTCTTCTCGGACAACTTCGACGACGGCAATGCCGACGGCTGGACCGTCTCCGGCGGGTCGTGGTCGGTGTCGTCGGGTGCCTATCAGCAGACCGGGACGAGCTCCGACGCGCGGGCTCGGGCCGGCACGGCCACGTGGGCCAACTACACGGTTTCGGTGCGGGTGCGGGCCAACGCCTTCAACGGCGCCAACCGGTTCGTGGCATTGCTCGCGCGGGCGCAGTCCAACACGAGCTACTACTACGTGGCGTTGCGCAGCAACAACACGGTCGAGCTGAAGAAGCTCGTGAACGGGTCGGCGACCACGTTGGCATCGACGTCGGTGAGCGTGAGCATCGGCACCTGGTACACGCTGTCGCTGCGCGTTGAGGGCTCAACATTGACCAGTCAGGTCAACGGGGCATCGACGTTGACGGCGTCGGACGGTCAATACTCGACGGGACAGGTCGGCGTGGCCACGTTCAACGCGAGTGCGACCTTCGACGACATCAACGTGGAGTCGGGCACGCCCACCTCGCCCTCCCCGTCCGTGACCTCGTCACCCACCTCGTCCCCATCCCCATCGACCTCCCCGTCAACGTCGCCCACCGGCTCACCGCAGCCCCCGTCCGGCTCGGCCGATGGGTTCGCGACCGGCACCACGGGTGGGGTCGGCGGGCCGACCGTCGTCGTGCGAACAACAGCCGAACTCCTCGCGGCGATCGACACGGTCGGCCCGCTCAACATCCATGTCCAGGGCACCATCAACATCACGAGCAAGCAGGGCGTCCGTCCGAACAAGACGATCCTCGGGCTCGGCAACAACGCCACCATCAACGGTGGCGGGTTTGACTTCTACCGCTCGTCCAACGTCATCGTCCGCAACCTGACATTCACCAACGCGGAGGACGACGCTATCAACGTGGGGCAGGAGTCGCACCACATCTGGATCGACCACAACCGGTTCGTCGCGCCGATCGACGGGTCGATCGACATCGTGCGCATGGCCACGAATGTCACGGTGTCGTGGAACCACTTCGACCACACCGACAAGTCGATGCTGATCGGCCACTCCGACGGCGCCTCGACCGATGTGGGCTTCTTCCGGGTGAGCATCCACCACAACTTCTTCGACAACTCGCGCCAGCGCCACCCACGGGTACGCTTCGGCGAGCCGATCCACGTGTACAACAACTATTTCCTTGGCAACGAGCTCTACGCGGTCGCGTCCACGATGAACGGTGGCGTGCTCGTGGAGGGCAACTACTTCCAGAACGTGCCGTTCCCCTGCTTCTCGGCCAGCGGTTACGCCGAGAGCGGCCCGGGCCGGCTCGTCCAGCGCAACAACATCTTCACAGGGTCGGGCGTGTGCGAGGTGTCCGGTTCGGTCGCCGAGCCGAGGCAGTACTACTCCTACACGCTGACGCCGACCGCATCCGTGCCCTCCGTCGTGATGGCGGGGGCGGGGGTCGGCAAGCTGTGACCCATTCGTGCTGGCCGCACACCGCGCCGTGCGGCCAGCACTCTCCCTCTGCTCCTGACGGGCTCCGGCGCGCCGGTGAGCGTCCCGGCCGGCGCGCCGGTTCCACGACGCACTAGGGTAGGAAGGCATGCTGATGGAGCTTGAAGTGGGCGGGCGTGCGGTGGCGACCTACGTCGTGGAGGAGCCGCGGCCATACCTGCATCCAATTAGGACATTGGGCGGGACGGTCGTGACCGACATCGAGCCCGAGGACCACAAGTGGCACATGGGCCTGTCGCTCGCGGTGCAGGACGTCAACGGCACCAACCTGTGGGGCGGCCGGACATATGTGCGCGGGCAGGGCTACACCTGGCTCGACGACCACGGCACGATGACGCACGAGGGATACGACCACGCCGACGCGGGCCGGATCGTGCAGCGGCTGGCGTGGCGCGACAAGGACGGCAAACCGTTGCTGCACGAGGTGCGCACCCTCACCGCCACCGCGGTGGACGCGGACAGCTGGGCGCTGGAGTTGGCCTGGGCGCTCACCGCTGCCGAAAAGGTGACGATCGGCAGCCCGACCACCAACGGGCGCGAGTGGGGCGCCGGCTATGGCGGCTGCTTCCTGCGCATCGCGCCGGGACCCGGACCCGACGTGACCGCCGGCTCGCTCAGCGGCGAGGATCAGGTCAACGGCAGCGACCACCCCGAGGTCGTCTGGCGGTCGAGTGACTTCCAGCTGCGCATGACCTCCGGTCCGCGCTGGTTTGTGCGGACGAGCATGTATCCGGGTGTCTGCGCGGCCTGGGCGTTTGACACCGTGATGGTGATCGAGGCCGGTGCGACATGGGAGGGCGCCTTCCGGATGGTGGTCTCAGACGTCCACTGACATTCGAAAGACATCTATTGTCAGCACTTCATGCATGCCGGCACGCCGATAGAGCCCGAGCGCCGGGCGCTGCGGATTGGTGTCCACGTGCAGGACCGTGCCGGCGCGACCCTCCTCGGCATCCGCCGCAAACGCGTAGCGCAGCAAGAAGCCGGCCAGGCCACGGCCCCGGAACTCGGGAAGCGTGCTCAGCGACAGGACATAACCGCAGTTGAGATCCTGCAGGAAATTGTTGGTGCGGATGAGGGCCGCAGCCGGAATGTCACCGGCATAGGCCACGTGCACGAGCCGCCAGTCGTGGGAGTTGCTGGCCTCCCGCTCGGCCACCCAGTCCTCGAACGTGCGCTCGACCGCGCCGAAGTGGTCGGCAAACGCGGTCTGCCGCACCGAGAACGCGTCGCGCCGCACCTCGGCCGACTCGGTGGCGTGGCGCAGCTCGACCCCGTCGGGCAAGGGGGGATAGGGCACGGGTTGGTCGTGATCGATGCGCATGCGCACGAACGTCGCCGCAGGCGCGAGCCCCTCCCTTTCGGCGAGCCCGCGCACGAGCGCGTCCTCGGGGAACAATCCAATGTCGAGGGTGACCCGCTTGTGGCCCAGCTCGCGGGCTATCTCCTTGGCGCGCCACACCGCCCGATCCCACAGGAACGCGGCCACCTTGTCATGCCCGGGCACGACGTAAACGCCGAGGTCCACGTTGTCGCTGTCGCCCTTGCGGCAGGCCCACCCGTGGCCCACCGGCTCGCCGGCCTCGGTGCGGACGAACCAGCCGTCGGTCTCGGCATCCCACGCCGGCTCGGTCAGCTCGTCGATCACATCGTCGAGCGTGGCGTTGGGATCGCCGATGAGCGGCACGTTGTGCGCGGTCTCGACCGCGAGAACGTCCTGCGCGTCGGCCAGGGATGGGGGCCGCACCACGTATCCCGCGAGATGTCCGTCAGGCTGCATCCCGCCAGTCTGCGACCGGCTTTGCGCCAGCGCGACCGAATAAACTCGACCGGCTGATGGGCCGCCGATGGCATCGCGCGGCTGCCGAGCGAGTCCACCCAGCTGAGAAGTCCCCTCATGCGCCTTCGGTGGCATCGCGCACCATGCCGAGTGAGCAGGATTTGCGACAGCGCCTGCGCACCGCGCTCGTCACCGCCGTGAAGGCGCGCGACACCGTCGCCGTGCCCGCGCTGCGTTCGGCGCTGTCGGCCATCGACAACGCGGAAGCAGTCACGCCCGACGCTGCGGCGACCCGTGGCCTGGCCATCGAGCAGGGTCCGGTCGCGGTCGGCGTCGGCGTCGGCGTCGGCGCGGCCGCGGCGCCGCGGCGCTGGATGGACGGTTGGGGGATGCTGCCACGAGGGGACTCCGGCCAGTGCGCGGTCTTTGTAGCCTGAAACGATGCCTGAGCCTGACTACAGCGACGACTACACCGACCCGCGTCTGGCGTCACTTTATGACCAGCTCAACCCGTGGGGAGAGGATAACGAGTCTTACCTCGATCTCGTCATGGCGGCCGGATCGGTGCTCGATGTCGGTTGCGGCACGGGGGTTTTGCTCCAGCGGGCCCGAGCGGCCGGTCACACCGGGCGGCTCGTCGGCCTCGATCCCGCGGCCGCGATGCTCGACCAAGGCAGGACAAGCCGGACCGACATCGACTGGATCCTGGGCGACCTCGGGTCGGTCTCGTTCGAGCACGAGTTCGACCTCATTGTCATGACCAGCCACGTCTTTCAGGTCTTCCTCACCGACAGCGAAATCGCGGCGGCGCTGACGGCAGTCCGGGCCGCGTTGGGCGACGGCGGCCGCTACGCTTTTGAGACGCGCAACCCGCGGCTACGCCCGTGGGAGAGGTGGACGGGTTCGGCGGAGGTTGTCGCCGGCGACGGTGCGGTGGTCGGCGCCGCAAACACCGGCCCACGGTTGCTGGACGGCGGGATCGTCGAGGTGACCGGCCGGTTTTCCAGCCCGAGCTGGGAGCGGGATGTGTTGTGCCCCAGCAGATTCCGGTTTGTCGGCGTCGAGGCGCTCGACGCGATGCTGTCGGCGGCGGGGTTGGCGGTGGTGCGGCGCTATGGATCCTGGGATCGCCGCCCGTTCACCGCCGATCAGCCCGAGATCATCACCATCGCCACGCCTGCCTGACGGCCACCGGCCTCCCGTCGCGGCGGCCGCCGCAGGCGTGCGACGACGGTCTACTCCGACAGCATCGACTCGTAGGGGTTGCCCTCCTCGGAATTGATCGGCCGGTAGGTCTCGTCGGCCTGCGCGGCATGCAACGCGCCCAACAACTCGAGGGCGTCGGGCAGACCGAGCGTCTCGCGCAGGCGCGCCCGGTCGGCGTCGAGGTCGGGCCAGTCCTCGCGCAGCTCGGTGTCGCACTTGGCCAGCCACGTCCGCAGCGTTGCGCCGCCGTCCTCGTCCGCCGGGAACGCCATCGCGTCGTGGATGCTCGACAGCCCGACGACGAGGGCCAGCGCTTCGTGCAGGTTTTTGGCGATGAGCCCACCCTCGCCCTCGGAACCGGCATATACGACCGGCCGGTCGCCGTCGCCCTCCTTGCCCACCAACAGGAACGCCCCACCGGACGCGTCACCCGCGATCATTTCCATCGGCTCGCCGCCGGCCAGGTGGATCTCCTCCGCCGGGCCGTGTGCCACCCTGGCCGGGTCGAAGTCGAACTCGACGAGCGCCTGCGCGATCCCTTTGTCGGTGCGGATCGCCTCTAACAGTTCAGCCTCACGCATCCCAGCACTGTAGCCGGGGGTACTGACAGGGCAGCGAAGTTGAACACGTTCAAGTACGCTGTGAGGTGTGTTGGTGAACTCACTGATCGTGTTCGGAATGCTTGTCATCATGCCCCTGGGCCTGCGGCTGATCGACGGTGTCGGATTCGTGCGCCGGTGGTGGCTCGCGTTTGCGCTGCCCGGAGCGGTTTCGCTGTGGCTGCCGCGCGGCGGCTGGGCCGTTGCGCTCGCGGGCGTCTATGCGATGTGGACGGTCGTGCTCGCGGGCGCGGCGGTGCGGCGCCTGGCCGTGCGGCGGTCCCTGCGGCCTGCCGAGCTCGCTGTGCTGTTCGCGCTGGCCTCGCCGGCCATTGCCGGGTCGTCGCTCGCAGTGGAGCGGGCCGGGTACAAAATAATGGGGTTTGAACTTGATATTTTGTCCTTGACGGTGGCCCACTTCCACTATGCCGGTTTCGCGGCCGCTCTGATCGCGGGCCTCGTGTGCGCGGCCGAGCGGGGCGGCACGCTGGCCGATGTGGGCGCGCTGACCGTGCCGATCGGCACCGGGATCGTCCTGATCGGATACTTCGTGGGCAATGGTGTGGAGCTGATCGGCGCGGTCGTGCTGACCGCCGGGCTGTGGATCGTCGGTTGGCTGCTGTGGACGCGGGCCATCCGCCTGGCCGCGGTGACGTTGATCGTCACGATGGCGCTCGCGTTGAGCTGGGCTGTGGGCGAGGCGTTCGGCGTGCCACACCTGTCGATGGAGTGGATGGCCGCGACGCACGGTGTGGCCAACGCGTTCGGCTTCGCCCTGTCGGCACTGATGGCATGGCGCACGCCCACCTCCAGCGGGTGAGCTCCCGGCCCGCAGGCTTTCGTGCCGGCCAACGACCATGCCGATCGACGTGCGCGACGGCGGCCATGGTGCCGCGGGCGGCGAAGACGTGCCCTCGAAGGCCGTGCACAGGTGGTGAATCCGTTGCCGTAAAGCCGAAAGCGGCACCAACTGGAGGTCTTCGGGTCGTCGCGGTCAGGGCACCGCCCGTCTCGTGGGTTCGTCAAGGCGCACCTCGCCGATTGCCGCGCGCACGACCAAATCCTCGAGGCCGAACAGGAACCGGCGCTGCCGGTCCGGCGGCATGTAGCCGGAATCGGTGGTCAGCGCGAGGGTGAGCGCGCCGGGGGCGTCGCTGACCGAGAGCATGAAGTGCCAGTTGAACTCGTCGAGCTTCTCGGTCCAGACCAGCTCGGTGGCGTCGCGCGACTCGAGCAGGTCCGCCTCGGTCGGCTCGGCGTCACGCAGGTCGGCCGTGTGCATGTCGTTGAAGCAGCAGAAGGGCTCGATCTTCTCGCCGCGCACGTGACCCCCGTCGGTGAGGAACCGGTCGAGCGTGTGCTGATCGTAGTAGGCGTGCCGCATGCACTGCAGCACGTCCGGCCAGACCGCGTCGACCAGCCCGCCGAACGTGGCCGCCCCGCGCAGGTCGAGCGTGACGACGCCGAGCTGGTTGGTCGGGGCCATCACGTCCTCGAGGCCCTCCCGGAAGCGGTTGTTGACGATGGTCAGCATGCCGCAGACGTCGTGCCCGGTGTGCGCGCCGATCAGGACACCGGTCGCGGCGAGCAGGACCGTGGACGTGCTGACCGAGTGCCGGGCCGCGACCATGCGGCAGCCCAGGGCAAGCGCCCGCGAGGTCATCTCGGCCCACCGGTAGCGCGGCGACACCGGCGTGGCGATCTGCGTGAACACGTGTGCCGGGAATCGTCCGTATTGGACCCGCCAGTGTTCGTGAGCGCGGGCGGTGCGCTCCCGCCCGGCCTCGCCGGACTCCTCGCGGGCGAGGTCGGCCGGCTGGCGCCCGGCCGGTGCCGTGATCGCGCCGCGCAGGAGCAGCAAGCGCAGGTCACGCTCGAGGCGGGCGAAGGCATACCAGTCGATGGCGACGTGGCTGACGATCAGCACGAGGGATCGCACCCGGCCCTCGGCGACCACAAGACCCACCCGCATCGGCCACTCGTTGGCATAGTCGAACGGCACGCGCCGCATCCGCTCCTGCGCCCGCTCGGCGTCGGTTTCGGCCGCCTCGTCGGTGGATTCGATCAGCTCGAGCGGGCACTCGCCCGCGTCGGCCACCACCTGGCATGGCTCGCCGTCGATCGTTTGCACGCGGGTGCGCAGCGCCTCGTGCCGGGAGATCAGGCCTGCGACGGCGGCCGCGACCGCGTCAACGGTGCCGACTGCCTTATGCGGCAGCGGCAGCACCCTGCACATATTGAGGAACGCGTCGTTGGGCGCCATCGCCTCGATGAGCTTCCAGATGCCCTGCTGGCCCCAGGTGAGTGGGGCGGTCGTGGCACGGTCGCCCCGAAATGGCGCGGCGACAATGGTCATATCCACCCACCTCCGGCGGACCGGTCGGGAATCGACACTCGGCACTCGTTGGTCACCGCGATGTGAACGCCCGGTTTCAGACGAGCAAGAATTTCACGACGTCGATAGGGATGCAAGCTCGCGGCCGCACGCAACCCGACATAATCGGCGTCCGCGATGTTTTCGCGCATCTCCGGGAAGTCCCGGGCCGCCACGCTCCACAATTGATCAAGCTCGGTCGCCGGCTGTTCACCTATGGACAACACCGTGGCCTGGAGTGGATCGATTTGTCTGCTTCACGCCCACCGCGGTGGAGCGGTCCCTGTGTTAAATCGAGGCCAAAACCCGGCTACTTACCGGCCATAGGTGTGTAGGTAGATGAATAATCTGCCGCGATGGTCACTTCTCTCGGCGCCTTGCTGCGCACCTGGCGCGAGCGGGCCTTGCTGTCACAGGAGCAGCTGGCCGCGCGTGCGGGTGTGAGCGTGCGGACGATCCGTCGGCTGGAGTCCGAGGGCACCCGCCCGCACGGTGATTCGGTGCGGTTGCTCGCCCAGGCGCTTGGTCTTTCCGAAGCAGAACTCGCCTTGTTCGCCGCAGCGGCACAACCGGGAGAGCCCAACGCCGCGACCGGGTCCGCGACCGGTGTGCCGCGGCAGTTACCCGCAGCGCCACGGCACTTCGTGGGCCGTGCTGATGAGCTCAAGCAGCTCACGGGCGTGCTCGCCGAGGTGCCCGCGCAGGGTTCGGCCGTAGTACTGGCGATCACCGGCGGCGCCGGTGTCGGCAAGACCGCGCTCGCGCTGCGCTGGGGTCACCAGATCGCCGAGCGTTTCCCGGACGGGCACCTCTATGTGAACCTGCGCGGCTTCGACCCCGGCGGTCAGGTGATGGATCCGGGCGTGGCCGTACGCGCCTTCCTCGACGCGCTTGAAGTGCAGCCGCACCGGATCCCTTCCGACCTGGATGCGCAGGCGGCCCTGTTTCGCAGCGCGCTGTCCGGCCGGCGGATGCTGCTCATGCTCGACAACGCCCGCGACAGCGCACAGGTACGCCCGCTTCTGCCCGGTGCGGCCGGCTGCCTTGCCGTCGTGACAAGCCGCAACCAGCTCACCGGGCTCGGTGCCGATGGCGCCCACGTGCTCAACCTGGATCTACTGTCCACAATGGAGGCACGGGAGCTCCTCGCGCAGCGGCTGGGTCCCGGGCGTGTCACCGCCGAAGAGCAGGCCGTGGACACGATCATCGCTCGCTGCGCACGACTGCCACTGGCCCTCGCGATCGTCACCGCCCACGCCAACGCCAACCCGCAGCTCAGCCTGTCCGGGCTGGCCACGCAGCTCGCCGAGGCCGCCGAGCAGCTCGACGTGCTCACCGGCGATGATCCGGGGACGGACGTGCGGGCCGTATTCTCCTGGTCCTACCAGACACTGAGCCCTGCGGCGGCCCGCATGTTCGGCCTTCTCGGCCTGGACCCCGGGCCGGACATCACAGTCCCGGCGGCGGCCAGCCTCGCCGGCGTCTCCCCGCCACAGACCCGGACGCTGCTGCGGGAGCTGGCCCGCACGAGTCTGCTCGGGGAGCAACCGCCCGGCCGCTTCTCCCTCCACGACCTGCTCAAGGCATACGCCGCCGAGCAGGCGAGGGCCAGCTGTACCGCCGAGGAGCAAACGGCCGCGGTACGGCGGATCCTGGACCACTACCTCCACACCGCTCACAACGCCGGCCGGTTACTCGTGCATCCGCAGCCGATCGCCCTGCCTGACCCCACGGCGGGGGTCACGCCCGAGTTTTTCGGCGATCGTTCACGCGCGCTGGCGTGGTTCGATACCGAACATCGCAACCTGCTCGCCGCGGTCGAGCACGCCGATCTGGCCGGCCTGGACACCCATGCCTGGCAGCTGGCCTGCACCTTCCGCACCGCCTTGGCCAGGCGGGGGTACTGGCAGGAGATCGCCTCGACGCAGGCGATCGCCCTTGCCGCCGCGCAACGCCTGGGCGATCGGCACGGGCAGGCACTGTCGTATCGTCACCTCGGGCACACCTACGTCAAGCTCGGCCGGTTCGAGGAGGCCCGCCGCCAGCTCAACCTCGGTATAGATGTGTACCAGGAGATCGGCGATCGGATCGGTGAGTCGTACGTGCACGGCCGCTTGGTCGAGCTGTGCGTGGCACAGGACCGGCCCGACGAGGCGCTGGCCCACGCCCGGGAGACACTCGAGCTTCGGCGCGCCATCGGTGATCGCGGCGGTGAGGCGAAGGCGCTCAACGCCGTCGGCTGGTCGCACGCGCTGCTTGGCCAGTACGAAGAGGCCCTTGCGCATTGCCGGCAAGCCCTTGCTCTGCTTGAGGAGCTCGGCCATCCCGACCATCAGGCTCACACCTGGGACAGCCTTGGCTATGCGCACCACCACCTTGGGCAGCATCGGCAAGCCGTCGACTGCTACCGGCGTGCGATCGCTCTTTACCGCGATCTCGGCTCCACCGTAGGCATGGCCGGCACGCTGGACCGCCTCGGCGACGCCCACCACGAGGCCGGCGAACCCGGTGCCGCCCGCCGGGCATGGCGGGGCGCGCTGGCCATTCTCGACGAACTCGACCAGCCCGAAGCCGGCCGGGTGCGAGCCAAACTCTGACCAACACGGGCCCGTGCTCTCGATGCGGACTCGACCCGCGCTACCGCGACCGGACATGGCCCCGTAATGGCCGGTCCGTGGCCTCGACCAGCCAACCGGCGCCGCCACACACTTCAAGTCGACCTCGATGCGCCGGCTTCGGTGCGGCGTAAGGGGTCGCGTCCTGACCAGAAAGGAAAGGAAGGCCATGAAGTCAATCAAGGCCAGAGCTGGAGCTGCTCTGGTGGCTATGGCAATCACGTCCGCCGCTTTCGTCGGCGTGACCGCCGCTCCCGCAAGCGCACACATCACGACCCCTTGTGCCGCTTCGACTGACTGGTTTGTCGACCTGGCTCCAGCCCGAGATGTAGTCGGCATCAGGTCGACAAAGTGCAGCCACCGTTCGACGATCACCTGTAGAAACTCGAGCGGTGGGTTGTGGACGTTCACGGACCCGGCGGCGACAGCAAGCCAGGCATTCAACCTCAATGTCTGCAGAGCCGCGAATCCCACTCTTGTCTCGGTGGAGTTCCACTCCTACTGACCGTTCGTGGCATGTGATCGCCACCCCCTTCGGTCTACAGGCACAGGCAGGATTCCTTGCCGCAGAAGGAGCTTCGACTACCTCTTCGATAGCGGGAGTCCTGTCCTCTGTCCAATCCAGACCAGACCAGACCAGACGCTGAGCGTAACCGCTACCCGCGGCGGTGTAGCGCGGGCCAGGGCGCGTTGACCGCTGCTTTCGTTTCGCCGGGCGGGCACGCACCGCGCCACCACCGGTCGCCAAGGCAATGGGTGTCCGGGTGTGTGTTGCCCGCCAAGGGCTTTCGACACTTGGCAGGACAACGATCACTTCGGGCGGCCGACGGTCAGACGACGAGCACGCCGCCGCCGGCGTGATCGATCCACATCCCGCCGTAGCTGTCCGGGTGGGACTTGAGCAGCTCCTCGTCGAGCAACGCGGAGGTGCGCTGCAGCTCGAGCCGTCGCATCGCCTCGGCGGTCGTGATGCCGTACTCCTTGGTCAGGTAGTCGATCGTTTCGATCATGAGCGCGGGGTCGAGCGGCTCCATATTGCGGTGTGCCCGACGGGGGCGCGCATGCCGCACCGCGGGGCAGGGTCTGCATCGCCCGCAGAAAAGGGGAAGATCGACGGCGGCGGAAAAGGTAGCGTTGGGCCGGTGCCACCTCGATTGCCCCACCCCGACCCCGGAGTTCCCGACACCAGAAGCCCTCTGCGTTACATGTGGTGGCTGGTCCGTTGCCAGCCATGGCGGGTGTTGCGCGGCAGCATGTTCGGCACGCTGTGGATGGTCGGGCTGTCCGTGCGGCCCTATCTCGTTGCCCGCGCCGTCGACGACGGCTTGCGGGCACAGGATTATCGCGCGCTGACGTGGTGGGTGGCCGGGATCGTCGCCGCCGGTTGGGTGCTGGCGTGGCTGGGCATCATGCGGCACCGCACGATGACGTTCGTGCGGGAGGACGCGACCGCCCGTTCGGCCGCGGTCGTGTTGCGATCGGTGTCGCGTGGCGGCGCGGCGCTCGCGCGCAGGCTCGCCGCCGGCGAGGTGGCGACGGTAGGAGGCACAGACATAGGCAACACCTCTCTCGTCCTGACCATCACCGGACCGGGTGTCGGCGCCGTCATCGCCTATCTGACCGCGGCCGTGATGATGTGGACGATCTCACCGATGCTGGCGCTGTTCGTGCTGCTCGGCGTGCCCGCGGTGGGCGTCGCGGTCGGTCCGCTGATGCGCCGCCTCGAAGGGGTGGAGTCGCGCTACCGGCATCAGCAGGGCGTGCTCACCGCCCGCGCGAGCGACATAGTCGCCGGGTTGCGTGTGCTGGCCGGGGTCGGCGGGCGGGGGCTCTTTGCCCGCGCCTATGCTTCCCGTTCCCGCGATTTGCTTTCTGAGGGGTACAGAGTGGGCGCGGTGAACAGCTGGATTCTCGCGCTCATGATCGCGATCCCGGGCATGTTCCTCGCCGCGGTGGTGTGGATGGCGGCGCGGATGGCGGCCGCGGGCGATATCACGATCGGCCAGATGGTCGCGGTGTATGGGTTCGCCGCGATCCTCATCATCCCGGTGTGGTTCCTGATCGAGGCCGGACACATGTGGATCCGTGGGCGGGTGGCCGCCCGCCGGATCATCGCGCTGCTCAATCTGGTCCCGGATGGCGAGGGCGATTCGGGCACGACGCCCGCGCCGGATCGCCCGTCCGGCATGCGCGATCCCGACTCCAGCCTGACGATCCACAATGGGCGGTTTCTCGGCGTGGCCGCGACCGACCCGGCGGAAGCGACCGCGCTGGCCGACCGGCTCGGGCGGTTCAGTCCCGGCGACGTCACGTGGGGCGGCGTGCCGCTCGTGGACGTGCCGCTGGCCGACGTGCGCGCCCGGATCCTGGTCGCCGAGCACGACTCATACCTGTTCGCCGGCACCCTGCGCGAGCTCCTGATGGTCCGGGAAGACTTGGGAGACAAGGAGATCCGGGCGGCCCTGCACGCCGCGTCGGCCGAGGACGTCGCCGACGCGCTGCCGCGGGGCCTCGACACGCCCGTCGGCACCCGCGCCCGCACGCTGTCCGGTGGCCAACGCCAGCGCATCCGCCTGGCGCGGGCGCTGCTGGCCGAGCCGGAGGTCCTGATCCTGCTGGACCCGACGTCCGCGGTGGACGCGCACACCGAGGCGCGGATCGCCCAGCGGCTGCGCGACTATCGGGCCGGGCGCACGACCGTCGTGTTCACCACCTCGCCGCTGCTGTTGGGGTGCACCGACTCCGTGGCCCTGCTGCGCGGCGGCCGGGTCGTGAGCACCGGCGCACATCACGATCTGCTGGAGCGCGACACCGCCTACAGGGCTTTGGTGGCAAGGGATACCGATATCGAAGAGGGCATCGAAGAGGCGGTGTCGCGATGAGCGGCGGTCTGCCCATCGCGGATCGCCGCACGGTCAAGCGCGCCCTGTTCGACCTGTTCCGCGTCGACCGGCGGGCCGTGCTCGCCGTGCTGGTGCTGCACTCGGCGGCCGTCATCACCGGTCTTGCCGCGCCGTGGTTGCTGGGCCGGATCATCGACCAGGTGACCGCGGGCGCGGGCATCGCCACCATCGACCGGCTTGCCCTCGCGATCGCCGGATGCGTTCTGGCGCAGGGGCTTCTGCTGCGCTTCGCGCAATACGCCGGCCACCGCTTCGGCGAGCGGGCGGTGGCCCGGCTGCGCGAGGACTTCGTGCGCCGCACGCTCGACCTGCCGGTCTCGGCCGTGGAGCGGGCCGGGACCGGTGAGCTGGCCACCCGCAGCTCGGTCGACGTGGCCGCGGTCGGCAACACCGTGCGCGACGTGGTGCCGATCATCGTGATCGCCTCCGCCCAGCTGACGCTGCTGTTCGGCGCGGTGTTCCTGCTGCACCCGATGCTCGGCCTGGTGGCGCTGACCGGGCTGCCGACCATTTTCTTGGCGAGCCGGTGGTATCTTCGCCGCGCCAGCGACGCATATCTAGCCGAGGGCGCGGCCATCGCCGAGCTGACCGACGCGCTCACGACGACCGCCGAGGGGGCGCGCACGGTCGAGTCGCTGCACCTGGCCGGCGACCGGGTCCGCCACGGCACCGAGCGCATCGCCCGCGTGTGGTCGACCCGGCGGGCCACGCTGGCGCTGCGATCGGTGTTCTATCCCGGCGTGGAGGGCAGCTATGCCCTGCCCGTCGCGGCGATGCTGCTCGCGGGCGGCATCTTCCTGGGCGAGGGCATGGTCTCGCTCGGCGAGGTGGTGGCGGCCACGCTGTACATGCAACAGGCGATAGACCCGCTGGACCGGCTGTTGCAGTGGGTTGAGCAGGCGCAGCGCGGGCTGGCCTCGCTGGCCCGCGTCCTCGGGGTCGGGCAGGTGCCGCCGGAGCAGCGGGGCACGTCGGAAGAGCCGGTGGGGCAACAGCTTCTCGTGCGCGGGGCGCGGTTCGCCTACGGCGACGGGCAGGACGTGCTGCACGGCATCGACCTCGAGGTGCGCCCGGGCGAGCGGCTGGCCATCGTGGGGCCGTCCGGCGCGGGCAAGTCCACCCTGGCCCGGCTGCTCGCCGGGATCGACGCGCCGCGCGAGGGCGCGGTCACCATCGGCGGCTGTCCCGTCGTCGACCTCGACCCGGCCGAACGGCGCCGCCGGATCGCCCTCATCACGCAGGAGCACCACGTCTTCATCGGCACCCTGCGCGAAAATCTCACCTTCGCGGCGCCGGCCGCCACCGACGACCAATTGCTGTCCGCATTGGACACGGTGGGCGCCGATTGGCACCGGTCACTCGACGAGCAGCTCGGCGACGGCGCCCGCGAGCTCGGTGCGGCCGAGGCGCAACAGCTCGCCCTCGCCCGGCTGGTGCTGGCCGACCCGCACACGCTCATCCTCGACGAGGCGACCGCCGCGCTCGACCCCACCACCGCCCGGCGCACCGAGCGCGCCATGGCCGCCGTGCTGACCGGGCGCACCGTCATCGCCATCGCCCACCGCCTCAACACCGCGCACGACGCCGACCGGGTCGCGGTGCTCGACGGCGGCCGCGTCACCGAGCTCGGCAGCCACCACGAGTTGATGCGCGCCAACGGTTCCTACGCCGCGCTCTGGCGCACGTGGCACGGCTGAAGGCTTCCAAGGCCCGACGAAGACTAAAACGCCCTCATCAGATCCAGGTTCCACACGTTGATCGCCTCGGCGACGGGCTGGTAGTAGCTGCGGAAGCTGGGGTGGCTGCAGGGGATGTTGCTTGTGATGGCCGAGGTGAGGCCGACCGCGTTGGCAAACGGTGGGTTGGCGACGAAGCTCGAGGTAAACAGCGGTCCGCCCGAGTCGCCCCGCCCGGCGCACAGATTCGTCTCGATCAGCCCGCCGATGGTGAACCCGGTGTCGACAGTGATCGTGACCTCATAGGCGAGCACGTCGCCGCAGGTGTACCGGGTGGTGCGGCCCATCTTGCACAGCAGATTGGTGCCGATCAAGGGCACGCGCTCCAGGCTCACCACCGGCTGTATGCCGAGGCTGCCGGACACGAGGCTGTTGACCCTCGGCTCCGGGACATAGTTGTAGCGCACCCAGATCAGGCCGAAGTCGCCTTCGGGTCCGAAGACCGAGCCGGCCGTCGGACCCAGGATCTTGCCGTTACGCCGCCAGTTGCCGCCGTTCGCGGTGCAGTGCCCGGCGGTGAGCGCGTAGCGGTTGTTCAGGCTGTCGCGCACCATGAAGCCCGCCGTGCAGGAGTCGATGACGCCTTCGATTTCGTGTCCGCCGACGATTCCGGCGGCGGTGCCGATGACGCCGGGTGTCCGTTCGATGACCACTTGGTTTCCATGGCTCAGCACGGACGCGTGGATGGGTGCACCCAGCGGGACGCGCACGTGCACCCTGCCGGTCTTTGAGTCGATCCGGGTGGCGCTGCCCGGCGGGGCGAGCAGGCTCACCTCGTCGCGCAGCGCCGTCATGTCCACATCGGATGGTGCGGCTTGCGCCGGGGTGGTGGCGGCGGTGCCCAGGAGTACCGCCACCATCACGACGGCAAACGATTTGACCATCGCAATCCCTTCTAGAGCCGTAGTGTCCAGGTGTCGATGAACCCCGTGTTGGCCGCGCGCCGGTCGCGCGCCCGCAGGCGCCAGGTGCCGTTGCGCGCCTCGGACGACACGTTGACCACATAGGTCGTGTGGATGTCGTCGCCGCTGTCGGCGCTCATGGTCTGCAGGCGATAGGCCGTGCCGTCGGGCGCGATCAGATCGACGTTGAGGTCGCCGCGGAACGGGTGGATGATGTGCACCTCGGCGCTCGACGTCGCCGACGCGTTACCCGTACACCCGGAAATCAAAATATCGCTGAACACCGCGACGCCGGGGAATTCCGGGATGGACACGTTGTTGGGGTTGGTCCCCGTGCAGGGCGCCGGCCCGCCGCTGTTGTCCACAAACAACAGCACGTTGGGCGAGCCCGTGCCGGGGTTGCCGACGATGCCCGGCGTGCCGTCGGCCACCATCTTGTCGCGCACCTGCTGCGGTGTCCACAGTGGATTGGGCGAAAGTATCAGCGCCGCAACACCTCCCGCGTGCGCCGTGGCAAACGACGTGCCGGACAGGTTGATGGTCGCGGTATTGCTGGTGTACCACGTGGTGATGATGCCCACGCCCGGCGCGAAGATGTCCAGGCACGTGCCGAAGTTTGACGCCGAATGCCGGTTGTCGCTCGTGTCGGTGGCCGCGACCGTGATGGCCTCGGTCACGCCGCCGGGGGAAAATTGGCACGCGTTCGCCGCGCTCGAGCCGGCGACGACCGTGTAGGTGATGCCCGCGAGGATCGACCTGCGGATGGCCGCGTTGTAGGCGGTGTCGGTCGGCCCACCCGCGACCAGCACGCCCACCGCCGGCTTGACGGCGTTGGCGGTCACCCAGTCGACGGCCGCGATGACCGTGGCGAAGCTGCCCGCGCCGGTGCACCCGAGCATGCGCATCGCCACGAGCGTCACGCCCTTGGCCACGCCGTGTGAGGTGCCGCCGACGATCCCGGCCACGGCGGTGCCGTGCCCGTTGCAGTCGGTCGCGTCGGCGTCGTTGTCGACCGTGTCGCGCCCGTGGACGGCCCGCCCGCCGAAGTCGGTGTGCGTCGTGAGGATCCCGGTCGAGAGGATGTAGGCGTGCACATTGGACGCCGTGTTGGGATACGTGTATGACGCGTCCAGCGGCAGCGCGCGCTGATCGATGCGGTCCAGGCCCCACGACGGCGGGCTCGGTTGCGTGCCAAACGGTTCGACCGACACAATCCCGTTGCGCTGGACGTAGTCGACCCGCGGATCGGCCGCCAGGCGCCGGGCCGCGCCCTCCGGCATGCTGACCTCAAACCCGTTGAGCGCCTTCGAATACTCCCGCCCGACCGTGCCGCCATAGCGCTGCACCAGATCGCGCGCCGGAGTGTTGGTCACCACGATGAAGGAGTCGGCGACGACCCGGGCCCCGCCCGTGCCGAGGATCTGGCCGACCGGTTCGGCCGGCGCGACCGGGCTCCCAAACGCCAATACCGCTGCCAACAAGAGTTTCACAACGTCACCGTCCAAGATTCGATGAAGCCTACGTCGCCGCCCGCGTGATCCTGCGCCCGCAGCCGCCAGGTGCCGCTGCGCTGCTCGGTGGACAGGTTCACCACGTAGGTCTGATGGATGTTGTCCGCGCCGCCGCCCGTGCGGTTGTGCAGCGCGTAGATCGAGCCGTCGCCGAGCACATAGGACACCCCGGACGCGATCGAGTTGCGCACGGCGACCAGCGTCACGCCCTCCTGCGCGGCCGGCGCTCCGGAAGTCGCCGGCACGAGCGCGAGCAGGGTCTTCAACCGTTCCCCCTCATGTTCGGTTGGCAAAACCGGGGTTCCGGTGCCATGACACCGGAACCCCTTATTTCACAAGCGCTTAGTTGCGCACGATCCGCACGTCGTCCACGCCGCACTCGACGAGGCTGGCGCCCGAGGCGTCGGCGCACTCGACGAGGATGCGCACCGACTGTCCGGCGTATGCGGAGATGTTGCTGGTGCCCGCCGCCCACGCGCCGGCGCGGTTGGCTGCCGCGCCCGCCTGGGTGAACAGGGCGGTGGTGCCTCCATTGTGGACGATGCTGACCCGGAAGAAGTCAGCCGTGCTCGCGTTGTTCAGGTGAGCCAGGTACCACGAGTACGAGAGCGTGAACGTGCCCGTGCCGGTCAGCGTGACGGCGGGCGAGCGCGAGCTGGTCGTGCCGCCGTCGACGTCGAAGCTGCCCGCGCCGGTGCCGGCTGCCGCGCCGGTCACGAGGTCGTTGGTGCCGCTGACCGTGGTGCCCAGCTGCAGCGTGATCCCGCTGGTGGTCTGGGCCGGGTCACCGCGCTCCCATGCGCCGCTCGTGGCGGTGTCGGTGCCGTTGGGGTTGGTCTGCCAGCCGAGGTTCGTCTCGAAGGTGTCCTCGAACAGCGTCGTGCCGGGCGGCTGGGTCGTGCCGGTGACGAACAGGAGCCGGTTGGGAGAGCCGGTCCCGGGGCTGGTCACGACGTTGAGCGTGGAGTCGGCGACCATCTTGTCGCGCACCTGCATCGGGGTGAAGGGGGGGTTGGCCGCCTTGATGATCGCGGCGACGCCGGCCGCGTGCGGTGAGGCCATCGAGGTGCCGCTGATGGTGTTGGTGGCGGTGTCGCCGGTGCCCCAGGCCGCCGTGATGTTCACGCCGGGGGAGAACAGGTCGAGGCACGTGCCGAAGTTGGAGAAGGAGGCGCGCGCGTCGTTGTCCTGTGTCGCGCCGAGGGTAATGGCGTTGGGGGTCGACGCCGGTGAGAACGTGCACGCGTCGGCGTTGGAGTTGCCGGCCGCGATCGCATATGTGACACCGTCGGCGATGGACGCCGTGACGGCGTCGTTGTTGGCCTGGCTGAAGCTGCCGCCGAGGCTCATGTTGGCCACGGCCGCGCCGGTGGTGTGCTGTGCCGTCACGTAGTTGATGCCGTCGATGACGCCCTGGGTCGTGCCGCTGCCGGCGCAGTTGAGCACCTTGACGGCGACCAGGCTGACGCCCTTGGCCACGCCGTATGTGTTGCCGCCGGTGGTCGACGCCACGTGGGTCCCATGGCCGTGGCAGTCGGTGTTGTTGCCGTCTCCGGTGGTGTTGGTGCCCCACACCGCCGCACCCGCGAAGTCCTGGTGCGTGATCCGGATGCCGGTGTCAATGATGTAGGCGGTCACGCCGGTGCCGTCGTTGGGGTATGTGTAGGAGTTGTCGAGCCCGGAGCGGGCGTCGATCCGGTCCAGGCCCCAGGACGGTGTGGGAGACTGGGTCGCGATGAGCGACACGGTCTGGTCCTGCTCGACATATTTCACGGCCGGGTCGGCGGCCAGGCGGCGGGCCTGCGACGCGGACATGTTGGCGTGGAAGCCGCGCAGCGCGTGCGTCCACGTGGTGCGGACCGTGGCGCTGTAGCGCGCCGCGAGGTCGGTCGCCATGGTGTCCACATTGGACACGGTGACATCGTTGAGTACAACGATGTATGACCCGGCGATCGCGGTCGGGCTGGTGGCGGCGAGTATCATTCCCTCAGCCGGCCGAGCGCTGGCTGGCGTGCCGACCGCGGCCGCCGCAGTGAGCGCGGCGCAGGTCAGTGCGAACAAACGGAGTTTCATGCCCCGTCCTCCCCTAAGCTGGGGGCCATCCGTCGACGTGTTCATGGCGCGACGGCGGACGGCACCATTGGCCGATTGTCCGAGCCTAGGGGAAGCCCTACCTCAATTTATAGATATTCACTTATCTAATTTAGGAGCGTAGGCTGGATCGATTGCCATGACTGCATAGATCTTGCCGTCCGCCGCCCTGAGCTGGGCGCCGTGGGCGCGCAGCAGCCCCTGCGCGGCGGCGTTGGTGGGCAGCGTGTCGGCGACCACGCGGGTCAGGCCTTTTTCCCAAGCCGCTTTCAGCAGCTCGCCCAGCGCGGCGGTGGCCACGCCTTTGCCGCGCCACGAACGGCCCAGCCAGATGCCGGTCTCGCCAGTGGCTTCATCGAGCCGCTTTAACCGCATAAATCCTGCGATCTCATCGTCTACCACGATCGCGTATATCGTGATGTCGGGCGCCTCCAGCATGGGCGAGAAGAAGTCGACAAACGCCGCCTTCCGCGAGTCGGTCCACCCGGGCGGCCCGTCCACGGGCGGTAAGACCTCCATGGGATCGGCGTCGGCCACCGCCACGTCGCGCAGCCGCAGCAGCGTGCCATGGTCCAGCGGCTGGAGTGTGACATTTCTTATCATCGATATCTCGCCTAGAGTGGGATCGAGCCGGGCTGTTTCGAACGATGGGAGTCGAGCATGCCTAAGCCTCTCACCCTCCTGCTCGCGGCGCTGCTGGGTTTGGCGTCCGCCGCTGTCGCAATCCCAGACGACGCGCGGGCGGGCGCGCCGGTCGTGCCCATCACCGCACCGCCCATGGGGTGGAACAGCTGGAACCGATTCGGGTGCAACATCGACGAGAATCTCATCCGCCAGACCGCGGACGCGATCATCGCCAACAACCTGGACGACGTCGGGTATAAATACGTCAATATTGACGACTGCTGGATGGCCTCGACGCGCGACGCGCAGGGCCGGCTGCAGGCCCACCCGACGCGCTTCCCGTCGGGCATCAAGGCGCTGGCCGACTACATGCACGCGCGCGGGCTCAAGCTCGGGATCTACTCGTCGGCCGGCACGCTCACGTGCCAGGGCCTGCCCGCGAGCCTCGACCACGAGCTCATCGACGCGCAGACATGGGCCGCGTGGGAGATCGATTATCTAAAGTACGACAACTGCAACAACCAGGGCCGGCCCGCGGCGCAGCGTTACAAGGCGATGGGCGACGCGCTCAAGTCCGTCGGTCGCCCGATCGTGTACAGCATCTGCAACTGGGGCCAGGAGGAGCCGTGGATCTTCTCGGCCAACGTGGGCGGAAGCCTCTGGCGCACGACCGGTGACATCTCCGACTCGTGGAGCAGCATGACCAACCTGCTCGACCTGCAGGTGGGGCTGGAATCGTTCGCGCGCAACAACGCCTTCAACGACCCGGACATGCTGGAGGTCGGCAACGGCGGCATGACCACCAACGAGTACACGGCACACTTCAGCCTGTGGGCGCTGCTCAACTCGCCACTGCTGCTCGGCAACGACCTGCGCACGATGTCCGCCGCGACGCTCGGCATCGTCCGCAACGCCGAAGTCATTGCGGTCAACCAGGATTGGGGCGGCTCGCAGGGGCGCAAGATGCGCGACTCCGGCAACACAGAGGTGTGGGCCAAGCCGATGTCCGACGGCTCGGTGGCCGTGGTCCTGTTCAACCGGGGCACCGCCGCCGCAACGGTTTCCACGTCCGCCGCCGAGCTCGGGCTGGGCGGATCGTCTTCCTACACGCTGCGCAACCTTTGGACGTCCGCCAACTCGACGACAACGGGCGCCGTCTCCGCGTCCGTCCCCGGGCACGGGGCGGTCATGTTCCGCGTGACGCGGGCAGGCACGCTCGCGGCGGCACCGGCCGCCGGCTCCCACCAAATCGGAGACGTCACCTGGCTCGCCTCAAGCAACGGCTGGGGCCAGGCCGAGCGCAACATGTCCAACGGCGAGCAGGCCGCGGGCGACGGCCGCACGCTCACCATCAACGGCACCACCTATGCCAAGGGCATAGGTGTCCACGCCGACAGCGCCGTGCATATCTATCTGGGCCGCGCGTGCCCACTCTTTTCCGCTTTCGTGGGTACCGATGATGAGGTCACCAATTCGGCCGCCTCGCAACGGTTCCAGGTTTATGGCGACGGCAAGCTGCTGGCATACAGCGGCATCAAGCGCGCCGCCGACGGCCCGACCCGGATGGTCGTGGCCACCGGCGGATACACCACGTTGGAGCTTCGGGTGACCGATGCCCGCAACAACAGCATCAGCTACGACCACGCCGATTGGGGCGCGGCGACCATCACGTGTACCGGCGCGGGCACCGGTTCGTATGCCAGCGACCGCACCTGGACCGGCTCGGCCAACGGCCACGGACCGGTCGAGCGCGACCAGTCCAACGGCGAGCTCGCGGCCGCGGACGGCACCGTCGCCTCGACGGGCGGGGTCTTCTACATCAAGGCGATCGGGACCCACGCCGCGTCCACAGTGGACCTGTCCGTCGCCGGTTGCGCGCGCTTCACCGCGTCCGCCGGCATCGACGCAGAGGTCACCGGCTCGGCCGCGTCGGTCGTCTTCGCCGTCATCGCCGACGGCACGACGCTCTACACGAGCCCGACCGTCACCGTCGCGAGTGGACCCGTCGCGGTCGACCTGAACATCACCGGCCGCTCGGCGCTGCGCCTGTCGGTGACCGACGCGGGCAACGGCATCACCAGTGACCACGCGACATGGGCCGACGCTCGTCTGCTCTGCTGATCATGGTGCCTCCATGAGCTCCGACCGGGCGATCTCGGCGAAGGCCGCCGACAGGTAGGGGTCGAGGCGGCGGGGGCCGGCAGTGGCCAGGAGGCGCGCGATCAGCAGCGGGGCGTGCTGGGCGATGGCCGGGGCGGCTGGGCGTTCGACCTCGTCGTGCGGGTCGGGGTGGATGCCCAGCGCCCCGGCCAGGATCACGAGCAGCGCGTGCGGGTCGGTCTCGGGCAGCCACGCCATCGCCCACCGGGCGCAGCCTTCGAGCACGTCGCGGATGTCGTCGCCGTCGAGGCCGTCCGGGTGCAGCTCTTCGAGCAGCATGCGGGTGACCGCGCCCATGAGGACGCCGGTGCGCTCGCCGTCGAGCGCGGCCAGCTCGGCCGTCGCGGCGCGCATGTCGTCGGCGTCCTCGCGGGCGGCGGCATCGACGGAGGCGGCGATGGCCTTGGCGATCGCACGAGCAGCTGGAGGCAGGTCCACCCGTGAGATTTAACCAGCTGCGTGTTAACCGGCCACGTGTGCCTGGCAAAACTCCCACATGAGGTCGGTCGCGCCGATGCCCGCGAGGGGGTCGGCCAGCGCGCCCGTCTGCGCACTTGGCGGCCGTGCGCTTGATCCCGTTGGGGGAGCCCGCCGCCGGTCGGCGGGGCTCGCGTGCGGCCGAGCCGTTGTGCCACCGAAGAAGATGCTGCACGAGTGTCGGGATGAGACCGGCGTCGTCCTCGCTTCGGCAGCGCACCAAGGCGTTCACGCCGGCCGCCCACCCGCTGGGTTGGAGCACGAGAAAGTTTTCCTTGTCGGCCTTGAGGCTCATGCCGCTCGTGGTCGCCACGCCGGCGCTGTCGCCCGGATAGTGGTGCGTCGTGACGACGAGCGGCGGGGCGGTCTTCACGTCATACGACGGCGGCGGTGCCACCGCGTCGACTGTCCACATTGCACGCCGCGCGCGAGGGTCATCGTGAGCGCGAGTAGCCGGAGCGTGCTGTGCGGGCTAGGCGTAAACTCGGGTCGGCGTGGCCCGTAGGGACGCGACGGGCCACGTCCCTCAACCAGTCCTTCGGCAGTGTGGACCGCGCCCGGTTCGGGAGATTCACATGGGGGAAGTCGAGATCGTCCGGGGCGCCCCGCGCCGCGTAGACCCGACCGTCGCGATCGTGCTCGCCTGCCTGGTGTTGCTGGTGAGCATCCTGGTGTGTGTCCTGCCCGGCGATGGCGAGCCGCTGCGGCCGATGACCACGGCGCCGCTGATATCGCCGGTGCCGTCCCAGACGCCGATGGCGCCCGCCGCGCTCGATCGGCTCGTCGATCGCGGGCGAGCCGTGGTGTGGCCCGTGCCGCACCGTGGAGACCTCTTCCGCGCGCAAGCGCTGGGCGATAGCGGGACGGTCGTCGGCATGAGCGACGACCGGGCCTGGGGCGCTGGGGCCACAGGCCGATCGCCGCGTGGTCTTGACGACGAGTTTGACGTCAACCGACCAGCGGGCATTTGTCGCCGGCACCACGATCGCGGCGTGGACCAGCCCCTGGCGCGACGGCTTCGAGCTCTTCTGCGTCGATCACACGGCCAGGGTTCCGTCGGGCCGCAAGGTTTCTCAGACCGGTGTGGCGGAGATCGAGCGGCCGGTCCACGCCGACGGCGATATGCTGCTCTGGACGGACAAAACCGGCACACCGCAATGGGTTCGCGGCTGCGCCGGCACCGCTGAGGCCCTGCCGATCCACGATGTCCTGGGCCTGGCCTACCCGGAGGTCTTCCACGCCGAGCAAGGCCGCATCCGCGTGTTCAACCTGGAGACGGGCCGCGACGCCGACCTTGCCGCGCTGCCAAGGTTCGAGACGTTCGCGGGCAACGGGGCCGTCGTCGCGTGGGCCAACAACGGCCAGCTCACGGTCCTCGACCGGCGCAGCGGCACCCAGCAGACGATGACGATGCGCCGCCCGGCCGAGCTTTCCGACACCGTGCCGGGCCGCCTGACCGCCGGCGATCGCCTGGTGGCCTTCGGCATGCGCCTGCCGAAGTCGGAGCTCGAGCACGGCTTCGTCTACGACCCCGTGACCGGGGAGTCCTCGGTGGTCCCGACGGAGACCCTCGCCCATGGGGACAGGCTGCTCTGGCGCGAGGGGACAGGTTACGTCGTGGCTCCGATCCGGTTGGCTTGACCCAGCGGTGATAATGGGCGCCAATGAGGGATCACGAGGACTTCACTCGCATGGCCGGGCCTTACGTCGGTGAGCTGCGCGCCCACTGCTACCGGATGCTCGGGTCCCTGCACGACGCCGAGGAAGCCGTGCAGGAGACGCTCGACCGGGCCTGGCGGAGCATGGGGCGCAACGATGATCGGGGCGCAGTCCGCGCGTGGCTATACAAGATAGCCACAAACCGGGCGCTGGCGCTCATCGAGCAGCGGGCGCGTCGGCGTGAGCTGCCCACTGAGCTGGGCACCGGTGACGAGCCGGCGACCGAGACGGCGTGGCTCGAGCCATACCCGGATCGGTTGATGAGCTGGACCCAGCGGCTCGGCCCCGAGGAGCGGACGGTCGCGCACGAGAGTGTGGAGCTCGCGTTCGTCGCCGCGCTGCAGCACCTGGCCGGGCCGCAGCGGGCGGTCCTGCTGCTGCGCGAGGTGCTCGGTTTCTCGGCCGACGAGGCGGCCGAGCTGCTGGACACGCCGGTGGCGGCGGCCAACACCGCGCTGCAACAGGCGCGCCAGGCGTTGGAGCCGTTGCGCGCCAACGAGACCCAGCAGCAGGCGCGCGCCGCGCTCGGCGAGGCGGCACAGCGCGAGCTGGCCCTGCGCTATGCCGAAGCGTGGGAGGCCGGCGACGTCGAGGCCATCCTGGCCCTGCTCACCGATGACGCGCGCTACTCGATGCCGCCTTTGACCGCGTGGCATGCGGGCCACGAGGGCATCCGCGCCTTCCTGAAGGGCGCGGTGCTCGGGCGGCGCTGGCGTTTTGTGCCGGCCGACGCCAATGGGCAGCTCGCGTTCGGCACCTACATGTGGGACCGGGAGCGGTGGGAGTATGTCCCGGCGGGCCTGGACCTGCTGGCCGTGCGCGGCGACCGGGTCGCCGAGGTGGTCTCGTTCCTCGACGCCGATTTCGCTCTTTTCGGTCTTCCGATGAGTTTGCCGTGCCATCCGGGTTGTAGTGGTGATGGACACATAGACCCGGAGGGACCGGACTGACATGACCAAGTGGCCGATGATCCGTCAGCACGTGCCGCTTCCCGTCTAGCCGGACAGGTGCTCGTGGATCATGACCCATGAGCCGTCGCGGCGGGCCAGCACGTTGGTGCCGCGCCCTCTGCCGGATCGGGGCCGGCCGTCGATCAGCCCGGACCACCGGAAGGTGTAGACGCACGCGGCGACGTTTTCGTCCACCGCGAGCCAGCGCACGTCGGTGATCCGATAGACCCCGTCGGCGATTGTCGCCCGCCTTCTACGAGGCCACGGTGGATCTGTTCGCCGGGCGCAAGCCGCAGGACGTGAAGCGGATGCTGGACCTGCTGGGCGAGTGCCAGCAGATCCTAGGCCAGCACACCGGCAAGCTCAGCTGACGCGGGCCTCCCAGCCGCGTTCGGACAGTGCGAACGCCGCCACCAGACCGGCGATCATCGCGGCCAGCATCTGAAACAGGACGAGCAGCTCCCGCGAGCCCATCGCCGGTGGGGTCTCACCGCCGGCCAAGATCAGCGCGGCGATCAGCAGATCGAACACGCCGAAGGCGAACATCCCGGCCGTGCCGAACCAGGCGAGCACGACCGCCCACCAATAGCTGCCCTGCGGGCGCACCCGGTGCACGACCAGGATCAGGCCCACGGCGGCCGCGACGGCGACCACCGCACTGACGAGGCTTGCCAAGCCGTCCAGAAAGGTGCCGCCGAACATCCGCACCAGAAACAAGACCGCGCCGGCGCCCGCCATGACGCAGACGACGTTGGTGAGTAGGCGTTGCAGCCGTTGCGTCGGCCCGGTCGGCACGTCGTCCGTCCGTCCATTGAGGACCGTGCCCCACCGGTCGCGGGCGTAGTAGGCGAACGCCACGAACAGCGCGATCCCCTGCAGCGCGAAGCCGCCGTACACCGTCGGGTGCACCCACGGCGCCAGCTCGCCGGACGTTTCCACGACGTTCGGGTAGAACAGGTCGGCGCCAAACGCCACGGGCACGATGACGGCGAACGGGGCCAGCAGGCCGGTGCCCACCCACAAAGGAAAGAGAAGGAGCCACAAGGGGATCCGCATGCCCCACGGGCGGATCAGAGCCAGGGCAAGGGCGATCCCCGCGACCTCGAGCAGGCCGGTGACGGCATTGGCGGTCGCCATCCCAGGCTGGTTAAGCAGCTCGGGGTCGGTCACGCCGACACCCACTCCGGCGGTCCACAGGATTTTCAGCACCACATAGGGCACGGCGAAGGCGATGGCGAGCACGCCCGCAACGGTTCTGGGTCTCATGCCCTCAGCCTCCGGCCTGTGATGCGGGCGGCGCGTCGTTCGGAGGTCGTTGCCGGGTCATACCTAGGTCTGACCCGGACGCACCAGCCCATGCTCGTATGCCCAGATCACGATCTGCACCCGGTCGCGCAGGCCCAGCTTGGCCAGGATCCGGCCGACGTGCGTCTTGACGGTCGCCTCCGACATGAACAGGCGCCCGCCGATTTCGGCGTTGGAATCGCCGTGCGCCACCGCGAGCATCACCTCGCGCTCGCGCGGGGTGAGCGGGTTTTCACCTGCCACGATCGGCATGTTGGCGAGCATCGTGTCCACCAGCCGACGGGTCGTCGAAGGCGCGATCACGGCGTCGCCCCGATGCACCGTGCGCAGGGCCGTCGCCAGCTCGGCGGCGTGCGCATCCTTGAGCAGGAAGCCGCTCGCGCCCGCCCGCAGCGCCGCCAAGGCATACTCATCGAGGTCGAATGTGGTCAGCACCAACACCTTCGGCGCCGTGGGCCGCGCCAGCAGCTGCCGCGTCGCCTCCACACCGTCCATTTTGGGCATCCGGATATCCATGAGTACCACATCCGCCCGCACCGAACGCAACGCCTCCAACGCTTCCACGCCGTCGCCGGCCTCGCCGACCACCACCATGTCGTCCTGGGCCTCGATCACCATCGCCAGCCCGGCGCGCACCAGCGCCTGGTCGTCGGCGATGAACACCCGGATCACGCCGGAAGCACCCCCCGTATCTCAAAACCATGGTCTGTCAACACTTCCAGCTCTCCGCCCAAAGCCTCCAGCCGCTGCCGCATGCCGGCCAGCCCGCGCCCCTCCACCCACTCGGGCGTTGGGCCGGAGCCGTTGTCGTGCACCGAAACCGTGAGGCGACCCGGGACGGTCCAGTCAAGCGCGACGTCCGCCTCACTCGCGCCCGCGTGGCGCATCGTGTTGGTCAGGGCTTCCTGGATTATTCTGTACACGGCCAGCTCCGCCGACGACGCGGGCACAAACGGCAGCGCCACCGCCGCCGCGAACAGCCCGTCCACCAGCCACGGACGCGTACTCAGCCAGGCGTAAACCACCCCACCAGCGTAGTGTTCCCCGGCTGCTTTCCTTTCGGTATCTTTTGCCGTCCCGCGGCCTGCCGGCTAACGCTTCTTGGAGCCGACCGGGAAGAGCATGTCGACCAGGAACCGGAGCTTGGACACCTTGATATCCGCCTCGTAGCGAAGATAGAGGTCGCCCTCGGGGCCGCGGGTCGGTTTCCATTGGACCATCGGGGCGCGTCCTTCGCGCGGGTGGGTCACGCCGACCCGGCGCACGAGCGGGCTGTAGATGAGTTGCTGCGGGTAGATTTTCAGTTTCCGGCCGGTCTTCATGTCCACGCATTCGAGCCACTCCACATTGGACGCTTCCAGCCGCGGCTCCATCTTGGCGGTCTGCTTGGCCAGCCCGCGCTTGGCGGCTCCCCGAAGCTTCAACTCGACGCCCACAAGCAGCCCATGGTAGGGCTGGTCCAACGTCTTGCCCGGCTGCGGCTCGAGCGGGGAAAGAGATGCCCGGTCGACGTATTTCTTGGGATCGTCGACGCCCTTGAGTTTGATTTTCAGGTCGCGCACCTCCACCACGGTCGTGAATTTGCCGCGGGCCTTCACGGCGGCACCGCCGGCGCTGCGTAGCAGGTGCGCGGCGGCTTTGAGGAGATGGTTGAGTTCGTCGAGGGCGTCGCTTTCCAATCCACGCCGAAGGAGGCGAAGGTCGCGAAGGTTGTCGCCCAGCAGCTCGAAAAGTTCGCCGAGTGGGGTGGAGCGGAACCCGCCGGCCTTGCGTTTGAGCTCGGCGACACTGGCGTAGGTCTTGCGCAGTTCCACTCGCCGCATCATCCGGATGAAGACGCGCATGAGCTGATCGAGGCTGCCGGCTCCCAGGTCGGCCGGGTCGAGACCGAGCTGACGGAAGCGGCCGGGCAGTTCCCTGCTCAGCCAGGCGATGCGCTCCGCGCGCTCCCGCGGCGATCGTGCGTAGAGCAGGGCCATCTCGCGCAACGCACGCAACCACCGGCCCCGCTGCCGCCCGCTCATGCCGGCCAACTGCGGCCCGAGACCGGCCCGGCGCAGCAGCGCGCCGTTGATGCCCTTCAGCCGTTCGTTGGCGCGCACGCTGGGCGGGCGCCACCTACCCGGCTTCTTGTTCGGTGCCATACAGTGTCTCCAGGTCGGTGTGGAAGCCCTTGGCCAGCAAGAGCTTTTTGACCTTCACCCAACCGGCGCCGGCAAAGGTCAGGCCGAGCTGGATCAGCACCCCCAACGCCAGGTTGTCCAGCAGTGACTGCGAATAGGCGCGCAGCTCGCCCAGCCGGCCCAGCGAGGCCATGCTGAATCCGCCGGAGGAGACGAGCCCGTCGTCGAGCACCTTGTCGATCATCCGTAGCTGTTCCATCGCACCCGACACCGAGTGCGTCAGCAGGACCAAATCCGAGATCACGGCCGAGCCGCGCAGGATGGGCGCCACCGGCTGGCCGCCGGGTGTGAACAGCGCGGCGATGGATGCCGCCGCGGACATCCGGGCGAAGCGGCTCCAGAATTCGCGCCAGCCCTCCTCTTCGACCCGGCGGCGCTCGATCGCGTCGATGACCTCCATCAGGTGGTGATGTGCGACGACGAACGTCAGGCTGTCCCGGTCGATCGCCTCCGAGCCGATGAGCTCCTGCAGCGTCGCCTCGTGCAGCAGGGCGAAACAGGCCGGATCGCCGGGCAGCTCCTCGATGGCCACACTCACCATGAGTCGCGACGGACCGCCGGCCGGTGCGGCGTGCCGCTGCACTGCGGTCCACAGCAGGTCTTCGCCCTCGGCCAGGGCGGGCAGTTCGGCCGCCGTGAGCGACTTGTTCTCGTCGATGTGCTGGGCGAGCTCGTCGACGCGCTTGTAGAACTGCCATAGGGTTTCGCCGAGCAACTTCTCGAAATCGGGTTGGGTGAAGCCGGGTTTGAGCGAGTCGAAAACGAGCAGCGCCGCCGGATAGTTGTAGAAGACGTTGGCGCGCAACGCCATCTGCAGGTCCCGGGCCGCCCGCTCGGCCTCCATCTGCTCGATCACCTGCAGCTCGCACTCGCGGAGCCGCTGCTGCTCCCACGCCGGCGGGAAGCGGAAGCGCCGCCATCTGGGCTCGGCGATGAGCTCCCGCATGGCCCGCATCGCCTCGGTGGCCGACTTCAGTTTCTTGAGCGTGTTCTCGTACGCGAAACGGTGCTTGGCCGCATCCTTGACTCCCAGGAACATCTGCTCGGCGAGCACCTGCTCCTCAAACGTGACGGTGTGCACGGCCCGCCCGAGGTCCGGGTCGGACGGGCTTTCCACGGTCTCGCTTGTCTGCTTGACGCGCAGCCGGCTCCATGTCGTCGCGATGCCGTCGGCGGTCTGGTTCAGGTTTTCGAACAGGCGCCGGGCCATCAGCCGCTCGATGGCCACCAGCTCGTCGCGCACCAGCAGCGACAGCATGTTGCGGCAGTATTCGAAGAACGACAGGACCACCGGCCAGACCGACTCGCTGCCCGGTCCGGAGGTGGGCCGGCGCTTCGTGTCCTCCTCGAGCATGGCCTTGATGTCCGCCTCGATCGCGACCAGCGGCGACCATCCATAGCAGACATACACGTCGAGCAGGCTGACGAACAGCTCCTCGTCGAAGGTGAGCAGCTCGGCCTCCTCGGTCGTGTCGTCGTCGACCGGCGGCGGCTTGAACGGCAGGCTCGGCATCCGCGACGCCGGGACGTCCGCGCCGGAGGTGCCGAGCGACGCATCGATCCCGAGCACGCGCGCCAGGTCGCCGAGGTAGCCTCCGACGCGCTCCTCGTAGAGCGGGCCAAGCCGTTGCGCGAGAGCGGGAGCGAGGGGCGAAGCCGGCAGCTCCGACTCGTCCATGTCGACGTCGGGCGAGACGGTGAGGACTGCCGTCATGTCACGACTCGCTGTTCATGGCCGGCAGCTGATCGCGGCTGCCGTGCAGGTAGACCAGCGTGGTCGGGACGATGAACTCCCACGGCTCGCCCTCGGGCACGCCTCCGTACCGGTCGTCCTGTGCCCGGCGCATCTCCTCGTGCAGCGGGATGTAGAGCGGATCGCCCAGCACCGGCGCGTCCCCGCCGAGCCACGGCTCCCGCGTGGCGAGGAAGTGGATGACCGCCTCGTCGTAGTTGGGCGCCACCGCGAGCAGCACCTTGGCCGCGCCCGCCCGTAGAAAGGCGGTGAGCCCAGGGTCGGCGTCGTCGCGGCGGTCCATCAGCTCGACCCATTTGGGTGGTGTGGCCCAGAAGTACGGGTAGGCCGCCCAGCCGAGCTGCTGCCACTCGAACGCCTGCTCCAGGAACTGGATGAACCGGCCCTTGTCGATGGCGGCGGCGTGCCGGACGGCCGGGAAGCTCGCGTCCACCGGCTTCGTCTCGAACTCCGCCGATGGTTCGTCGGAGACCTTCATCCGGGTCTGCCGCATCGGCGTGGTCAGCACGCCCATCGTCTCCCAGCGCGTGAGCGAATCGTCCAGGTCGTAGTCGTCGAAGTCCCGGGTGAGCATGGCCAGGCAGCAGCGCTTGAGCTCCTGCAGGATCATGGCCCGGTTGTCCGCCTCGGACGTGCCCTGCAGCAGCTCGTTGATTGCCGTGGCACGGATGTCGTCGAGCCGGTTGCGGAAGGTCGTCATGCCCGACTCGTAGGCCAGGCGCGCCTCCAGGTTTTCCGCTTCGACCCGCTTCTTCTCGATCTCCCACACCTTGCGATGGACCGACTCCTGCCACCTGGCCAGCGACTCGGGCGGGAAGTCGAGCACGAGGCTGATGTGCAGCCCGAAGTCCGTCGCGTTCTGGGTCAGCAGTTGCAGCCGCATCTTTTCCGGCCCGAGCACCGGCCGCGCCATCAGCTGGACCGTCCCGTTGTTGTAGTGCGTGAGGTTGCCGGGAACGTTGGTATCGGGCACCTCGAAGCCGACGTAACCGATGCCGGACTTGTCGATCTGGACCACGGTCTCGCCGTCCACGAGGATGTACAACAGGTTTCGCTGCGACTCGTGGTTGGGGTTGGCCGGGCCGTTGAAGTTGACGTGGCCGGTCAGCTCCAGGCCGGCCACCCGATATCCGGCCGCCTGCACCGCACAGTCGTGAGTGGATGGCACAAAAACTTTTGGCGTGGTTATCTTTTCGTTGGCGAAGAAGTCCTGTCCGGTCTCCGGGTTGATCAGATTGACCACGCGGCGGCTCGCGGGATATTCGTCGTCGATGCCGTAGTCGCGACGCAGCCGCAGCAGGAGCGCGGCGTCGATCTGCGCGGCGGTGAAGCCCAGCTCCACCTGCTTGACGGTCGGCTCGTCCGGCTTGTTGGGCAGGACGAGGTTGGCCTCAAACGCGCGCAACCGTTGCTCGACAAGGAAGGCGGCCGGCTCCGGGACGATGAACTCGAACATCAGCCGGCGGCCGTAGTTGTAGACCTGCGCCTCGTAACGCTTGTCCACCCATCGATAGATGCCCGAGATGTGGCTGGGGCCGGCCTTGTTGTCGAACGTGTGGGCGTTGCGCTCCTCGGTTTCGAAGATCTTCGTGGTGCTGCGTTCGCTGGCGGTGCGGCTCGCGATCCGGCTGACCGCCTTGCCGATCACCTCACGGCTGAAGTTGTGCGCGGACTTGTCCATGCGCGTGTCCGAATAGTTGAGCGCCACGTTGGCGTTCACCGTCGCGATCACCGGCATCTGTTGGTACGAAACGCTGGTGCCGGCGCTCGCGGCCACCTCGGTCTTGACGATGCGCTCGGCCTCCTTCTTGACCTCGAAGCGGTCCGCCGACTGGGTATCGGTGGACCTCTCCTGCTCGGAGCCGCTCGAGAAGGAGAACCGCTCCTCGGTCTTCTCCAGCCGGCGGTGCTCGCGCACCTTGCTCTCGCCCAGCATGACGTTGTGGATGTCGGAGATCTCTCCCGCTTGGTACCCGAGCAATCTCTGCTTGACGACCTTCAGGTCACCGACGCCGATGGGTTTCAAATCATTAAATGGATTTCGGTACCAGAAAAGCCGCGCGAAGATCGGATGGACGATCGGTGTGGCGCGCCAATACCGCTGCAGCGCATGGATATCGGTCAGCAGCGGCAGGCTTTTGCGCGGGCGGTGCTGATCCCAGCCCTTCAGCGGCGGGAAGCGCTCGGTCAGTCCGTTGAGGACGGTCCTGCCGTCGGCGTCGAGCTTGCCGTCCAGCGCCCGATCGATCAGCTCGTCGACCGCCATCGCCTCCATCACATGCAGCGCCCGCAGCGCCGACATCACCGGGCCCAGGTCGATGGCTGTGACGCGGCGCAGCATGTAGAGCAGGTAGAGCCGGTCGAACAGGGCCCGCCGGGTCTGCCGGAACGCCGGGGAGTGGGTCCCGCCGGCGAAGAGCAGACTGCTCAGCGACTGCCCGTCGAGCTCCCCCACGATGCGCCGCCACACGTCTTCGACCTGAGTGGCCGCGCCGGCCGCGGCCCCGATCCGCGCCCGTTGCCTCCGGGACAAGGGTCCTATGTGGAGTCGGGTAGGGGCAGGCGGGCGCGGATGACGGTGCCGCCGCCGGGCGCCCGGGACGCGTCGGCGTCGCCGCCGAGTTCGTTGGCCCGCTCGCGCATCGAGTGCAGGCCGGTCCCGGCGCGATAGCTGTCGGGCAGGCCCACACCGTCGTCGCTGACTTCGACGAGCAGCGCGCCATCGCGCGTGCCGTCCCGCCGGAGCCTGACGTCGCAGGCGTTCGCGCGCGCGTGTCTGACCACATTGGTCAGTGCCTCGGACACGATGTGATATGCGGCCACCTCGACTGCGGCCGGTAGCGGCTCGACGTCTTCGGCCGCGTCGACCGTCACGACCAGGCCGGTGAAGCGGTCGGCGCGCTGCCGCAGCGCCACGGCGAGGCCGAGCTGGTCGAGCACGGGCGGCCGCAACCCTTCCACGAGCCTGCGCAGGTCGCCGAGCGCCTGCTGCTGTGTGCCGGCGAGGTCGGCCAGGACGGCCAGCGCCGCGTCGGGATCCTTGCGCAGCAGGGCCCCGGCCAGCTCGAGCCGCATGCCGCCGGAGGCCAAAACCGGGCCGAGCCCGTCGTGGATGTCCCGGCGCAGGCGGCGGCGCTCCTCCTCCCGCGCCGCGACGACCCGCTCCAGCGAGCGCTGCAGCCGCGCGGTCAGCAGCAGGTTGTGCGCGGTCATCCCGACCTGGCGGGCGAGGCCGTCGAGCAGCCGGCGATCGCCGGCCCCGAACGGCTCGCGCACCGGGCCGGTGTCCAGGACCAGCCGGCCGACCAGCTCGCCCCGGTGGGTGAGCTGGATGACCGTCGGTGCCCCGGTCGGGGCGCCGAAACTGGCCCGGTGCTGCTCGACCCCGGTCAGCTCCACGGACACATAGGACAGTCGCAGCGCCTGCGCCAGCGTTTCGGCCACGCTGCGCAGGGCGGCGTCCGCCGAAACGGTGGCCTCCAGCCGCTGGCCGAGCCGGCGGACCACCTCGTAGGGGTCGTCCCGGTCGCCGAAGATGAGCCGCATGACCACGCGGCGTAGACGCTCCCGCAGCGACAGCACGAGCACGATGACCGTGGCGCCGGCGAGCAGCGGTCCAATCTGGACGGGCGTGCCGAACAGGGCGCCGAACGCCGTCGCGGCGCCGAGATAGGCCAGGGCCAGTGCGGCGGTCAGCGCCACATAGATCAGCGACCGGCGCAGGAAGACGTCGATGTCGAACAGCCGGTGCCGCAGCACGGCGGCGCCCAGCGCGGCCGGGACGGGCAGGAAGAACAGCGTCTGCCAGGCCCACGGCACGAGCGGTGCTCCGGTGAGCCACTCCGGCAACCGGCCGAGCCCGAGATAGGCGGCGAACCCGAGCCCGAAGGCCAGGAACACCCATGCCAGGCGCTGCCGGGTGGCCGGGTCACAGGACGTGCGGTAGCCGACGACCATCACGCCCGCGGCGAGGAACGGGATCACGTTTGCCGCGGGCACCGAGATCGTCACCAGCGAACCGAGCCGGGCCAACGCGTTTGGCGCGCTGGGAAGCGTACCGAATAAATGAAAGGTGTAGAGCGCGACGGGAAGCAGGTAGGCCACGGCAGCGGCGAGCCGTGGACGGCGGGCGACCGGACCCCTCGGCTCCGGAAAGACGAACGTGAAGTGCAGGATCGCCCCCCACATCAGCAGCGAGGCGGTGTCGGACACGACGAGCGGCCACAGCCGTCCGGTGATCACGTCGATGACCTGCGTGGAGTAGGGGAATGCCAGGAGCCCCATCGGGACCAGCGCCGCCACGCGGAACAGCGCACGCGCCGCGGGATTGCCGGGCCGGCGCAGGAACACGAACGACGCCACGGCCAGCAGGAAGACCAGCAGCGGGTGCAGCGCGGCGTTGTCGAGCAGGACATCGCCCAACGGATATGGCCGCAGCGTCACGTCCACCGTCTGCATTGGAGCGTCGCCGCGAATGATCCCGTACCGCACGACATCATCCACTTTGAACAGTGCCGTCGGCGGGTCGCCGACCCAGGCGGGCAGCGGGATGCCGTCGACGGAGACGACGCGGTCGCCGGGGCGCAGCAGGTCCGCGGACCGACCGTGGACATCGGCGAGGACGAGCCCGTCGCCCCACGCCGGCGCCGACGGGAAGGTGGCCGTGCCGTCGGCCGGAGTGCGCAGCCTGGCGAAGACCAGCAACGCGTTTGGCACGCATGCCGCGAGCACGACCAGCGCGATGTTGCGTGCTTTCCCGTTGCTCACATCAAGCCTCCGGCCGGACGTCCCGGCCGATTCCCGGTCGAATCAGGGCCGTGGTCCCATGACAGCAGGACCGGGCAAGGCCGAACATCGTCACTGACGCCTACTTGTCAGTGCGGAGGTGACCATGTACATAGCATGGGATACCGGCATTGAGGGGGGCAGCGACGTGGAACCGTTCCGTGTCCTGATAGTCGACGATCATCCGGTCTTCCTCTCCGGGCTCAGGATGCTGCTCGAGTCCGACCCGCGCACCCAGGTCGTCGCCGAGGCATCGACCGGCGCCGAGGCGATCGCCCTCGCGGCGCAGACCCAGCCCGATGCGGCGATCATCGATCTGCACCTGCCGGATGTCAACGGGATCGAGGCGACCCGGGCCATCACGCAGACCAGCCCGCACATCGGCGTGCTCGTGCTCACCATGTTTGACGACGACGAGTCGGTCTTCGCCGCCATGCGCGCGGGCGCGCGAGGCTATCTGCTCAAGGGCGCCGGGCACAGCGACATCATGCACGCGATCGCCGCCGTGGCCGCGGGCACGGCCGTCTTCGGGCCCAGCATCGCCCGGCGCCTCATCGATTACTTTGCCGCGCAGCACACCACGGCGGCCTCGGCGCCTTTTCCGGAGCTGACCGAGCGCGAGCGGGAGATCCTCAGCCTGATCGCGGCCGGAGACAACAACACCGCCATCGCGCAGCGGCTCTACCTGAGCGCCAAGACAGTGCGCAATCACGTGTCCAACATCTTCAGCAAGCTGCAGGTCGCCGACCGGGCACAGGCGATCGTCCGGGCGCGCAAGGCGGGCCTGGGCCTCGACTAGCGGCTGGGACCGAACGTCGCGCCGAAGACGACGCGCAGATGGTGTTTTGCCCGCTGCCAGCTGGCCTCCAGGCGCGGGCCCGGATCGTCGTAGACGAACGAGGTGAGCAGGATCCCGCGGATCGTGTCCATCGCGGTGTAGACCCAGTGGGCGAAGGCCTGCCGGTCGGCCTGATCCGGGAACAGCGCCTTGGCCACCTCGACCACCGACGCGGTCGCGACGGGCTCCACAAGCGACAGTTGCGAGTGGAGGTCGGGGTCGGTGCGCGCCGCCACCCACAGCTCCACGGTCGCGCTGAAGACCGGGCCCTGGTGCAGATCCCACATCAGGTCGAGCGCGGCGTCGATCGGGTCGGCCGACGCCCGGATGCGGTCGAGCTCGGCGACGGCCAGCTCGGCGCGCTTGGCGGCGAGGTGGCGCATGGCGGCGGCGACGAGGGCCGCCTTGGTGGGGAAGTGGTGCACCTGCGCGCCCCGGGTGACGCCGGCCCGCTCGACGACGCGGGTCGTGCTGGTGCCCGCGTAGCCATGGTCGACCAGGCACTCGATGGTCGCCTCGAGCAGGCGATGCCGCATCGCGGAGGCACGCTCCTGCTGCGTGCGACGGGTCGCCACCTGTGCCATGGGCCCACTCTAATCGCCCGCTGTACAAACATACAATTCGGACTGTATGTTTTTGCCCATGTTCCTGGTCGAAACCGTGTTCATCACCGTGTCGGGCAGCGGCGCCGTGGTCATCAAAAACGGACTGATCGAGAGGGTGTAGGCGTGGGCGCGTTGGACGGGCGGGTCGCCATCATCACCGGCGCGGGCCGGGGCATCGGGCGCGAGCACGCGCTGCTGTTCGCCGGCGAGGGCGCGCGGGTCGTCGTCAACGACTTCGACCCCGAGCCGGCGCAAGAGGTGGCCAAGGAGGCCGGCGGCGTGGCCGTCGCGGGCGACGTGTCCGACTGGGACACCGCCGCGGCCCTCGTCGAGCAGGCGATCGCGCACTTTGGACGGTTGGACATCCTCGTCAACAACGCGGGCATCCTGCGCGACCGGTTCATCGCCGACATGACCGAGGCCGAATGGGACGCGGTCATAGCCGTGCACCTGAAGGGGCACTTCGCCCCGCTGCACCATGCCGCGCGCCATTGGAAGGCGCTGTCCAAGGCGGGCACGCCCACGCGGGCTTCGGTGGTCAACACCGCGTCGGCCAGCGGCACCTTCCTGCCCAACCCGGGGCAGGCCAACTATGGCGCGGCCAAGGCCGGCATCGCGGCGATGACGCTCGTGGCCGCGCAGGAGCTCGGGCGCTACGGCGTGCGGGTCAACGGCATCGCGCCCGTGGCCCGGACCCGCCTGACCGAGGACGTGCCGGTCGTGGGCCGGCTTCTGGCCGCGCCCGCGTCGCCGGACGAGTTCGACGCGTATCACCCGTCGCACGTCTCGCCGCTGGTGGCCTATCTGTCCACGGTGGACTGCGCCATCACCGGGCGGCTCTTCACCGTCCAGGGTGGACTGATCCAGGAGCTGGAGGGCTGGCGATCGGGCAGGTCATATGAGACGTCCGGCTCATGGACGATTGCTGATGTCGCGGCCGGACTGGGTTAGAGTAAGGCGTGTCTCGTCTTTACTATGAGCCGATTTCCGCGCAGAGCGAGGAATCTCCGGGTACCAAACAATATCTGGAAAAGGTCGCGAAGCTGGTGCCGAGCGAGGTCATCGCGGGTTACCTCGCCATCGTCGGTTTCATCGCGGCGGTCGGCGACGCGGATGCCCGGCTGTGGCTCGGCTGGGCGGCGTTCGCGCTCGGCCTCGTGCTGACGCCGTTTTATCTCAACACGCAGGCCGAGCCGGATCGCCCGAAGCGCAACCATCTCATCCTGTCCACGGTCGCGTTTGTGGTGTGGGCCTATGCCGTTTCGGGCGCGACGCTGCTGCCCGACTTCCACACCGACGCGGTCGCCTCAATCGTGCTGATCGCCTTCAGCCTGGTCAGTGGCATCATCCCGCTCGACAGATAGCCAGTCGGCGAGGATGTCGGCGGTGTGTTCGCCGGGGCGGGGCGGGGGCTTGTCTAAAGTGGATGGTGTGCGGGAGAATCGCGGCGCCGGCGCGGGTTGGGTGACGCCGTCGCGTTCGACAAACGTGCCGCGCGCGGCAAGGTGCGGGTCGCGCGCGGCCTCACGCATGGACAGCACGGGCGCCACGCACGCGTCGCTGTCGGCAAACAGCGCGGCCCATTCGTCGCGGGTGCGCGTCTTGAACTCGAGCGAAAGCCGATCGGCTAGGTCGTCGTAGGTGGGCTCCAGCCCCAGGCGCGACATGAACTCGGCGAAGAACTGCGACTCCAGCGGCCCGACCGCCACGTGCCGCCCGTCGGACGTCTCATACACACGATAGAAGGCCGCCCCGCCGTCGAGCAGGTTGGACGCGCGCCGGTCCTGCCACGTCCCGCAGGCGAGCATGCTCCACTGCATCGTCATCAGGTGCGCCGCGCCGTCCACAATCGCCGCGTCGACCACCTGCCCGCCACCTCCCCACAGCGCGGCCAGGATCCCGGTCGCCAGATAGAGCGCGCCGCCGCCGAAGTCGCCGAGCAGGTTGAGCGGCACGGCCGGCGACTCGGACGGGCCGATCGAGTGCAGCGCGCCGGTCAGCGCCAGGTAGGTGATGTCGTGCCCGGCCGTGTGCGCCCGCGGCCCGTCCTGGCCCCAGCCGGTCATCCGTCCATAAACGAGCTTCGGGTTGCGTTGCAGGCACACGTCCGGCCCGAGCCCGAGGCGCTCGGCGACGCCGGGCCGGAACCCCTCGATCAGCACGTGGGCCTGCTCTACCAGGCGCAGCGCCGTGTCGCGCTCCGACTTCAGGTCCAGCACGATGGATCTTTTACCCCGGTTGAGTAAATCGAGCCCGGCCATCCGGGAAGAGGGCCGATCGACCACCACCACGTCGGCGCCCAGGTCGGCCAGCAGCATCGCGCAGAACGGCCCGGGCCCGAGCCCGGCGAGCTCGAGGACCCGCAGGCCGCGCAGGGGCCCGGTCACGGCTTGGTGTAAAGGGTCACGACGGCCGCACCGCCCAGCCCGATGTTGTGCTGCAACGCGATCCGCGCGCCCGGCACCTGGCGGGCGTCTGCGGTGCCGCGCAGCTGCCACGTCAGCTCGGTGCACTGGGCCAGGCCGGTCGCGCCCAGCGGGTGTCCCTTGGAGATGAGCCCGCCCGACGGGTTGACCACCCACTTGCCGCCATAGGTCGTGTCGCCGCTGTCGATGAGCGAGCCACCCGCTCCCGTGTCGCACAACCCCAGCGCCTCGTAGGTCAGCAACTCGTTGACGGAGAAGCAGTCGTGCAGCTCGATGACGTCCACATCGGATGGGCCAACGTTTGCGCGATCGTAAACACGTTGCGCCGCAAGGCGGGTCATCTCGGCGCCGACGATGCTGATGGCGCTGCGATCCTCGAACGTGGCGGGCGTGTCGGTCACCATCTCCTGCGCGGCGATGAGGATCGCGCGGTCGGCCAGCCCGTGCTGCTCGACGA
>JBIOYB010000628.1:0-10431 GCA_044869915.1 Allorhizocola sp.
TCCGCGCCCGCCGCCGCCGAGGCAGCGGTCGGGACAGCAGCTGCCGAACCCGCAGGAGAACATCGCGGGTGGGCTGTCCATCCTGGGTTCTGTGCTCGTGGCCGCGTGGGCCGTGGGATCCGGCGCCCGCGGGCGGCGCGGCTATCTGGAGCGGGAGCGCGACCGGCAGGCCCAGATGGCCGCGGCCGCCGAGCGCGCCCGGATCAGCCGCGAGCTGCATGATGTTGTGGCGCATGGGCTTTCGGTGATGGTCGTGCAGGCGCAGGGCGGGGAGGCGGCGCTGGACAACCGGCCCGCCGACACGCGGGCCGCACTGGAGGCGATCGTCCAAACCGGACGTAAGTCGCTGGCCGACATGCGGCACGTGCTGGGCGCGGTGGCCAGCGAGCCGGAGCCGGGGCTGGCCGACCTGCCGCGGCTGGCCAGGCACGTCACCGAGGCCGGCGTGCCGGTGGAGCTCGCGGTGCGGGGGCCGGCGGGAGCCGTCCCATCCACAGTGGACCTTTCGGCGTACCGGATAATCCAAGAAGCCTTGACCAACACCATGAAGCACGCCGGGCATGGAGCCCAGGCACGAGTCAACATCACCTATACCGAAAGGGAGCTGCGCTTGCGGGTCAGCGACGACGGGGGAGCGGGGCTGCGCGGCATGCGCGAGCGGGCGGCGCTGCTGGGCGGGGAGGTCACGGCAGGGCCGTCGGCCGAGGGCGGGTTCGTGGTGGAGGCGAGGCTACCGCTGACATGACCACCGACATGATCAGTGTGGTGCTCACGGATGACCAGGCGTTGGTGCGCACGGGATTCCGCATGATCCTGGAAAACTCCGGCGACATGCGGGTCGTAGGCGAGGCGGGCGACGGCGGAGCGGCGGTTTCCCTTGTGCGGGAGCACAAACCGGATGTCGTGCTGATGGACGTGCGCATGCCCGAGGTCGACGGCGTCGAGGCCACGCGGCGGATCGTCGCGCTGGGGCTCGAGACGCGGGTGCTCGTGCTCACGACTTTCGATCTGGACGAATATGTGTATGCGGCACTGCGAGCGGGCGCGAGCGGGTTTCTGCTCAAGGACACGCTCGCACCCGATCTGCTGTCGGCGATCCGGGCCGTGGTGCGCGGCGACACGATCGTCGCGCCGAGCGTGACCCGCCGGCTGCTGGAGCGCTATGTGGGCACGGGTTCCGCCGCGGGCCCCGACCTCGCGCTCGATCTGCTGACCGAGCGGGAGCGGGAGGTGCTCGGGCTGATCGCGCGCGGACTGTCCAACGCGGAGATCGCCGCGGGGCTCTATCTGTCGGAGGGCACGGTCAAGACGCACGTGAGCCGGATCCTGGCCAAGCTCGGCCTGCGCGACCGGGTGCAGGCCGTGGTCTACGCCTACGAGAGCGGGCTGGTCCGCGCCGGGCTCGCCTGATCCGTGCGGCCGCGGGTTGGCACCGGGGGTCCACAATGGCGCCCATGTATCGGTTGCGTCGATGGCATTGTCCTCACCCGGTCGCTGGGTTCCAGCTCGCGGGCATCACGGGAGCGGTGATCTGCGGGCTGGGAGGCATCGCCCTGGTCGCGCTGATGGTGTCGGGCAGCCTCCAGCCGTCCGTATTCCTGATCGTGGTGTGTGCGTTCCTTGCCTTCGGCACCGGCGTCGGATGGAGCTGGTACACCCGGGGAGTCTGGGTCAGCGCGCACGGTCTGCGCATGCGAAGCCCCGGCGGAAGCCAAACGCTGCGCTGGGACGAGATCAAGGCGATCCGCGAGGGCCGGTCCCGTGTGCCGGATGAAACGGACCAGGCGATCTGGATCGTCCTGGAGGCCGGCGGCCGCGTCGAGGCACCGCTGAAGGGAAGCCAGCGGCTGCCGAGCCTGGGCATGATGACCACCCAGGTGGGCACCAAGGTCACCGCCAGGACAAGCCTCGTGCTGCCGATGAACGAATTCCACGACGCGCTGCGGGTGCTACGCGAGTGCCTTGCCAAGAGCCGTTCGGGACCGCTGCGCTTCGAATGACCGCGCGCCTCAAGACCCTGAGGAGAGCCTGTAGCGCGAGTAGGTGTGGTGGGTGGTGAAGCCGAGCGACTCGTAGAGCGCGATCGCGCTCGCGTTGTCGTCCTGCACCTGGAGATACGCGCGGCGGGCACCGTGGGCGGCGCCCCAGCGGGCCAGCGCGCCGATCGCGGCGCGGGCCAGGCCGCGGCGGCGCGCGGGCGGCACGGTCTCGATGTGGAACAGGCCCAGCCAGCCCCGTGTTACGGAGCCCCGGCCCATCGCCAGAAGCGCGCCGTCCTCGCCATAACCGGCGAAGGTGAGAGTGGGCACAGCGGTGAGCACGTGCAGGGCGGCCTTGCCCAGCGGGCCCCGGCGGCCGGCGATGACGGCGAGCATGTCGGGGGTCGGCTCTTGGGTGAGGACAAACGCCGGGGTCTCGGGCGTGCCCGCGATGAGGTCGGGAAGGTCGATGACCTGGATGAGCACCGTGCAGACCCGCTCCCAGCCGTCGCGCTCCAGACGCCGGGCGACCAGCCGGTACAGCGGGAGCGGCACGTCGATCTGGGGCGGGAGATCGCGCCCCCGATAAAAGTCGATCACCTTCTGAATTGCGGAATCCAGCGGGACTCCGGGGCCGCCCAGCGGCAGTGCCGAGTTGGCCCGGCCCGTGTAACCCTCGGCCGCGCGCAGCCACCAGTCGCCGAGCATTTCGACCGTCGGTGGCGGCCAGGCCTGGGCCGCGGCCAGCTCAACGCCGTTGACGTCGGGCACGCGCTTGGCCAGGTGCACCTCGTCTAGCGGCACCCGAACCGGCCCTCGTAGGGTCGCGACCGTGAGGTGGGTATCGGTGAACTCGGTCAATTCGCCCAGCAGGTCGGTGAACCGTGTCCTGCCATCCAGGAGGACCCGCCTGCGCACGACCACCCTTGAACCCACATCACGCTTAGCCAACACTGATTACCGACCTCCCGGACAGGGATACTAGGCTGGGCACTATTAAGCGCGTGGAAGGACGACCCCGTGACCTACATCATCGCCGAGCCGTGCGTGGACTTGCTGGACAAGGCCTGCATCGAGGAATGTCCGGTTGACTGCATCTATGAGGGCAACCGGATGCTCTACATCCACCCGGATGAGTGCGTGGACTGCGGGGCTTGCGAGCCGGTCTGCCCGGTGGAGGCCATCTTCTACGAGGACGACGTCCCGGAGAACTGGAAGGACTACACCGCGGCCAACTACGAGTTCTTCGAGGACCTGGGCTCTCCCGGCGGCGCCTCCAAGATTGGCAAGATCGAAAAGGATGCGACGTTCGTCGCGGCGCAACCGCCGCGCGAGACGTCTCACTGAGTTTTGAAAAACATCAGCGCGGGCCTGCCCGACTTCCCGTGGGACCTGCTCGAGCCGGCCAAGGCCAGGGCGGCGGCGCACCCGGACGGGCTGGTCGACCTGTCGATCGGCACGCCCGTCGACTCGGTGCCGCCCTTCATCCGGCAGGCGCTGGCCGGGGCCGCCGACGCGCCGGGATACCCGCTCACCGCGGGCACCCCGGCCCTGCGTGCGGCCATCATCGAGTGGGTGGGCCGCGCCTGCGACGCCGCGTCCGGCTTCGGCGTGCTGCCGTCGATCGGCTCCAAGGAGCTGGTCGCGTGGCTGCCGACACTGTTGGGGCTCGGACCAGGGGACACCGTCGTCCTTCCCGAGGTCTGTTACCCCACCTATGAGGTCGGCGCCCGGCTGTGCGGTGCGACGGTGTCGCGTGCGCTGGTGCCGGGGGCCTCGTTGATCTGGATCAACTCGCCGTCCAATCCGACCGGGCGGGTGCTGTCCCGCGAGGAGATGGCGGTGATGGTCGCGTGGGCGCGCCGCGAAGGTGCGATCATCGCCAGCGACGAGTGCTATCTGAGCCTGCCGTGGACGGCGACGCCCACGTCGGTCCTGTCGGTGTGCGCCGGCGACTACACGGGAGTCCTTGCGCTGCATTCGCTTTCGAAGCGGTCCAACCTCGCGGGCTACCGGGCGGGATACGTGTCGGGCGACCCCGCGCTGATCGGTGAGCTGCTGACCGTGCGCAAGCACGCCGGCATGATCATGCCGGCGCCGGTGCAGGCCGCGATGATCGCGGCGCTCGGTGACGAGTCGCATGTGCAGACCCAGCGAGCCCTTTACGCCGCGCGCCGCGCGCTGCTGATCGAGGCGGTGGAGAAGGCCGGGTTCACCATCACGCACTCGGAGGCGGGGCTCTACCTGTGGCTCTCCCGCTCCTCCGAAGAGGATTGCTGGTCGCTCGTGGACTGGTTCGCCGAGCGCGGGATCCTGGTCGCGCCGGGCGACTTCTACGGGCCCGCAGGCAAGTCACACGTGCGGCTGGCATACACGGCGACCGACGAGCGGATAAACGCGGCGGCTTCGCGCCTGTCCAGCTGATACATTCGCGATTGTGTACGTGGCGAACGTCAAGCTCGAAAACGCGCGCGGGTTCAGCGGACCGCGCCGAGTCGACCTTGACCTCGCGCGCCACGATCCCGGCTCTTTTGAAGGCTGGACCGTCCTCGTAGGACCGCCCGGTTCGGGCAAGACCACGCTGCTGCAGGCGATCGCGCTGGCGCTGGCCGGCCCGTCCGTCGCGCCCTCGCTGCTGCCGGCCGACTGGACGGCCGGCGGGATCGAGCTCGACCTCGCGCCGGGCGACGTCTATGTGGGCCTGCACATCGAAGGCTCGAGCGTGTCGGCCGAGAGCAACGTCGCCCAGCCGCTGCCCTGGCAGGGCAGGTCCCTGTGCGCCGCCTACGGCGCCTATCGCCGGCCCGGGCGTGGGACGGGCGCGCACCCGCTGGCGGGCCTGTTCCGCGATGACGTGACCCTTTGGGGAGAGCCGGTCGAGGATCTGCCCACCGCCGTCGCGCCGCTCGTCGCCGACCTGATGCGCCGCGTCCAGGCCGCAGGCCCCGACACGCCCGGTGTCGTGCTCATCGACGAGGTGGAGCTGCACCTGCATCCGACCTGGCAGCAGCGCATCGGCGACTGGCTGACCGACCGCTTCCCGCGGCTGCAGTTCATCGTGAGCACCAACAGCCCTTACGTGTGCCAGTCGGCGTCGCCGTCCGGGCTCATCCACCTGCCCGACCCGGCGGAGCAGCGCGCGCCATATGTCGTCGATGGCGACACCTACCGGCGGGTCGTGTTCGGCAGCGGCGAGGACATCGTCCTGTCCGGACTGTTCGGATTGGACAGCCCATACTCGAGCCGCGCCCGCCACCTGCGGCGGGAGCTGGTCGACCTCGAGCTCAAGGTGCTCGAGGGCACGGCCAGCCAGATCCAGGTCGCCCGCTACCGGGAGCTGCAGGAGCTGCTGGTGAGCTCGCCGGTGACCCGCTCCCGCGAGCTGGAGGCCCTGCTGCACAGGGAAAAGGCCCGGCGCGGGTCCCAATGATCTACGTACGCAGGATCGCTCTGCCGGTGACGCTGGCGGACCGGTTGCTGGTGCTCACCGGGCTCATCCCATCAAACACAGCCCGGCAGCTGTGGAACAAGAGCCGCGAGGAGCGCCGGGGCCTGCGCACCGCGCTCAACACGATGGCCCCCGGCCACCAGCGGTGCATGTATTGCGGCGACAGCGAGGGCACCAGCGTCGACCACTTCGAGCCGATCGCGCGCAACCCGCTTCGGACCTTCGACTGGCTCAACCACCTGCTGGCCTGCTCGTTTTGCAACAGCAGCCAGAAGGGCAGCCGCTATCCCGTCGACACCGAAGGGCTGCCGCTGCTGATCGACCCGACCGTCGACGACCCGTTCGACCATCTCGCCCTTGCGCTGTCGGCTGGCGAATACCGGGCCCGCAGCCCCAAGGGCACGGCGACGCTCGACGTGCTCGGCCTCAACCGGGCCGTGCTGGTGCGCGGGCGGCAGCACGCGCGGGATGTGGTCGGGCAGGCGCTGCGGGCGTGGCGGGCGGCGCAGAAGGTGGGCGACGGGCGGGAGCAGGAGCGGCAGATCCGGACCATCCGGATGCAGCCGCTGGCCGATGTCTACCACGCCATGCTCCGCTATGCGTTGTCCGACAACGCCTCTCTTCTCTTCAGCGGCGACCCCGATCTGGTCACGATCCTGCGCGACCACGAGCTCCGCTCGTCACTGTGAGCGTCCGGTCTTAGGGGAGAGAAGGTCGTCAACGAGAAAGGTAGCGTCGAACGGCTGGACCATGAGCGAAGAGTCTGGCCGCCGAAGTTGAGCGAGGCCGGATGTGCATCCCAATCTGGTACCGTTTTGGCATCACGACAGTGCCACGGACTGCCATCGGACGGCTCGTAGGCTATCTCAAACCCGAGCAAGAGCCCGAGCTTGCGCGAGCGATCGCGGCCGCATATGACCTCGACTTTTAGGAGCTTCCTGAATCGGTCGCCATAGGGCATGCGGCAGCTGCGCTTTGGTCGGGCTTGCCGGTCCCGGATTTCCTTTAGCTGACGGTGTGCAGGGTCGGGTTGAGGGTGATGCCCGTGCCCTTGCGCGGGCGGGCCTCGAGGGCGCCGGTGACGGAGTTGCGCAGGAAGAGGACGTTGGAGGCGCCGGACAGGGTGGCGGCCTTGACGATCTCGCCGGACTCGGTGAGCGTCACCTTTGAGCCGGCCGTCACGTAGCAGCCGGCCTCGACGACGCAGTCGTCGCCGAGCGCGATGCCGATGCCCGCGTTGGCGCCGACGAGACTGCGCTCGCCGACGGAAATGACGATCTGGCCGCCGCCCGACAGGGTGCCCATGATGGAGGCGCCCGCGCCGATGTCGGAGCCCTCGCCCACCACGACGCCCGCTGAGATGCTTCCCTCGACCATGCAGGCGCCGAGCGTCCCGGCGTTGAAATTCACAAATCCCTTGTGCATCACGGTCGTCCCGGGGGCGAGGTGCGCGCCGAGCCGGACGCGGTCGGCGTCGCCGATGCGCACACCGGAGGGCACGACGTAGTTGGTCATGCGGGGGAACTTGTCGACCCCGTAGACGGCCAGATGCCGCCCCTCGGCCCGGGCGAGCAGGCGCAACTCGTCGACCCGCTCCGGCGGGCACGGCCCGGCCGACGTCCACGCCACGTTGTTGAGCAGGCCGAAGACCCCGTCGAGGTTGGCCTGGTGCGGCCGGATCAGCCGATGCGACAGCAGATGCAGGCGCAGCCAAGCGTCCGCTGTGTCGGCCGGCGGTGCGGCGAGCGACTCCACCACGGTGAGAACCGGCTCGACGCGCACACCGCTCAACGACGGCTCGGCCACCTTGGGCAGGCTCTCCGATGACGGCGAACCGAGGCCCAGCTGTGGATACCACACGTCGAGAGTCTGCGAATCGGTGACGGTGGCGAGGCCGCGGCCCCAAGCGGGCTGGTCGAGATGCATGGAACGTAGGCTACCTCCCATGGGTTCGCCGCTTACGCCACAGGTGCTGTCCGACCCGGTCGCGCTCACCCGTGCGCTCGTGGACATCGAGTCGGTCTCGGGCAACGAGAAGGAGATCGCCGACGCGGTGTTCGAGGCGCTCGTGCCGCTCGAGCATCTGACGGTCGAGCGGATCGGGCACACGGTCATCGCGCGCACCGACTTCGGCCGCGATCAGCGGGTCGTCCTCGCCGGGCATCTGGACACCGTGCCGCTCGCGGACAACTTTCCGTCCACTGTGGACGGTGAGCGAATTTACGGCTGTGGCACGTCCGACATGAAGAGCGGCACGGCACTGGCGCTGCACCTGGCGACGCGCGAGGCCGAGCCGCACTTCGACGTGACCTACTTCTTCTACGAGTGCGAGGAGGTCGAGCGGGAGCGCAACGGACTCAACCGGGTCGCCGCGTCTCGCCCCGAGTTGCTGCGGGCCGACCTCGCGATCCTGCTGGAGCCCACCTTCGGTCTGGTCGAGGCGGGCTGCCAGGGCACGCTGCGGGTCAGGGTGACCGTGCCCGGCCGGCGCGCGCACTCGGCTCGTTCGTGGCTCGGGCGCAACGCGATTCACGGCGCGGGCGAGGTGCTCACCCGTTTGGGCGAATATCAGGCGCGCCAAGTGGAGATCGACGGCTGCCTCTACCGCGAGGGCCTCAACGCCGTGCGGATCGCGGGTGGTGTGGCCGGCAACGTGATCCCGGACGTGTGCGAGGTGGAGGTCAACTTCCGGTTTGCGCCGGACCGCACCGAGCAGGACGCGGTGGCGCACGTGAAGGAGGTGCTCGGCGGCTTCGACGTGGCCCTCATGGACGTGGCCGGAGGCGCCCTGCCGGGCCTCGGCGCCGCCCCGGCCAAGGCTTTCATCGACGTGGTGGGCGAGGCGCCCAAGGCGAAACTGGGGTGGACCGACGTGGCACGGTTTGCCGCCCTCGGCATCCCGGCGCTCAACTATGGCCCGGGGGACCCCAACCTCGCGCACACCCGCGAGGAACATGTCGAGATCGCCAAGATCGAGTCGGGCGCCGAGATCCTACGCCGTTGGCTCTTCGGCTGACGGGGCCTCTTTCTCCGCGATCGCGGTCGCGACGGCGATGCGGCGCGCGGTCACGGTGGCCCGGATGCGCTGGCGCATCTGCTGGCGTTGCCGGTGCAGCTCGGTCCGATTGGTCACGTTGATCGCCCCCTCCACCATCGCGCGACTCAACCCTAGTGACGTCGTAGCCTGCCAAAAGGTTGCGGATATCGCATGTGATTTTACGTGAACGCCGCTATACCCCCTTCTATTCACGCGCAAACCACAGGTCTGTGCGTTTGCTGCGTCGGTGACGGCTTGCTTTGCGCCGTCACTGACAGGGGGCCTTGTTTTGCGCAAGCCACAGGTCTGTGCGTTTGCTGCGTCGGTGACGGCTTGCTTTGCGCCGTCACTGACAGGGGGCACTGAGGCAAACGACGGTGGCCGACTAGGGTTGTGGGCATGACTGAGAGCAACCGGAAGCCAGAGCGGCATCGCGGCCCGGTGACCCTGCGCCGGGAGGCCGCTACCGGTGCGACGGCGGATCAGGCCCTGCTCGACTCGCGTGGCCGTCCGGATTGGAAGGTCAAGGATTCGTGGCGCACGCTGCGCATCCTCAGCGAGTTCGTCGAAGGGTTCGACACTCTCAGTGACCTTCCGTCCGCGGTGAGCGTGTTCGGGTCGGCGCGCAGCAAGCCCGGATCGCCGGAATGGGACATGGCGCAACGGCTCGGGTCGGCGCTCGCGCGCGCCGGATACGCGGTGATCACGGGCGGTGGGCCGGGCGTGATGGAGGCGGCCAACAGGGGGTGCACCGAGGCCGGCGGGCTGTCGGTGGGCCTGGGCATCGAGCTCCCGTTTGAGCAGGGCATCAACGAGTGGGTCGAGCTCGGCATCGACTTCCGCTACTTCTTCGCCCGCAAGACCATGTTCGTCAAGTACGCGCAGGCGTTCGTCGTGCTGCCAGGTGGGTTCGGCACCATGGACGAGCTGTTCGAGGCGATGACGCTGGTCCAGACGGGCAAGGTGACCCGGTTCCCGGTGGTGCTCATGGGCGCGGCGTATTGGCAAGGGCTGATCGCTTGGCTGCGCGACACGATGGGTGCCAACGGCATGATCGGGCCTGAGGACCTCGATCTGCTGTTCATCACCGACGATGTGGACGCGGCGGTGAAGCACATTCTGGACGCGGACAGCGCCCTGTGAGAAGGACGCTGACCGGCTCTGTGAGAGGGAAGCTGACCGGCTCTGTGAGAGGGAAGCTGACCGGCTCTGTGAGAGGGAAGCTGACCGGCTCTGTAAGAGGGACGCTGACCGGCTCTGTAACACTTACGTCGTGACCAACACGCGGTGGAAGCTGGTGCGCGACGCGAAGCCGCGCCCTGTGACGCCGTCGCTCGATCCGGTGCAGCGCGGTGTGGTCGCGCATCGCAAGGGGCCGTTGCTCGTGCGCGGCGCGGCGGGCACCGGCAAGACGACGACGTTGGTCGCCTCTGTGGCGCAGCGGATGCGCGAGGGCGTCGACCCGCAGCGGATCCTTGTGCTCACCTATTCGCGGCGCGGCGCCCAGCGCCTGCGCGAGCAGATCGAGTCGCTTTTGGCCGGTGTGGCGCACCAGCCGATGGTGCGCACGTTCCCGGCCTTCGCCTTCGGACTTTTGCGGCGCGCGGCGGTCATCGCCGGGGATCCGCCGCCGCGCCTGCTGTCCGGGCCGGAGCAGGATCTTGTGATCCGTGAGCTGCTGCCGGGGGCCAATGCCAAGTGGCCCGAGCATCTGGAGCCCGCGCTGGGGACGCGCGCCTTCGCCGAACAGCTGCGCGACCTCCTGCTGCGCGCGGCCGAGCGGGGCGTGCGGTCCGACGATCCGCTGTGGACGATCCGCGAGGACTGGGTGGCGGCGTCGCGCTTCCTCACCGAATATGAGCAGACGATGGCGTTGCGCGACGCGACGACGCGCGGTTCGGTGGGCTACGACCACGCCGAGCTCGTGCAGGCCTCGAGCGCGCTGCTCGACGCCGATCCCGAGTTTG
>JBIOYB010000629.1:0-7621 GCA_044869915.1 Allorhizocola sp.
GTGGCTCTTGCCCAGCTTGGATCCCTTGGCCACCACGATATCCCGGCACTTGTCGGCGTTGTCGCGGCAGAACGCCCACCCTTTGAGGCTGGCCGCCAGGAACTTCACGGTCGTGTCCTGGTAGGCCTTGTCGCTGTCGAGCTTTTGCGTGTTGGCCCAGATCGCGTCCTGCAGCATGGCCGTGCCGACCTTGTTCCAGTCGAGGATGGTGAAGTCGGACGGCTGGTAGAGCTGGCCGGTCCGCGGGTTGGTGGCCTCCAGCACCTGGGCGTATTCGTTGTAGCTCATGGCCTGCGCCGCGTCGATGTCGCCGCGCAGCAGGGCCTGCATGTCAAACTGCTGCTGCACGAGCGTGACGTCCTTGCCCGGGTTGAGGCCCGCCTTGGTCATGCCGGCGAAGAGCTCGTATTCGTTGCCGAAGCCCCAGTTGCCGACCTTCTTCCCGCGCAGATCGGCCGGAGCCGTGATGCCCCTGTCGGCAAACGACACCTGATAGGTGCCGGACCGCTGGAACACCTGAGCGACCTCGGTGATCTGCGCGCCCTGCTCCCGCGACGCCAACGCCTTGGGCACCCACGACACGGCATAGTCGGCCCGGCCCGTGGCCAGCACGGTCTGCGGCACGATGTCGACACCACCCTCCAGGATCTCCACGTCGAGACCCTGTTCGGAGTAGAAGCCCTGGTCCACGGCAGCAAGGTAGCCCGCGAACTGCGCCTGGTAGAACCACTGCAACTGCAGCTTCACCTTGACCCGGCCGCCCGGCGCGGTGGATTGGGTTTGCGGGTCGGCCGTGCCACACGCGGCCAGCATCATCGCCGCCGCAACAACAACCATCAGTTTTCTCATCGGATCCTCCAAGGCGTGGCAACTCGTTCGATCACCAGGGTGCATAGGTAGAACAGCAGGCCGAGGACGCACGCCCCGACGACGAAGGCCCACGCCCGCGGATAGGCGGTGTTGGCCGCGGCGGAGGTGATGCGCGAGCCGAGCCCGTCCTGCAGGCCGCCGAAGTATTCGCTCACGACCGCGGCGATGACCGACAGCGGCGCGGCCTGGCGAAGCCCCGTGCACAGATACGGCACGGCACCGGGCAGCCTGACCATGCGGGCGACCTGGCTGCCGGACGCGGCGTAGGACGCCATCAGCTCCAGATGGGTCTGATTGACCTCGCGCAGCCCGCGCAGGGTGTTGTGGAAGACCGGGAAGAAGACGACGAGCGCGACCACGAGCCGCCGCGGCAGGTTGCTGGTCGACTCGTACATGTTGTTGAGCAGGGGTGCGACCGCGATGATCGGCAACGCGTTCAGCACGATCATCGCGGGCGTCGTGAGGCGGTGGAACAGCTCGAACCGCGCGGCCAGCAACGCGGCGATCACGGCCGCCACGCTGCCCAGGATGAGGCCCACCAAGGCGTTGGTGCCGCTGGCGAGACCCGTGCGCCAGATGACCTCGCGGCTGACCCATAGCTGCTCGGCGATGACCGTCGGCGCCGGGAGCACAAACGGGGCGATGTGTCCAAGGACGACGATCGCCTCCCACGCGGCCAACCCGGCCAAGCCGACGACAATAGGCGCCAACGCTTTCATAGCGGCTGCCCCCGCAGCGCGCGGCGGACCAGGGTCACATGCTCGAAGAACTTTTCGCTCTGCCGGGTGGCCTCGTCCCGTACCCCCAAATCAATGGGTATATCAGCGGTGATCCGGCCGGGACGGGGCGACATCACGACCACTCGATCCGAAAGATAGACCGCCTCCGTGATCGAATGCGTGACGAACACCACTGTGGTAGCAGTGCACAGCCGCAACAGCTCGTCCTGCAGCCGCTCGCGCGTCATCTCGTCGAGCGCGCCGAACGGTTCGTCCATAAGCAACAGTGGTGGGTGGACGGCCAGCGCGCGGGCGATCGCGACCCGCTGCTGCATGCCGCCCGAAAGCTGTGCCGGATAGTGCCCGCCGAAGTCGGAAAGCCCGACCAGCTCGAGCATTTCCCGCGCCCGTGCCCGGCGCTGCGCGGTGGGCATGCCGAGCAGCTGCATGGGCAGCTCGACGTTGCGCCGCGCGGTGCGCCACTCGAACAGTCCCGCCTGCTGGAACGCTATCCCATATCGGTGCTCCTTGCGCGCCTGCGGCGCGGGCACACCCGCCACCACGATCTCGCCCGTGGAAGGTGCGGTCAGGTCGGCGATGAGGCGCAGCAGCGTGGACTTGCCGCACCCGGACGGCCCGATCAGCGACACGAACTCATGTTCCGACACGGATAGGTCCACATGCGACAGTGCGGTCACCTCATCCGCCCGGCCGGCGTTGAAGACCTTCGTCAGATCACGAATGCTGATCATCTGCGCAACACCGCCGGGGTCGCGACGCGCTCCCCAAAGGCGAGCAGCCCGGTCAGCAGCAGCCCGAGCACGGCCACGCCGAGCATGGCCGTATACACCTTGGCGGGATCGCTTGTCGCGGACCGGGAATACTCCAGCAGCAGGCGGCCGATCCCGCCGCGCGTGCCGGTCGAGATCTCGCCGACCACCGCGCCGACCACGGCGGCCGCCACGGCGAGCTTGAGGGCCGGCCACAGATAGGGCCGCGACGACGGGAAGCGCAGCACCAGCAGGGTGCGCCACCATGACGCGCTGTATGAGCGCATCAGCTCCTCCTCGATGGGGGAAGGGGATTGCAGCCCGCGCAGGACTCCCACGGCGATGGGGAAGAAGGCGAGGTAGGCGGAGATGACCGAGACGCTCATCCACGGCTGCCACGGATATGGCCCGAGCGACATGGCCCCGCCCCAGCCCGCGATGGCCGGGGCGAGCGCGACCAGCGGCACCGTCTGCGAGATGATCACATAGGGGAGCAGGCCGCGCTCGATGACGCGCAGCCGTTGCATGGCCACGGCCAGCAGCACGCCCACGATCGCCCCGATCAGCAGGCCGACGGCCACCTCGCCCAGCGTGACCGCGATCGACGACGCCACCACCGACCACACGGCCGGGCCGCCGACCACGTCGGGCTCGAACAGCCGCCCGGCGATCGTGGTCAGGTGCGGCATGGCCAGATCGTCGGCGCGGGGGAGCAGACGCGTGCCAAAAAGGACGGTGCCGTCGGGATCGCCGACGGCCTTGTATCCCTCCCAGACCCCGGCGGCCAGCGCCGCCGAGGCCACGAAGTACCAGACTTTCATGACAGGGCCGGGATAATGGTGTCGCCGTAGACCTGGAGCGTGTGCTCCATGTCGTCGTGCTGCAGGTAGACGGCAAACTGGTCCACCCCGATCGCCTTGAGCGCGCTCAGCTTCTCGATGTGGGCCTCGGCCGGGCCGAGCACGCAGAAGCGGTCGACGATCTCGTCGGGCACGAAGTCGGCGTGGACGTTGCCCGCCCGGCCGTGCTCGGCATAGTCGTAACCTTGGCGGCCCCTGATGTAATCGGTGAGCGCCTGCGGCACCGCGCCCGAATCGCCGTAACGCGCGACGATGTCGGCGATGTGGTTGCCGACCATGCCGCCGAACCAGCGGGTCTGCTCCCGCTGGTGGACGAGGTCGTCGCCGACATAGGCCGGCGCGGCGACGCAGAACTTCACCGAATTCGGGTCCCGCCCTTTTTTCGAAGCGGCTTCGCGGACGGCCTTGATCATCCACTCGGCGATGTCCAGATCGGCCAGCTGGAGGATGAACCCGTCGGCCACCTCACCGGTCAGCGCCAGTGCCTTGGGCCCGTAGGCCGCGACCCACACCTCCAGGCTGGAGTCCTTGACCCACGGGAAATGCAACTCGTTGCCGTGCAAGGTTATGGTGCGCCCGTTGGCGAGCTCCCGGATCACCTCGACCGACTCGCGCAGCGTGGCCAGCCCCATCGGGGGCAGGCCGAGCGTGCGCCGCGCCGAGTCGCCCCGGCCGATGCCGCAGATCGTGCGGTTGCCATACATCTCGTTGAGCGTGGCGAAGGTGCTCGCCGTGACCGTCACATCCCGCGTGCCGGGGTTGGTCACCATCGGGCCGACGATGACCCGCTGCGTCTGCGCGAGGATCTGGCTGTAGATGACATACGGCTCCTGCCACAGCAGGTGCGAGTCGAACGACCACACGTGGCTGAACCCGGCCGCCTCGGCCTTCACGGCGAACTCGACCACGCGCCTGGCCGGCGGATCCAGCTGGAAAACCACTCCGATGTCCATTGCCGGCCCCCTCTAGCTCAGGTAGGTGGACAGGCCGCGGGGCAGATATTTGCCGTGACCCTTGCGCCCCAGGTATTGTCCGCCCGCGACGACAACCGCACCGCGCGATATGACCGTGTCGACCTTTCCTTTTATTTGGTACCCCTCATAAGCCGAGTGATCCATATTCATGTGATGCGTTTCGACGCTGATCGTCGTCCGCCCGTCCGGGTCGTAGACCACGATGTCCGCGTCGGACCCGGGCGCGATCACGCCCTTGCGCGGATAGAGCCCAAACATGCGTGCGGGCGTGGTGGCGATCGTCTCCACCCAGCGCTCCAGCGACAGCTTGCCGTCCACGACGCCCTGGTAGAGCAGATCGACCCGGTGCTCGACCCCGCCGATCCCGTTGGGAATCTTCGAGAAGTCGCCCAGGCCCAGCTCCTTCTGATCCTTGAAGCAGAACGGGCAGTGGTCGGTCGACACGATCGCCAGATCGTTGCTGCGCAGGCCCTTCCACAGGTCGCGTTGGTGGCTCTCGTGCTTGCTGCGCAACGGCGTCGAGCAGACCCACTTGGCGCCCTCGAACCCGGGCGCGCCCAGCTGGTCCTCCAGCGTCAGATACAGGTATTGCGGGCAAGTCTCGGCAAACACGTTGCGTCCCGCGTCGCGCGCCTCGGCCACCGCCGCGAGTGCTTCGGACGCCGACATGTGCACGATGTAGAGCGGTGTGTCCCCGGCGACCTTGGCCAGCGAGATGGCCCGCCGCGTGGCCTCGGCTTCCAACTCGGACGGCCGGGTGAGCCCGTGGTGTATCGGGTCGGTCTCACCGCGCGAAAGCGCCTGCTGGATCAGCACGTCGATGGCGATGCCGTTCTCGGCGTGCATCATGATCATCGAGCCGTTTTCCCGCGCCTTCTGCATCGCGCGCAGGATCTGGCCGTCGTCGCTGTAGAACACGCCCGGGTACGCCATGAACAGCTTGAAGCTCGTGACACCCTCGTGGTCGACGAGCGCGTCCATGGCCTTGAGCGAGTCGTCGTCAACCCCACCGATGATCATGTGGAAGGCGTAGTCGATGTGGCAGTTGCCGTCGGCCTTGCCGTGCCAGGCGGCCAGGCCCTCGTGGACGTTTTCTCCGGTCCGCTGCACCGCGAAGTCGATGATCGTCGTGGTGCCGCCGAACGCAGCCGCCTTGGTGCCGGTGTCGAACGTGTCGGAGGCGAACGTGCCGCCGAAGGGCAGCTCCATGTGCGTGTGCGTGTCGATGCCGCCCGGGATCACATATTTGCCCGTGGCGTCGACGACTTGCATGCCTTCGGCCTCGGCTGGGCCGAGCCCGGGTGCGAACAGCGCGGCGATTTTCTCGCCGTCCACGAGCACGTCGGCCGCGAAGGGCCCGGTGCCTGTGACGACGGTGCCGCCTTTGATGAGCAGGTTCACGGCTTCACCAAACCCTCGTATGCGTCCGGCCGGCGATCGCGGTAGAACGCCCAGCGGTCACGCACCTCGGCCAGCAGGCCCATGTCGAGGTCGCGCACGATCAGCTCCGGCTGGTGCGGGTCGCCGGTCTCACCGACGAACTTGCCCTCGGGATCGACGAAGTAGGACGTGCCGTAGAAGTCGTTGTCGCCCAACTCCTCGATGCCCACGCGGTTGATGGCGCCGATGAAGTATTCGTTGGCCACGGCCGAGGCCGGCTGCTCGAGCTTCCACAGATAGGCCGACAGCCCGCGGTGTGTGGCCGACGGGTTGAACACGATCTTTGCCCCGGCAAGGCCCAGCGCGCGCCAGCCCTCCGGGAAGTGCCGGTCGTAGCAGATATAGACGCCGATGCGGCCGACCGCCGTGTCGAACACAGGGTATCCAAGGTTGCCGGGCCGGAAGTAGAACTTCTCCCAGAACCCCTTCACCTGCGGGATGTGGGTCTTGCGATATTTGCCGAGATAGCTGCCGTCCGCGTCGACGACGGCCGCCGTGTTGTACAGGATGCCGGGCTGCTCCTGTTCGTACATCGGCAAGATCATGACGATGCCGAGCTCGGCGGCCAGCGCCTGGAAGCGCTCGGTCGTCGGCCCGGGGATCGACTCGGCGTAGGCGTAAAACTGCGTGTCTTGCACCTGGCAGAAATAGGGACCGTAGAACAGCTCCTGGAAGCAGATCACCTTGGCGCCCTGCGCCGCGGCCTGCCGGGCGTAGTCCTCGTGCGCCTTGATCATGGACTCCTTGTCGCCGGTCCATGACGTCTGTACCAGAGCGGAGCGGATGCTGTTGGTCATGGCACCTCCTTGTCTACAGAGCTTGTCTACAGAGGTTGTCTTCCAAGGCTCGGATGCCGTAGAACATTAATGACACAGCTCTAACCGGACAATGGGTAGATTGTCAAGGGCAGGTTACAAATGCTTCACATGATCTCGGCCGCGATCACGGAGCGGAGCGCTCGCGGCATCGCCGCAGCGGTCAGCCGGCTGATCCACAGTGGGGAGCTGGCGGCCGGGACTCGCCTTCCCACGGTGCGAGATCTGGCCCGCGTGATCGGGATCAGCCCCACGACGGTCAGCGAGGCGTGGAGCTCGCTCACCCGGGCCGGGCTGATCGCCACTCGCGGGCGTTCGGGCACCGTCGTGCTGTCCGGTGAGCGCCTGCGCGCCCGGCTGCGCTACACGCACATGGCCGGGCTCCCCGCCAGTTGGCAGGCGGGTGCGCAGGATTTGTCCACCGGCGTGCCCGATCACGACCTGCTGCCCGATCTGACCGAGACGCTGGGCCGGCTCGGCGACATGCGCCTGACGACCAGTTACCTCGACGAGCCCGTGCTGCCCGCGCTGGAGGAGCACCTGCGCTCGGCCTGGCCCAATGCCCCCGAGCAGGTGACCGTGGTGGACGGGGCGCTTGACGCCCTCGATCGCCTGATCGGCGTCGTTGTCCGGTTCGGCGATCGCGTGCTGGTGGAAAATCCCACCTTCCCGCCCATCCTCGACCTGCTGGAGCAGACCGGCGCGCACGCGGTCGGCCTCGCGCTGGACGACTCGGGGATCGTGCCCTCCTCGCTCGAGGAGGCGCTGGCGCTCAACCCGGTGGCGGTCGTGCTGCAGCCGCGGGCGCACAACCCGACCGGCGTCAGCATGACCCTCTCACGCACGGCGGAGCTCGCCGCGGTGCTGGGCGGGCACCCGGGGGTCATCGTCATCGAGGACGACCACGCGGCCGGGATCGCCTGCGCGCCAATGGTCAGCCTCGGCACCTATCTGCCCGCCCGCACCGTCCACATCAGAAGCTTCGCCAAGAGCCTCGGGCCCGACCTGCGCCTGGCCGCGGTCGCCGGGCCCGCCGACATCATCTCGCCGCTGGCCGACCGGCGCATGCTCGGGCCCGGCTGGTCCAGCCGGCTGCTGCAGCACGTGCTGCACCGCCTGCTCACCTCGCCCGGCACGGTCCAACTGCTGGATCAGGCGCGGGAGGAATACGCC
>JBIOYB010000630.1:0-27651 GCA_044869915.1 Allorhizocola sp.
TCCTGGCAGAACTCTACATGTAAAGAGTTGGTGGGGCCGCACGCAGATGTGGCCCCACCCCAGGCGGGGTCACGCGCGGATCGGATGTGGCCCGCCAACGCCAGCGGGGGCACGCGCGGATCAGATGTGGCCCGCCAATGCCAGCGGGGCCACGCACAGACGCGGCCCCGCCAACACGAAAGCGAAAAGACGCTTACGACTCGATCATTTTGCGCAGCACGTATTGCAGGATGCCGCCGTGCCGGTAGTAGTCCGCCTCACCGGGCGTGTCGATGCGCACCACCGCGTCAAACTCCATGCCGTCGGCCTGGACGCGCACCGTGTGCGGCGTCGTGCCCTCGTTCAGGGCCTCGATCCCGGTGATGCGGAACGTTTCCGAACCGGTGAGCCCGAGCGAGTCGGCCGTCTGACCGTCCGGGAACTGCAGCGGCAGCACGCCCATGCCGATCAGGTTGGACCGGTGGATCCGCTCGTACGACTCGGCGATCACGGCCCGCACGCCCAGCAGCGCCGTGCCCTTGGCCGCCCAGTCGCGCGACGAACCGGAACCGTATTCCTTGCCCGCCAGGATGACCAGTGGCACGCCCGCCGCCTGGTAGGCCTGCGAAGCGTCGTAAATCGGTTCTTGTGAACCGCTGAGGAAGTTGAGGGTGAATCCGCCCTCGACGCCCGGCACGAGCTGGTTGCGCAGCCGGATGTTGGCGAACGTGCCACGGATCATCACCTCGTGGTTGCCGCGCCGCGACCCGTACGAGTTGAAGTCGGGCCGGGCCACCCCGTGCTCCGTCAGGTATTTGCCCGCGGGCGAGTCCGGCTTGATCGATCCGGCCGGCGAGATGTGGTCGGTTGTCACCGAGTCGCCGAGCTTGGCCAGCACGCGCGCGTCGGCGATGTCGTTCACCGGCGCCGGCTGGTGCGTCATGCCGTCGAAGTATGGCGGCTTGCGCACATAGGTCGATGAACCGTCCCAGGCGAACGTGTCGCCGGTCGGCGTGGGCAGCGAGGTCCACCGCTCATCGCCGGCGAACACGTCGACATAGCCCTTGCGGAACATCTCCGCCGAAACCGCTTGATTGATTGTTTCCTGTACCTCTTGCGGCGTGGGCCAAATGTCGCGCAGATACACCGGCTGACCCTCGGTCGACACCCCCAGCGGTTCGGTCGTCAGATCGAGGTCCATGGTGCCGGCGATGGCATATGCCACCACGAGCGGGGGAGAGGCCAGGTAGTTCATCTTCACGTCGGGCTGGATGCGCCCCTCGAAGTTGCGGTTGCCGGAAAGCACGGAAACCACGGCCAGGTCGTGCTCGTTGACGGCCGCGCTGATCGGCTCGGGCAGCGGGCCGGAGTTGCCGATGCAGGTCGTGCAGCCATAACCCACCAGATGGAAACCCAGTTTTTCGAGGTACGGAAGCAGGCCCGCCTTCTCGTAGTAGTCCATGACCACTTTGGACCCGGGCGCGAGTGTCGTCTTGACCCACGGCTTCGAGTTCAGGCCCAGCTCGACCGCCTTCTTGGCCAGCAGTGCCGCGCCGAGCATCACCTGTGGGTTGGATGTGTTGGTGCACGACGTGATCGACGCGATCACGACCGCGCCGTGGTCGAGCTCGAAGTCCTCGACCTTCACGCGCTTCGACGGCCGTCCAACCACGACGGTCGCGGCCGGGTGTGGCTGCCCGCCACCGTTTTGCCCGGCGTGTATGGCCGGCGGGTCGGACGCCGGGACCGACTCTGCCACGGCCTCGTCGACTGGCGACTCGACACCGTCGGACACGTAACCGCCCAGCACGGACCGGAAGCCGGCCTTGGCGTCCGTCAGCGGCACGCGGTCCTGCGGTCGCTTCGGGCCCGCGATGGAAGGCACCACGGTCCCGAGGTCGAGCTCCAGATACTCCGAATAGGACGGTTCGTGCGACGGGTCGTGCCACAGGCCCTGCGCCTTGGCATAGGCCTCCACCAACGCGACCTGCTCGTCGCTGCGCCCGGTCAACCGCAGGTAGGCGATGGTCTCCCCGTCGATCGGGAAGATGGCACACGTGGACCCGAACTCGGGGCTCATGTTGCCGATCGTCGCCCGGTTGGCCAGCGGCACGGACGTCACGCCGGAGCCGTAGAACTCCACGAACTTGCCGACCACGCCGTGCTTGCGCAGCTGCTCGGTGATGGTCAGCACGAGGTCGGTCGCTGTCGTGCCCGGCGGGAGCTCGCCGTGCAACTTGAACCCGACCACCTTCGGGATCAGCATGCTCACGGGCTGGCCCAGCATGGCCGCCTCGGCCTCGATGCCGCCCACGCCCCAGCCGAGCACGCCCAGGCCGTTGACCATCGTGGTGTGCGAGTCGGTCCCCACCACCGTGTCGGGGTAAGCCTGCCCGCCCCGCGCCATCACGACCCTGGCCAGGTGCTCGATGTTGACCTGGTGCACGATGCCGGTGCCCGGCGGTACCACCTTGAATTCGTTGAAAGCCGTTTGACCCCAACGCAAAAACTGATAGCGCTCGCGGTTGCGGCCATATTCGATCTCGACGTTGCGCTCGAACGCGTCCGGCCGCCCGAACACGTCGGCGATCACCGAGTGGTCGATCACGAGCTCGGCCGGGGCGAGCGGGTTCACCCTGGTCGCGTCGCCGCCGAGCTCACGCACCGCCTCGCGCATCGTGGCCAGGTCGACCACGCACGGCACGCCGGTGAAGTCCTGCATCAGCACACGTGCGGGGGTGAACTGGATCTCCACGCTCGGCTCGGCGGCCGGGTCCCAGCCGCCCAGCGCGCGGATGTGCTCGGCCGTGATGTTGGCACCGTCCTCGGTGCGCAACAGGTTCTCGAGCAGGATCTTCAGGCTGAACGGGAGCCGGTCGTGCCCCTCGACCCTGTCTATCTGGAAAATCTCATAGCTTGCGTCACCGACGCCGAGCTGGCTCTTCGCACCAAAGGTGTCGAGGCTGGCCACCATTTGCTCCTTCGATCTCACCGCGCTGTCGTACTAAACCGTACGTCCGTCTTGTTAAAACCGCAACCTTGTGATGGACTCCCCCACATGTTGCACCACGTCCAGCTTGCCTGCCCCGCGGGGCACGAGGCATCTCTTCGCGAGTTCTACGTGAGCGTGCTCGGCATGACCGAAAAGCCCAAACCCGCGCCACTTGCGGCCCGCGGTGGTTGTTGGTTTCTTGATGAGTACGAGGCTGAGCTCCACCTCGGAGTGGAGCCCGATTTTCGGCCCGCGCGCAAGGCGCACCCGGCTCTGCTGCGCCCCGATCTCGACGCCCTCGCGGCCAGGCTGGAACAGCACGGCTACCCGGTCAAGTGGGGCAACGACGAACTACCCGGCTTCCGCCGCTTTTACACCGAGGACTGCGTCGGCAACCGCCTCGAATTCGTCGCTGCCAAATAGGCTCTCCCGGACCCGCTCCGCCTCGGGGTGGCCGAGTTCCTCGAGGATGGCCAAGGCCAGGCGCCGGGCGTCCCGGGCCGCACCGGGGTCGCACCGGGGTCGCCCGCGTCGTGGTGAGTGTCGCCAAGGTGGGCAAGCGTTTCGGCCTCCCCGTACCGTTCGCCGAGCGGACCGTAAATCCGCAATGCCTGCTCATAGCTCGCGATGGCCTCGGCATGCCGGCCGAGCCGGTGCTGGATGTAGCCCAGACTGTCCCAAGTGGACGCCGCGCCGAACCGGTCACCGATCTCCTGGAACAGTTCCAGCGCGCGCCGGCAGTGGATCAGCGCCGACCTGTGATCGCCGAGCCTGTTGTGGCACCAGCCGAGGGCGTTGAGCGCGTTGGCCCGTCCGCCCTCGCCGGGCCCGGCTAAACGCGACGAGCAAGGATCTGCATGGCCGGTGCCTGATTGCCGTTCATCGTCGCCACCGTGAGCCGGCGCTCGCGCAGGAGGTCGAAGCCGGTCAGGAGCCCGCGCAGGTGCCCGGGATCGTGATGCCGGCACAGGGCGCCATCATCGGTCGCGAACGTGCCGAACGGCAGGTCTCCGCCGTAGCGGGCATATCTGAGCCGATTGCGTTCATCGGTCGCGAGTGTCAGGTCGCTGAGGTAGAGCAGCCCGCCGGGCCGCAACACCCGCCTGAGCTCGTCGAGCAGCGCCACCTGAGCGCCATCCGCCGGTACGCACGTGAGCACGGCAAACAGCAGGACGGCGGCGACGCTGCGATCCGGCTCCTCCAGCGCGGGCGGATCGGCCAGCACGCGGAAGTCCAGCCCGGCATGCGTCCGCCGGGCTCGATCGATCAGCGCGCCGGAAATGTCCACGCCGACAACGTTTGTGAGGCCAACGTCGGCGATCTCGGCGGTGAGCCGGCCGTATCCGCAGCCGTAGTCGACGACCCGCCCGGCCCGGTCCACCCCGGCGATCCAGGAGTGGTCCAGCGGGTGGGTGAACGTCTTCGCCGCGCCCGCCGTGTCCCAATACGCATCGATCATGGGCCCATTGTGCCGGAGTAGTCTTGGGTACATGATGATCAAGGCGAACGGGATAGAGCTGTGTGCCGAGACGTTCGGTGATCGCCGGGATCCCGCGATGCTCCTGATCGGCGGCGCCGCTTCGTCGATGGACTGGTGGGAGGACGAGTTCTGCCGGCGGCTCGCGGGCGCGGGCCATTTCGTCATCAGATACGACAACCGCGACACCGGCCAGTCGACCAGCTCGCCCGCGGGCGCGCCCGATTACACGGGCCGGGACCTGACCGACGACGCGCTGAGAGTCCTTGACGGGCTTGGCATTTCCGAGGCGCACATCGTGGGCATCTCGATGGGCGGCGGCATCGCGCAGGAGCTCGCGATCGAGCACCCGGTGCGGGTGATCAGCCTGACCCTTATGTCCACGAGCCCGGGCGGCGACGACCTGCCACCGTGGGCAGATCACCTCGAGCAGAAGTTCGCCAACCCCGGGCCCGGTCCGGATTGGACGGATCGGGAGGCGGTCATCCAGTCCTTTGTGGACGCCGAGCGCGACTTCTCCGGCTCCCTCCCGGTCGACGAGGAGCGCATCCGCCGCATCGCCGGCCGCATGTTCGACCGCACCCGCGACATGGCCGCGGCGCAGACCAACCACTGGATCCTCGAGGGCGGCGACAGCCTGCCGATCCGGCCCCGGCTGGGCCGAATCAGCGCGCCGACGCTCGTCATCCACGGCACGCGGGACCCGCTCTTCCCGCTGCCGCACGCCCAGGCGCTCGCCCGAGAGATCCCCGACGCGACCCTGCTCCCGATCGAGGGCATGGGCCACCAGATGCCCCCGCCCCAGGTCTGGGGCGTGGTCATCCCGGCGATCGTCAGCCTGTCACACCGCTGGAGCGCAACGAGATCGCTTTGAGGAAGATCTCGTCGATCTTCGCGGGATCCTTGGCCACGAAGACGCCGCCGCCCGTGACCTTCGTGATCTGCTCCAATGGGCTGGAGTTCACGTCGGGCCCGATGCCGATGATGATGAGCTGGACCGGCTTTTTCGGGTCGGCGACCTGCTTGAGCTTGGTGAGCAGGTCGGCGTGCGAGACGCCGCCGCCCGGGTCGTCGTTGCCGATGCCGTCGGTCAGGATCACCATCGAGTTGACCCGGCCCGGGTCCCAATCCTTTTGTACCGCTTGATATCCGGCGAGGATCGTGTCGTAGAGGCCGGTGTCGCCCTGTGACTTGGCCTGGATCGAGTTGAGCTTGGCCAGCAGCTGGCTGCGCTGGGCCGTCAGGGGCGCGATCGGCGAGAGCTCAAGCCAGTCCTGATTGGGCGCCAGGTTGGTCGAGAAGACCCACAGCCCGACCGCCCACGAGTCGTCGAACAGGCCCAGTCCTCGCCGGGCGGCCTCGAGCGTGAGCTGGATGCGGGTGGCGTTGTTGGCCGTGGGCACGCGCTCGGCCATCGTGCCGGAGATGTCGATGACGGCGAGCAACCGCGAGGGCAGCGTCACCGCGACCCAGGTCGACAGCGCCCGCTCGACGGCGGCCGCGACCTCGGTGCGCTGTGCCGTGGTCGGCGGCGGCGTGACCACGGGGGCGGGTGACCCCTGCAGCGTCGCGAAGTTGTTGCCGGGCAGCCCATCGCTGCCGCGCAGGCCCTCGGCGGCGAGCCGGTCGCGGAACGAGGACTCCTGCAGCGCGTCGCGCAGCGCGCCCGCTGCGGCCGCCTTCCCAGTGTCCGAATCGGACAGCACGGCGAACGGGTAGTCCAGCGCGACCGGTGCCGGCTCGATGTACAGAGCGGCCAGCTTGATCGGTGGTTTGGCCGCGTTGTAGGCGATCACCGCCTGCTCCGACAGCGCGGCGGCGCTCAGGCCAGACGCGATCGTGGCCGGGTCGGCCGAGCGCGGGAAGCGGGCGAGCAGATCCTGGCGCAGCTGCGAGCGCCCCGCGGCGAGCGTGCGCAGTGCGGCCGTGGCGGCGGCCTGCCCGTTGGCGGTGGCGCTCGCGGCAGCACCGAGTGCGAGCAGCCCGGACAGCGCGGCCGCGTCGCGGGTGGGCTCGGCCGTGCCGATGTGCAGCTTGGAGTTGGTGGTGACCTGCTGCAGCAGCGCGGCCCAGGTCAGTTTGGCGTTGGGCCAGCCCAGGGTGCTGGCGACCGGCTCGGGCATGGCCACGACGACTGGGCTGCGGGCGATCGACTGGGCTTCGGGCAGGGTCACGCCGGCGACCGCTTGCTGGACGCGGGCGAGCCAGGTGGACGAGTCCGGTATCCAAACATCAGGCACTTGAATATCGCCACTGGGCTGGCCGACCCCGGCCAGCGCCTTGCCCTGCTGCGCCGCGACGGCGGCGGCGATGTCGGCCGGGTCGGCCGCGGTCACCTCGAACGTGAAGCAGGTGCCCTCGGTCTTGGCCCGGCGCTCGGTCAGGGCCTGTGCCGCGTGCGTGATCGCGGGCGCGATCTCGGGCGCTGCCGCCACTTTGAGCTGGGTTTGCCCGGAGCATGCCGGTTGGCTGGCGAGGCGGTATATCGCGATTATCCCGATAGTGACGCCAAGAAACACCACTGCCGCCAATGCGATGGCCGGTAGTGGGCTCCTTCTACGCTTGCTGTTGCGGTGTCGTCCGGACATAAGCTCCCAGTCTGCTGTCGTGCGGCTGCACTCGACCATAGCCGTTCGGCCGAATGTTACTCGAGAGAAACATCTAGCTACCTGCATGTACAGGAAAATGTGCGTCGGGTGGCCGATAGTTGAGAATTCAACTACACTGACGGCATGCCTGCAGTGACAGTCGAAAACCCATTGGTCCTTCCGCGCATCCCGGCGCCGGGTGAGGCCGCGGTCGACCGTCCGGTCGCCTCGCTCACCACGGCACCCTCGGGGTTCGAAGGGGAGGGCTTTCCCGTGCGACGCGCGTTCGCGGGCGTTGACCTGCGCGCGCTCGACCCGTTCATCCATATGGACCAGATGGGCGAGGTCGACTATGCGGCCGGCGAGCCGAAGGGCACGCCCTGGCATCCTCACCGTGGCTTCGAGACCGTGACCTACATGATCGACGGGACCTTCCGGCACGAGGACTCGCTCGGCGGAGGTGGCCTGATCACCAACGGCGACACGCAGTGGATGACGGCCGGCGCGGGCCTGCTGCACATCGAGACGCCGCCGGACGAGCTGGTCAAATCGGGTGGTCTGTTCCATGGCTTCCAGCTATGGGTCAATCTTCCCGCCAGGTTGAAGATGACCGATCCTCGGTACCAGGACATCCGCGCCGGACAGGTGTCGTTGCTGAGTTCGCCCGACGGCGGCGTGCTGCTGCGCGTGATCGCCGGCGACGTGGCCGGGCACGCGGGCCCGGGCGTCACACACACGCCGATCGCGCTCGTGCACGCGACCCTCACCGCCGGCGCGCAGTTGCGTGTGCCCTGGCGGCCGGATTTCAACGCGCTCGTCTACGCCCTGGCCGGGAGCGGCTCGGTGGGCGCCGACCGCCGGCCGGTGACGCTGGGCCAGCTGGCCGTGTTTGGGCCGGGCGACGTGCTCACGATGCAGGCCGACCCGAAGCACACCCTGGACGTGCTGATCCTGGGCGGGCAGCCGATCCGTGAGCCGGTCGCCGCCTACGGCCCGTTCGTCATGAACACCCGCGAGGAGCTCGTGCAGGCCTACGAGGACTATCAGGCGGGCCGGCTCGGCACGATCCCGGCCGAGCCCCACCCGGGTCACGACGTCCTCTAACAGCGTGGGCACAGGATAATCTCCGGGGTATTCCAGGGACACCGGGCATGCCGGGGGACACCCGGCATGCCCGGCTGGGCGGGCGGGCTGGCGGCTAGCCTCCGAACAGGATGTCGAGCAGGGACGATACGAGGTCACCCACTGCGGATAGGAGTCCACCGATCAGGTCCACGGGAGCTCACCTCCAAACAAAGGTTTCATGCGAAGTCGCCAGGGATCGTGGCGACGAATAATGTCATGCTAGTGCCGTTTTGACCGATTTGTACACAGTTTAGCTAATCCCGGAACACCGCCACCGTCCTTCCCGGAACGCGCACGACGCCGTCGTTGTAGGACGCCGACGCCATGAGCGGGTCGACCGACGGCACCACGCGCAGGTCCGCGCGCGGCACGGCCGCAGTGATCGTCGAGGGCGTGGCGTTGAAGACCACGACGATGGTCTCCTGCCGTGAAGTCAGCACCATCGTGATCACACCCGGCGTGTTGCCAACAAAAGAAACGCTGCGCTGCACCGCTTCCAGACTGTCCAAACCGAACAGACGGGACGAGGCGCGGATGCGCAGCAGCTCCCGATAGCGCGCCGACGCGAGCCCGATCGCCTCGCACGAGGGCACCAGCGAGCGGTCCGCGAGCAGCGGGCGCGCATAGGGCCAGCGGGACTCGTTGTCCCACGCGGGCGGCAGCCCACGCCCGAAGCCGTTGCCCGCCCGGCAATCCCACTGGATGGCGTTGAACCAGTCGCCCGAGTCGTAGGAGTTCTTGTCCAGCGACTTGGAGCGCATGATGTCCGAGCCGCCGGTCACGAAGCCCGTGCCCTGGCCCAGGACGGCGGTCGCGAGCGCGAGCACCTGCATGCGCGCACGGTCCACATCGGACGTGCCCTGGGGGAGCTTATAGGCCAGCGCGTCGAACAGGATCTCGTTGTCGTGCGCGTCCACATAGGTCACAGCCTCCGACGGCGTCGCCGTGTATCCCGTGGGCGCCCCGTTGTAGTCCACGTCCGCGCCGGTCACGCGCCGTCCGGCGCTGTCCACAAACGAGTATCCGGCCAGGTTGCCCACCAGCCCGACCTTGATCTGGTCCTGGTGGTGCAGGAGGCGCGCCCGCTGCTCGTCCGGGGTCCCGTTCACCGGATCGCCGTTGGGATCGGTGAACAGGCCCGAGGCGAACCCCTGCCGCCGCGGGTTGGTGTCGAACGGCCCGCCGCCCTTGACCGCGTCGCGCAGCCGGTCGTTGAACGTGCCTATCCCCGTGCCGGCCATGTTGAGCTGTGTGGCCTGAACGAAGCGTGCGTTGCCGGCGACCTCGCCGAAGTCCCACCCCTCGCCGTAGAGCAGGATGTCGCGTCCGCCCGGCAGCTTGTCGAGCGCCGCGCGCACGGCCAGCAGGTTGGCCTTGGGGTGGTGGCCCATCAGGTCGAACCGGAACCCGTCGACACCGTAGGCGCGCGCCCACGTCACCACCGAGTCGACCACGAGCTTGCCCATCATGGCGTGCTCGGGCGCGGTGTTCAGGCAGCACGTGGACGTCTCGATGGTCCCGTCGAGCGAGAGCCGGTGGTAGTAGCCGGGCACGATCGGGTCCAATGGGGACGGTGACGATGTGTGGTTGTACACGACGTCGAGCACCACCCGCAATCCGTTGGCGTGCAACGCGTCGACCATCGCCTTGAACGACGCGTTGCGTGCCGCCCCGTCGGGGTTGGTGGCGTAGCCGCCCTCCGGCACGGTGTAGTGCAGCGGGTCGTAGCCCCAGTTGTAGCCGTCGCGGTCCCGCACGGCGCCGACGCACGCCTGCTGCTGCGGCGAATCGGGCGGCAGCGAGGCCAGATCGCACCCCGGCACGGCCTGGTCGGCGCGCAGCTCCGGGATCGTCGCGAAGTCGAACGTGGGCAGGAGATGCAGGTGCGTGACCCCGGCGGCGGCCAGCTTGCGCAGATGCGCGACACCGGCCCCGTCGGTGAAGGCGTCGTATGTGCCGCGCCCCTCGGCGATGGAGAAGTCGCGCACGGACAGCTCGTAGATCTGCGGCCGCCCGCTGAACGCCAGCGGTCCGGACGTGCCGAGCTTGGCGATGACACTGTGCGTGGAATTGGGCGTGAGGGCCACCGAGTAGGGATCGGTGACGATCGACGTGCGCTGGTAGTGCGCCACGACAAACCGATACCGCTTGCCCTCCCATGTGGACGGTCCGCTCGCGCTCCACACGCCCGTTTCGTCGTTGCGCCGCATGTCCACCAGCGCGCCGTCCAGCTCCAGTCGCACCGACTTCGCTGTTGGCGCCCACAGGTTGAGCGACACGCGCCCGCGGTCGAACACCGGCCCAAGGCCGGCAGAGGTGGCGGCGGAGTAGACGTCGTCGAGCACGCCCGGGATCTGCACGCCGGTCGCCGAGAGCAGTGTGCCGTCGTGCTTGCGCTCGACCACCGCGAGCTGCCCGCGCAGCGACTGCTTCACGTCGTGGGGCGCGACGTCAAACGCCTTGTATGCCCACAGATGCGGGAACCGCTGCCGCTGCGCCTCCGACAGCACGCCCGCCTTGAGGCCTATGGTGCGGTAGTTTCCGGCCAGCTGGCCGTCCACTATGGACAGCCCGCCCTCGGCAGCGACCACGAGCTCGTAAACCATGCCGTCGGTCTGCGGCTTGTCCCACAACAGGCTTCCGCGGGATATCCAGTGCGCCCGCGACTTGGTCAGGTCGAGGTCGCGGCGTGCCTGCGGCACCTCGGGCCGCAGGTAGGCCTGCCGCCCGGACAGGATCCACGCCTCCCGCCCAAACGTCGCGAAGTCCAGCCGCTGGTCGTTGGGCAGGTCCTTCTCGTCGCCCCGGTGCACGATGTAGCTTACGCCGGTCGCTCCCGCGACGAGCGGCACGTGCCAGTAGGCGCCGTACGCGTCGATCCCGGTGGGCGGCATGGGATTGTTCCACTCCACCGGGTTGGCGTTGCCGTCCCACAGGTGCAGGCCCCAACCGGCGTAGTCGCCGTCGGCGCGCCGGTAGTGCAAAATGGCCACATTGGACGGTGGTTCTTGGACGGTGGGCGGCACCGGTTCGGTGACACCCTGCCGGTGCCAGACCTCAAACGTCGTGCCCGGGTTGATAAACCGGTCCGCCGGCACGTCTTTGACCCCATTTTGATCTATTATGAGGTACCCGACGGAGCTCGCGCCCGGCTTGACCCGCACCCAGGCAAAGGCGCCGAAGGCGTCCACGCCCGCGAACGGCTGCCCCTGCGGCCACGGCAGGTTCATCGACGGATCGATGTCGCCCCACGTATACAGGCGCCAATTGGCGTAGTCGCCGTCGGGCCGCTGATAGTGCACCAGCACATGCTCCCGCTGGGCCTGCTCCGGCGGCGACTCCACCGCGATCTGGGCCGCCGCGCTCGCCGTGCGCCCGGCGCTGTCGCGCACCACCGCCCGATAGCGCACGGGCGTGCGCCCGGCCAGCCCGGCCAGGTCGTGCGTGACGTCGTACGGCGCGTGCGTCGCCGTGCCCAGCAGCTTCCACGGCCCGTCGCCCACCTGCGCCTCAAACCTGACCGTCGCCGTCGGGTCGTCCCCGCCGACGTTTGCCGTCACCTTGCCCATCCCGGAGCCCTGCGCGGCCTGGAGCGCGATCGTGGGCGTGCCCCCGGGCGGCAGCGGCCGGTCGGCCCGGAACACGACGGTCGACTGCGGCGGCACGGCGTCCAGCATGCCCGAGCCGTAGATCCGGTGGTAGGCCCCGCTCACCGGCACGGCCTTGGGCGTGGTCGAGGCGTTCACGGCGACCACATACTCGACCCGGTCCGGCCCGATGCGCGAAAACGCGAACACGCCGTCGCCCACGTGCCGGGTGAGCTGGATGCCGTCGCGCAGTGCCGCATGCTCACTGCGTAGCCTGCCCAACTCGGCGATGGCTCGATAGAGCGGATGGCCGGTCTCGAAGTTGTCCTGAGCGTGGGTGCGGTCGGTGCCGAGCAGGTCGTCGTCCAAATAGGACGGGACCCGGCTGGCGAACAACGACTGGCGCGCGTCCTTGTCCCCGCCGTCGCCGGTGAAGCCCTGCTCGTCGCCCGCATACACGACCGGCTGGCCTCGGGTGAGGAACATCAGCTCGTGGGCGAGCCGCGACTTTTCGAGGCTGCGCGTGAACGTGCCGATCCGCCCCATGTCGTGGTTGCCCAGGAAGGTGGGCAGCCCGTTGGCGTTGACGTCACGTGCCGTGTACATGCCGTCGGCCGCGTACAGGCCGGCCAGCCCTTGCGCGGATCCCGCGTTGCCTCCGTTGACGAAGCTCGTCGCGGCCGCCTGGAAGCCGAAGTCCAGCGTGGCGGGCAGTTGCCCCTGGCGCACATACGCCGACGCGATCGCCGGGTCGGACGAGAACACCTCGCCGAACATCGGGAACCCGCGCCCGATCCCGTCCACGAACTGGGGCCAGAACTCCATGTTCACGTGCTTGGCCGTGTCCAGCCGGAACCCGTCGACGCCCGTCTCGGCGATCCAGTCCTTGTGTATCTTCGTCATGCCGCGTACCACCTCGGGGCGCTCGGTCCACAGGTCGTCGAGGCCGGCGAAGTCGCCGTGCGTGCTGCTCTCGCCGGAAAACGTGGAGTCGCCGCGGTTGTGGTACATGCTCGGGTCGTTCAGCCACGCCGGAGCCTTGACCCCATTGACCACGGGCGTGTACGCCCCGGCGGTGGCGTCCACGCGCGGAAACCCTTGGCGCCCATCGGCGTAGTTCACGTCGTTGAACTTGCGCCCCTGCGCGTCCGTGTACGGACTGGTCTTCGTGTCCACATAGGACCGGTTGCCGCCTTCGGCCGACTTGGGGCTTCCCCGGCGGAGCGCGGCGGAGTCACGGGGAAGGCCCTCGTCGGCGTAGGAGATCACGTCGGCCGTGTGGTTCACGATCACGTCGAGGTACACCTTCATGCCGCGCCCGTGCGCCAGCCGCACCAGGCGTTTGAGGTCGTCCTTGGTGCCGAAGTGCGGGTCGACCTGGGTGAAGTCGGTGATCCAGTAGCCGTGGTATCCGGCCGAATCCCCCTGCACCGGACGGTTTTTGAACACCGGCGCCAGCCAGATCGCGGTCGTGCCGAGGCCCTGGATGTAGTCGAGCCGATCGATCACGCCGCGCAGGTCGCCGCCGTGGTAGAAGCCCTTGTCGGACGGGTCGTGCCCGTGGCTGTCCCGCCCGCCCGGATATCCGCCGGTGTCGTTGCTCGGATCCCCGTTGGCGAAGCGGTCGGGCAGCAGGAAGTAGAACTGCTCCGCGCGCCGGGCCGCGGGCGGCTGCGCGCTGCTGGAGTACTCGGCCGCGACGGCGGGCGTAGCGATCAACGCCAATGAGAGGAGTCCGATGAGGAGCATGCCCGCAACATACGGTTGCCGAAATGTTTCCGCAAGAGTTTGCAAGCAATGACGTGTTAACGGCATTGCCTGCAAGGTTTAGTCAGCCCGCTGCGGGGGCAGTTACGACTAACTATCCACTCCAGATTGGAGGCAAACCGTGACCGCAACCGGCGTGATTACGGCAATCCTCATTGGAGCCGTCATCGGCGTGCTCGGTCGGCTGTTGCTACCGGGCCGGCAGAGCATCCCCATCTGGCTGACCGTGGTGATCGGCATCGCGGCGGCCCTGCTCGGGACGTTCTTCGCCCGCCAGCTGGGCGTCGTGGACACCGAGGGCGTGGACTGGATCGAAATCCTGATCCAGGTAGTCCTCGCCGCCGCCGGGGTGGGCGTAACGGCGGCCATCCTCAGCGGACGATCATCCACTCGCGTCTAGGACGACGACGGCCCGTCCAGCCCAACAGGGCTGGGCGGGCCTTGTCGCGCCTAGGCAGATCAACCGCCTGATGGAGGATCCGGGACGGCGGATGCTCGGCACCTCGCGACAATCTCCGCCATGGTGCTGCGGAGGTGCTCGCGGTCCTGAGGCGACAGTGGCGCGACGAGACGGCGGAGCTCCTTGGTGACCTCGGCGTGAAAGGCGATCGCTGCCTGGCGGCCGGCGTCGGTGAGTGTCACCTGCAGCGCTCGCCGGTCGCCCGGCACGGCTGATCGCTGGGCGAGGCCGCTGCGCTCGACCCGATCCGTCAAGCCGGTGAGCGCCGCCTTCTCCACGCCGAAGCACTGGGCAAGGTCGGCCATCCCGCGGGGGCCGGCCAGCAGGACGCACAGAAACTTGGCTTGGACGGGCGTCAGGTCATGGCGCTCGGAAACACGCGCGTAAATGCTCTGGACCAGGCCGGCGAGCTGAATCAGCCCGGTGGCGACGTCCATCCCCACCCCCGATCCCGTGGCCGCGATCACTTGCGCAGGCTTCTCCACGCCAACTACCGTACAGGATGTAGATAGTTTATATCGCATACAGTATGTCGAGCTAACTAGATCGCCCCGCAGAGCGTCTAGCAGGTCCGCCCCAAAGGAGACGCCAGATGAGCTTCGATACTCGCCCCGGCACCCGCGGCGCCCGTCAGCCCGGCGGCAGATTGATGCTGTGGTTCAACAAGTTGGCCGCCCGGCGGATCCGCCGCAAGGGCGGCAAGATGATGGGCTTCAACGCGCTGGTCCTGACCACCGTCGGCCGCAAGAGCGGACTGGAGCGCATGAGCCCGGTCGGCTGGTTTCCCGGCAATGATGGCAGCTGGCTGATCGTCGCATCGGCCGGCGGGGCACCCGGAAACCCAGCTTGGTACTACAACCTCGCCGCCCATCCCGACAAGGTCCGGATCGAGGTCGACGGCCGCGCAGTGGCCGTCACCGCGGATCAGCTCCACGGGACCGAGCGCGCACAGGCATGGAAGCAGATCACCACGTCCGCGCCGCGCTTCGCCCAGTATCAGCAGAAGACCGACCGCGAGCTGCCGATCATCCGCCTGATGCCCCGCTGATCCGATGCGGACCCGGCGGGCGTGGGGCAAAACGCCCGCCGGGTAAGCGGCCTGGCACTATGCGGATGGACGGGACGACTTCGCCGCAGGACGTAGTCTCCGGCGCATCTAAGCGCCTGGCCAGAAGTCTTGTCCGTAACCCTCGGGGAGCCAGGGTGAGGTCCATGGCGCTGCGGTGGTGAGGTTCTGGCCGGGGGTTCGGCTGTGGAAGAAGGCGTGGGCCTGTCGTACGCGATCGGCGATGGTCGCCGGGGCGGTGTTAGCGATGTGCTGTTTGAGCACGGCCCAGATCCGTTCGACCGGGTTATCTTGTGGGCTGTACCTGGCGCCCTCGATCAGTAGGAGCCTGGGATTGTCGGCCAGCCACTTCTTTGTGATCTTGCTGTGGTGGGTGGTGCCGTTGTCGCAGATCACCGCGATGACGGGTGCGTCGGGGTAGGCGGCCAGCAGTTGCTGCAGGAAATAGCAGAACACCACCGAGACGTTTTTGTGTGACACGTGGTGATGCCAGGCGCCGGTGGCCAGGTTGATCGCGCCGTGGATGGTGCGGCGGATGTTGCTGCCGGGGGTCAGGATCCGGTGGCGTATGCCGGTGGGCATCCAGGCGGCGCGGATGCGGGCCAGCAGGTCCAGGTGGGTTTCGTCCTCGGCGAGCACGACGGATCCTTGTGGCAGGGCGGCAATCTGGTCGCGGATGGCCGCGCAGATGGTGTCGTGGTCGGCGTCGCTTTTGGCGATCAGGCGGGGCCGGCACCAGCGGGCCTGCTCACGCACCCGCCGGTACATGGTGCGCAGGCTCATGTTCGGGCGTCGAAGCTGCCGCCAGATCCGGGCTGTGGTCCACGCTTTGGGTGTGGCCAGCAGGGCGCGGATGCGTTCGCCCAGGCGGGTGCTGCCCAGCCGGGGTCGTCCGCTGCGGGGCCGGTCGGGCAGCCCGGCCAGGCCGTCAAGGTCGTGGCGGGTGATCCAGCGCCGCACCGTTTAGGGTCGTAGTGCAGCACAGCGCCGATCTCGGCCGCGGTCATTCCGCTGGCGGACAGCAGGATCATCACCGCCCGGGCGGCTATGCGCCACTGCCGGTGCAAAGCGTCGACGAGCTGGTGGTACTGCTCATCGGTGGGGTTGGCGAACACGTGCGCGGGGCGCATACTGGCGAAGACCTCGTCGTGGGTGATCGTTGTGTGGAAACTCGATCAAACCCCTGACGAGGTCGTCCTATATGGACCTACGCCAACTTGGGCGAGTTACGGACATTACTTCTGGCCAGGCGCTTAGCGTCGTCACGTCTGCCGTGTAAGGGTTCTGCCCCTTCGCGCCGATGTTGGCCAGGAACAGCTCGCCTCGCGCGTCGTGTGCCCGCCGTCACGTGGGCAACTTCGGGCAATATCTCTTGATGGCCGTGTGCCCTCGATGGAAACTTGGACCAACATCAATGCCCAACACCGCCCGAGGGGGCAGGATCATGGCACTCAGATTTCTTGGCAGGGACCCAGGCTCAGAATTCAACAACTCCCCGACAATCTGGGATGACGGAGATAACTACGTGATCCAGGGCCGGCGCGTCACGGACCCAGCGGATCTGGCGGAAATTGGCGACGTGCCCGCACACGAGACTCTGGTGCGCATCCCGAAGCGGATGATGCCTTTCTTCCCGGAGGTGAACGCCGGTGGCACAACCCTCGACGCTTGAGGAACTCTTTTCCGGTGCTGCACGGCGGGTACTCCACCTTGAGCTGAGAGACCACTACGAGGGCTCCCCGGCGTACACCGTATGGCTCGCAGGCAAGCCCATCGACTATTCCGAGTACGCGTTGTCTTGGCACGCGCTGGTTAGACCGGTCGTTGCGCGCGGCGTGGACTTCCGCCGGGCGCGGGTCGTGTCCGAGCCGGTCTCAAGCTACATCCGCTTCGAGCACGAGGTGACGCCTTACGCCAATCTCGCCGCCGGAGAATGCGTCCGCTGGTTACCCCGCAGCTTGGCTTCGGAGATCCGGTTGCCCGGCAACGACTTCTGGCTCGTGGATGACGTGGTGTTGTTCAGCCTCTTCTCGGGCGACGGGACGCGCGTCGGGACAGTGGTCGGCAGTGCAGAGGCGTTGCACTTCTGCGTGGAAGCCTTCGAGACAGTGTGGCGGCTCGGCTTCGACCACAGCGATTACCAACCCGCCTGACGGGGGGAGGACTTGCCATCCCCGGTATCACCCGCCCACGCGGCGAGGGAAGGGTTCGCGGCTCGGCTTCGTGGGATTCGCGAGGAGGCGGGTCTTACGGGGCGCGAGCTCGCGGCTCGGGCGGGCTGGCACGCCTCCAAAGTCAGCAAGATTGAGCACAGCACCCGCCCACCAAGCGCCGAGGACGTGAAGGCGTGGGCGCTCCACTGTGGAGCCAACGACCAACTCCCAGATCTCCTCGCAGTCCTCCGGGCTGTCGAGGGCATGTACGTCGAGTTTCGCGGCCGGGTGCGTGACGGGCTCCGGCAGATCCAGGCGGAGGGTTTTAAGATCTACGAGCGCACCCGCCATTTCCGCATCTATGAGCCGGGCGTCATTCCCGGGCTCTTCCAAACGCCGGAGTACGCCGAGGTTCGGTTGCGGCGCATAGCTGAGGTCCACGGCGTCCCCGATGACATCGCCGAAGCCGTCCGAGTCCGCATGGCCCGTCAGCGCATTCTCAACTCTGAGCGCCGGTTTGCCGTGGTCCTGGAGGAGTGGGCGCTACATGCGCGGATCGGCTCCCGCGAGATGATGGCTGCCCAGCTTGCCCACCTCGTCACCGTGTGTATCCGTCACAATGTGAGCCTGGGCATCGTGCCCATGGACGCGGACCGAACCATGTGGTCGAGTCCCGGCTTCTGGATGTTCGACGATACACAGGTATCCGTTGAGACCCCGACCGCCGAGCTGGCCATTACGCAGCCTCGCGAGATCAAGATATACGCGCAGGTGTATGGCGAACTGTCCAATATGGCCGTGGTCGGCCCTCCTGCGCGGGCACTCATCATGGCCGCGATCGACCGATTGGGCGTCTAACTCGCCTGCCAACCTCGGGCAACCTCGTGGTCTCCAGAAGACCCGTGCCCATAGCGTTTCCATCTGTCGCGGGGTGAGCGTGAAGCCTCTTCCGCTCGCCTTGCGGACTCGGCTCAGCTGCCACCTGGGAAGGATGCGCATTCGGTGTCCATCGCCTTCATGGGCATCGGCCGGCTGAGCGCAAACGTGAAGCAGCGGCGAGTCTGCTTTGCATGGAAAGGGGAAGATCCATGACGACAGTAAGCGGCCTGAGTGACGCGGCACGGGACGGCTTCGTCCCCGCGTATCACGGGCTCGGGGTGACCGAGGAGCAGTTTTTCAACGTGTCCGAGTTTTTCATCGACGTGCTTGACCGCATGAACGTAGAGGCTCAACTCGTTGAGGCGATCGGATTGGCACTCGCGGGCGTACACGATCAGGCGGTGGTGAAAGAAGTGGGCGTTCGCTCTTGACGCCTGATACTTGAGCCCGCTCGCGGGGGAGCGGGCTCGACGAAAGCGAAACAGACCTACCCGGGCAGGCGGGGGCCGGCCTCGCGCTGTGTGGCGAGCCAGCGCTCGACGTCGTCGGGGTGGCGGGGGAGACCGTCGGACAGATTCTTCGAGCCGGTCGCGGTCACGAGCACGTCGTCCTCGATGCGCACGCCGATGCCGCGCAGCTCCGCCGGTACCAAATCGTCTTCGGGTTGGAAATAAAGGCCCGGCTCATTGGTCAGCACATATCCCTCGGCGAGCTCGCCATCGCGATACTTCTCCTGGCGCGCGTTGGCGCAGTCGTGCACGTCGATGCCCAGCATGTGCCCGAACCCATGCAGCGTCCAACGCCGGTAGAGCACCGAGTCCTTCTCCATCGCCTCGTCCACGCTGACCGGCAGGATGCCCATGTCGTGCAGGCCCTCGGCCAGCACACGCATGCACACCAGGTGGACGTCGGAGAACTTGGCGCCCGGCTTGATCGCCTCCATGCCCGCCTCCTGCGAGCGGTAGACGACCTCATAGGCCTGGCGCTGCAGCGGCGTGAATCGGCCCGACACCGGCAGGGTGCGCGTCACGTCTGCCGTGTAGAGGCTGTGCCCCTCCACGCCCATGTCGGCCAGCAGCAGCTCGCCCGGCTGGATGCGCCCGTCGTTGCGGATCCAGTGCAGGATCGTCGCGTGCGAGCCGGCGCCGACGATCGAGCTGTAGCCCACGCCGTTGCCGTCGTGCCGCGCCCGCAGCCCGAACACGCCCTCGACCAGCCGCTCGGACACGGCCCGGTCGGCCGGCAGGATGCGTGCCACGTCTTCGAACCCGCGCACGGTCGCGTCGATGGCGTCCTGCAGCTGCGCGATCTCCCACTCGTCCTTGATCAGCTTCAGCTCGGAGATGACCCACGCCAGCTCGGCGTCGCGGCCGGGGTCGGTTTGGCGCACCCGCCCGTCGACGTGGGGGTCGAGCCCGCGCAGCACGCGCGTGCGCGCCGGGGCCAGCTCGTCCAGCGGCAGGTCGGCCAGGTTGGCGGTCTCGACGCCCAGCTCCGCGGCCTTTTCGCCGAGCGTGTGCCGGCGGCCTATCCACAGCTCGCCGTAGTTGCGGTCCTTGAAGAACTCGTCGGTGTCGCGCGGTGAGCGGGGCCGCACGTAGAGCACTGCCGTGCCGTCGGAGCGCAGCACGAGCACGCTCTCTGGGTCGTGCTCGCCGGTCAGGTAGACGAAGTCGCTGCCCGGGCGGAACGGGAAGTTGGTGTCGTTGGCCCGGACCATCTCGTGCCCGCTGGGGATCACGAGTGTCTCGCCCGGGAACGCCTCGGCGAGGGCGGCCCGGCGCTTGGCGAAGTGCGGTGCACCCGTCATCTGGCCGTTGGCCAGCTCGGTGTCGCGCCAGCCGGTGCGCATGAACGCGAGAAACTTTTCCGGATACATCGGGTCGTGTGACTCTGTGCCGTCTTGTGGACGGTCTTTTTCTGTGCCGTCTGCAACCACCTTGACTCCTCCGCCGTTTTACGTACGAGCTTATCCCGAGCCGAATTATGGGAGGATGTCACTGTGTGCGGTATCTTGGCCTTTTTTAGTGAGCATTGTGAAGTTGATACCTTTCATGTTCGCCTAGCTGAAGCGCTTGAGCTGCTGCATCATCGGGGGCCGGACGACACCGGCATCCAAGTGGTTGACAATGATGCAATTTTTGCGCATAAAAGGCTCTCGATCATTGACGTCGAGTTATCCAAGGAGCCGTTGCCATACCTCGACCGATATCTATTGACGTTCAACGGTGAGATCTACAACTACCTCGAGCTGCGCGAGGAGCTCGGCCGCGAGCACGGCGCGGTCTTCGCCACCAACGGCGACGCCGAAGTCGTGGTCGCGGGCTACCACTACTGGGGCGAGCAGGTGCTCGACCGGCTGCGCGGCATGTTCGCGTTCGTGATCTGGGACCGGCAGGAGCGCCGGGCATTCGGCGCCCGCGATCCGTTCGGCATCAAACCCATGCACTACCTGCAGACGCCCGACGGGCTGTTCCTCGCCAGCGAGAAGAAGGCACTGCTGCCGTTCGCGACCGAGGAGGTCGACCTGGTGCAGCTGTCGCACCTGCTGACCTTCCAATACGTACCCGAGCCCGGCACGCTGCACCACGGGATCAAACGGATCGGCGCGGGAGAGTCCCTGACGTGGGCCCCTTCTCAAGAGTTGGAGATCAAGCGCTACTTCCGGCCGATGTTCCAGCCGACCCCGGTCGACGACCAGCAGCGGATCTTCCACGAGATCAAGGAGACGCTGCGCGAGAGCGTGCGCATGCACATGCGCTCCGACGTGCCGGTCGGCGCGTTCCTGTCCAGCGGCATCGACTCCACCTCGGTCGTGGCGCTGGCCCGCGAGTTCAACCCCGAGATCCTCACGTTCACGGTCGGGTTCGACAACGACGGATACTCCGAAGTGGACATCGCCCAGGAATCGGCCCGCCACCTCGGCGTGACGACGATCCCGACCAAAATCACCGCCTACGACATGATGGAGGCGCTGCCGCGCATCGTCTGGCACCTCGACGATCCGGTGGCGGATCCCTCCCTCGTACCACTTTATTTTGTGGCGAAGAAGGCGGCCGAGCATGTCACCGTCGTCCTTTCGGGCGAGGGGGCCGATGAATTCTTTGGGGGGTACCTGATCTATCGCGAGCCGCTTTCGCTGCGCCCCCTGACCCGGCTGCCCGACCCGATGCAGCGCGGCCTGCGCGCCATGTCGCGGGTGATCCCCAACGGGGTCAAGGGCAAAAACTACATCGAGCGGGGCACGACACCCATCGAAGAGCGGTTCAGCGGCAACGCCCGCATCTTCGCCAACGACGACGAACTGCGCCGGTTGCTCAAGCGCAACGCGGGGGGCGCTCGATACACCGACATCACCCGCCCGCTCTACGCCGAGGCCGCCGCCGACGGGCTCGACGACGTGACCAAGATGCAATACGTCGACATGAGCACGTGGCTGCGCGGCGACATCCTGGTCAAGGCCGACCGCATGTCGATGGCCCACTCGCTGGAGCTGCGCGTGCCGTTCCTCGACCGTGAGGTGTGGGCGGTCGCCTCCAGGCTGCCGCAGGCGCTCAAGGTGCCGCCCGGGTCGCGGATCACCAAGTGGGCCATGCGCCAGGCCATGGCGCAGGTCGTGCCGCCGGCCATCGTCAACCGGCCCAAGCTCGGATTCCCCGTGCCCACAAGGGTTTGGCTCGCGGGGGAGATGTACCAGTGGGCGCGCGACATCCTCAACGGCTCCGGCGCGCGCGACCTGCTCGACCTGTCCTATGTGGAGAGCCTGCTGCGCGACCACCGGGCGGGCCGGGCCGACCACTCGCGCAAAATCTGGACCGTGCTCGTCTTTTGCGTGTGGCACGCCATCTTCGTGGCCAAGACGCTCGACCCGGGCATCACGCGCAACGAGTCGGCGCTGCTGCGCAAGCCTCCGGTTTCGTTGCGGCTGGAGGAGGTCACGCGGCCGCTAGCCTAGCGGGTCAGGCCCCGTCCAGCTGGGCGTAGCCACGCTTGACGGCTAGCAGCGACTGGTAGAGGCCCTCCTCGCCGAACGCGCCCACGAGCGGGCTCGCCACCGCGACCCGCTCGGGCGGCGCGCCGTCGCGGTGCCCGTCTCGGATCAGCCAGTCGAGCCGGGTCAGGTCGGCATGCTGCTGCTGCACAAACGCCATCTCCACGGGCCCGCCGTGCCCAGGAACGAGCTTGGTGAACGGCTCGCGCAGCAGCGCCGCCAGCGTGTCCGGCCACTCCAGCGGATAGGCGTCGTCGAACGCGGGCGGCGCCCCCTGCTCGACCAGATCGCCCGCGATCAGGATCTCGCCGACGCGCACCACGATGTCGCCGTCGGTGTGCCCGCGCCCGTGATGGCTGATGACCGCAGTGCGCCCACCCAGGTCGACCTGGACGCTCTTGTCCACCAGGCGATTGGGCGCCTTTATCCGCACGCGGCCCACGGCCAGCGCCAGGTCCTCGTCGTCGATCTCGCCCTGCCACACCCGCTTCCAGTGGTCGCCGCGCTCGGTGAGCTCGCGGGCGCAGTCGGGGTGGCCCCAGATGGGCGTGCTCTCCCCGGCGAGGGTCGCGTTGCCGAACGTGTGGTCGAAGTGGAAGTGCGTGTTGACCAACGTCAGGGGTTGGGAGGTCACCTGCCGCGCCGCGTCGTATAGCTCGGTCGCCTGCTCGTCGGTGGACAGCGTGTCGATGATCATCGCCGCGTCGGTGCCCGTGACGAGCACGCAGTTGACCTTGAACACCGGATAGGCGCACAGGAAGACCCCGTCGGCGATCTCGTCGAACCTCATGCTGTGGCCTTGTCCACGAACTTTTGCCGATCGACCAGCACCCGCGTCACCCTGCCCTCGGCGGCCACGACGTCGCCGTCGCGCACGCTGACATCGAACGTGAGCGTGCGTCCGTCCACTCCAGACAGCACCGCCTCGGCGACCACCCGCCGGCCCACGGGGGTCGCCGCCTTGTGGTCCAGCTCGACCCGCACGCCAACGGTGGTCTGGCCGGGCGCGAGCGTGCGGGTCGTGGCGGCCACGGTCGCGGCCTCGGCGAGCGCGACCACGCGTGGTGTGCCGAGCACGGGCACGTCGCCGGAGCCGAGCGCCTGCGCGGTGTCGGCGTCGGTGACGAGCAACTCCACCTGGGCGGTCAGGCCGGGGGCGAGCTGGATGGTCATGGGCACAGCCTAACCGTGAACCTGGCCGCGCCGGTCTCGCCTCGGCGGATGCGGGCCCGCGTCGGGGCGTCTCACGCCCCGTTCGGAAGTGTTCGGACTTGTCCGAGTGCCTTGCCGGACGGCGTGATCGTCTACGAAAGTGGACACAGGGCGCCGGTCCTCCTTCTCCTGCCTGGTGGACCGGCGCCACACGTTGTTACCCGCAGCGGCAGTGCCCGGTTCGCTTCGCGCCCGGCCACGGCCGCGCAAAGAGCACGGCTTCGCCCGAACGGAGTCAACCCGGCGTGAGCTAAAATGACGGCATGTCCTCATCCACAGCGCGATTTTTCAGCCCCCGGCCTGCCGTGGGTTGATCGCGCTGCTCCTTGACATCACGCGTTGCCTCCGGCGAGCCGGGGGCTTTTTCGCGCTCGCGTTCAAGGAGCTCCGATGGATTCGACGCACGAGATCCGTGACCTGACCGACCCCGCCGCCGGGCCGCACGCCATGCAGCTCATCGTCGACGCGCTGTGCGCGCCCTGGCCCGTGCCCGTGGTCCGTGACGGCGGGCCGCGCGTGGTGCGCGTGGCCGACAACTACGACCGGCTGCTGTATCCGGCCGACGCCGTGACCCGGGAGCGGCGCTACAGCCACTACCTGGGCGACGGCCTGATGCTGCGCTCGCACACCACGGCCCATGTCCCACACCTGTTACGGCGGGTGGGGGAGGAAGACGTGGTGCTGGCGGTGCCGGGCGTGTGCCACCGGCGCGACGTCATCGACCGGCACCACGTGGGCCACCCGCACCAGATGGACCTGTGGTGGGTCAGCCCGCGCGGTTCGGTCCCGCCGCTTGAAGAGATGATCGATTTGGTGGTACGGGCCGCGCTTCCGGGATCGGCATGGCGCACTGTGCCCAACTCGCACCCGTACACGCTCGAGGGACGGGAGATTTACGCCGGCGATGTCGAGATTGGAGAGTGCGGGCTGGCCCATCCACGCGTGCTCGCCGAAGCGGGCCTGCCACCGACCGCGCGCGGGCTCGCGATGGGGCTCGGGCTGGACCGCCTGCTGATGCTGCGCAAGGGGATACCCGACATCCGGCTGCTGCGCGATCCGGACCCGCGGATCGCCGGGCAGATGCTCGACCTCGCGCCATACCGCGAGGTGTCGTCGATGCCGCCGGTGCGGCGGGACATGTCGCTCGCCGTCGCCGCCGACTTGGACTGCGAGTTGCTCGGCGATCGCGTGCGTGCGCTCGGGCACGACGCGATCGAAGAGGTAGCGGTCCTGTCGGAGACGGCCTATGCCGACCTGCCCGCGGCCGCGCACCGGCGCATGGGCATGCGGCCCGGGCAGAAGAACATCCTGCTGCGCCTGGTGTTGCGGCACCCGTCGCGCACGTTCACGGCGCAGGAGGCCAACGCATTGCGAGACAACGTGTACGAAGCGTTGCACGAGGGCGGGGCCAAGGAACTGACACTTGCTAAATAATTAGATCTATGAATGGATGCTCCTGTCCATCCACCCCCGGATAAGGAGCATCCATGCGACTACGAGTCGTGATCGCCAGCCTCGCGCTGTCAGTCGCGGGCGTCGGCGTTTACGCCGCCCCCGCCGCCGCCGACGTCCAGCCGAACATCATCGGTGGCGGCACGGTGGCGTCCGCCCCCTGGGCCGCGGCCGTGTTCCGCAGCGGGTCGTTCACCTGCTCCGGCACCATCATCGCGGCGCAGTGGGTGCTGACCGCGCGCCACTGCACCAGCGCGACCATGTCGGTGCGCGTCGGCAGCGTCAACCGTACGTCCGGCGGCACCATGGCCAACGTCCTGAGCTACTCGGTCCGCAACGACCTGGCCCTGCTGCGACTCGACCGCTCCATCAGCACCACCTACATGCGCCTTGCCAGCGCCAACCCACCGGTCAACAGCACCAACAACATCTACGGCTGGGGCATGACGTGCTACTCCGGCTGTAGCGCCTCGACCGCGCTCAAGACCGCGACCGTCCGCGTCACCTCAACCAGCGCAACGGACTACTACGGCGGACCCGCGCTCGCGAGCACCCGGATCAACGGCAACGCCTGGCGTGGCGACTCCGGCGGCCCGCAGACCTACAACGGCCTGCAGGTCGGCGTCGCCTCGACGGCCAACGGCACCACGTCGCAGTGGTATGGCAGTGTCCCGGGCAACCGCGCCTGGATCACCTCGGTCTCGGGCGTCTGATCTAAGAGCCGGATGCGGCAACCCATTCCTGGTCCAGGATGGCGTAGAGATCAGAGTCTCGCCAGCCGTCCCGGATCAGCAGGTTTTGCCGCATCCGGCCCTCGTGCTTCATGCCCAGCTTGTGCATGACCCGGCCGGAGGCCACGTTGCGCGGATCGCACGTGCCCCAGATCCGGTGCAGCTTCAGCTCTTCGAAGCCGATGCGCAACAGCTCGCGCGCGATGATCGTGGCGATGCCGCGCCGCCACAGCTCCGGGTGCACACCGTAGGCGATCTCGCCCTGCAGGTGTGAGCCCAGCCTCAGCTCGGCGATGCCCTTCACGAGCCCATCGACCTCGGCCGCGTGCACGAACCGCCCGTCCGCCCACGCCGCGATCGCACCCTGCACAAAGGACCGGGTCTCCTCGGGCGTGTCCGGGCCCCACGGCTGGAAGCGGCACGCCTCCTCCAGCCGCGCCCAGTCGTGAATCGCCTCCCAGTCCTCGAACCGCAGCGGCCGCAAGGAGACGGCCGGCGTGCTCATCGCTTGCGCTTGAACACCGACACCAGACGGTCCAATTCGGACCCGAACGGGTTGTCGGTCACCAGGTAGGTCCAGGTCGCGCTCGGACGCACCAGCTCGGCGCGCTCCGGCGTGAACTCCTCCTCCAGGTCGAGCTCCTCGAACGTGGCGATCGTGCGCTCCTCGATCTCGGGGATCAGCCGGTTGAACGCCGGCACGGCCGAGCGGTGGAACTCGTCGAGCGGATCGACCCGGCCCAGCGCGCGCAGGTGGATGCCCTCGCGCACCTCGGACAGCTCCGCCAGGTGCTCGGCCCAGAGCCGGTCCAGATGCCAGAGCGCGATCGACCGGCCGATCTGCACCAGCTTGCGCTCGCCCTCCTCCCGCTGCACCCGCTCAAGCTCCGCCTTGGCCGCCTTGGCCTCCTCGTCTTCTTCCTCTGCCTCGTCTTCGGCCTCGGCCTGCTCCTCCGCCTCGTCCGGCTGCTCCTCGGCCTCGGCCTTTTCCTCGGTCTGCGCCTCGTCTTCGGGCTCGGCCTTGTCCGCCTGCTCCTCGGCCTCGGCCTTTTCCTCGAGCTCGGCCGACTCGTCAAGCTCGGCCGACTCGTCAAGCTCGGCCGACTCCTCGAGCTCGGCCGACTCCTCGAGCTTCGCCTGCGCCTCACGCTCCGCCTGGTCCTCGAGCTCCACGGCGGCCAGATGCTCGGCCAGCCACTCATCGAGCCGGCCCTCCACGAACGCGTTGGCCTTCTTGGGCACCCGGGTCAGCAGCATCTTGCCGGCGACATCGGTGGTCAGCAGCCGCTCCCGGCGCTCGGCGAGCGCCTGCCGCTGCTGCTCGATGACCACGCTGTAGCGCCACGTGTTGCGGTGCAGCTCGTAGTGCACGCCCTCGGCCACCTTTTGCGCGTGCTCCACAGCGGCCGTGACCCGGTCGTCATCGACGAGCCCGCCGAACTTCATCTTTGGCCACGGCGGGATCGCGTCGGCGGCGTGATGCTTGATCAGCTCGTCCTCGATGCTCACGTAGAAGATCGAACCGCCGGGGTCGCCCTGCCGCCCGGCACGCCCGCGCAGCTGGTCGTCGACGCGGCGGCTGTTGTGCCGGCCGCTGCCGATCACGTAGAGCCCGCCGAGCTCGGCCACCCGCTCGCGGTCGGACTGGTCGCTGCCGCCCAGGCGGATGTCGACACCCCGCCCGGCCATCTGGGTCGACACCGTGACCGCGCCGAACTTGCCGGCCTCGGCGATGATCTCGGCCTCCTCGGCGTCGTTTTTGGCGTTGAGCACGACGCACTCCACGCCCGCCGCGCGCAGGCTCTCGGCCAGCGTCTGCGACTCGTTGATGTCGAGCGTGCCGATCAGGATCGGCCGGCCGGTCTCGTGGATCTTGGAGATCTCTTCGGTCAGCGCCTCCTCGCGCTCGGCGCGCGTGGCGTAGATCCGGTCGATCTCGTCGACTCGGACGCACGGCGTGTTGGGCGGGATGACAGCGACCTCAAGCTTGAAATATTCGCGAAGCTCATCGCCCACGTGCACGGCGGTGGCCGTCATGCCCGCGATGTTGTTGTAGAGCGCGACGAACCCCTGCACGGTGATGGTGCCCAGCACCTCACCCTCGGCCGACGCGTCGAGCCCCTCCTTGGCCTCCACCGCGGCGTGCAGCCCGTCGGGCCAGCGCCGGCGCTGGGCCACACGGCCACGCAACT
>JBIOYB010000631.1:0-11026 GCA_044869915.1 Allorhizocola sp.
CGGGTTGACGCCAGAACCTCGCTGAGCTGATCCAGGGCGAAGTCCAATTCAGACTCCGTGATCACCAGGGGAGGCGCCAGGCGCAGGGTTGATCCGTGGGTTTCTTTGATGAGTACGCCGCGCGCCATCAGCGACTCGGCCGCCTGCCGCCCGGTCATCAGCGACGGGTCGATGTCGACGCCCGCCCACAGGCCCCGGCCGCGCACGGCTGTGATGCCCCGGCCGACAAGCGTTTCGAGGCGGGCGTGCATGCGTGCCCCAAGGTCGGCCGACCGCTGCTGGTATTCGCCCTTCTCGAGCAGCTTGACGACCTCGATGGCCACCGCGCACGCCAGCGGGTTGCCGCCGAACGTGGACCCGTGCTGGCCGGGCTTTAGAACGCCAAGAACCTGTTTGGACGCGGCCACGGCCGACACCGGCACGATCCCGCCACCGAGCGCCTTGCCCATGATGTGCATGTCGGGCCGTACCCCATCGTGGTCGATGGCGAACGTGTAACCGGTCCGCCCCAGTCCACTTTGGATCTCGTCGGCCAGGAAGAGCACGTTGCTTCTGGTGCACAGGTCGCGCACGCCCGCGAGATAGCCGGGCGGCGGCACGAGCACACCGGCCTCGCCCTGGATCGGCTCGAGCAACACGGCCACGGTGTTGCCGGCGTTGTCGTCGATCGCGCGCGTGATGGCCGCGAGGTCGCCGAACGGCACGATGTCAAACCCGGGCGTGTAAGGGCCGTAGTCGTCACGCGCGTCGGGGTCGGTCGAGAACGAGACGATGGTCGTCGTGCGCCCGTGGAAGTTGTTGTCCGCCACGATGATCCGGGCCTGTCCCGGCGCGACGCCCTTGACCCGGTAGCCCCACTTGCGCGCCACCTTGATCGCGGTCTCGATCGCCTCGGCGCCGGTGTTCATGGGCAGCACGAGATCCTGCCCGGTGAGCTCGGCCAGCCGGTGGCAGAACTCCGCGAAGTGGTCGTGAATGAACGCCCGGCTGGTGAGCGTGAGCCGGTCGAGCTGAGCGTGCGCGGCCGCGACCAGGGCCGGGTGGCGGTGGCCGAAGTTGAGCGCGGAGTAGCCCGCGAGGCAGTCAAGATAACGGTTACCATCGATGTCGGTCACCCAGACGCCCTCCGCCGAGGAGAGGACGACGGGCAGCGGGTGATAGTTGTGCGCGGTCCAGCGCTCGGCATCCGCCACGGACGAGGGCGTCAGGTTCATGACCGCGTTCATGACCGGAGCTCCAGCGTGCAGCACTTGGGCCCGCCCCCGGCCAGGCGCAGCTCGGAAACGTCCACCGGGATCGGGCTGTAGCCCGCGTCGCGCAGCGCCTGCGTCAGGTGGGTCGCCTGCTCCGGCAGCACGATGTTGTGCCCGTCGGACACCGCGTTGAGTCCCAGCACGACACCGTCTTCCTCGTTGGCGATGACGGCGTCGGGGAACAGCGTGCGCAGAATCTGTTGACTGCCGGGCGAAAACGCCTCGGGCAGGTATGCGATGTTGGTCGGCGACAGCACGGTCAGGGCCGTGTCGAGGTGGTAGAAGCGGGGGTCGACGAGCTGCAGCGAGATGGCCGGGCGGCCGAACAACTCCTGCGCCTCGAGGTGCGCCGCGTGGGCGGTGCGGAAACCGGTACCAGACAGAATGAATTCTCCGGCGAGGAGCAGGTCTCCTTCACCTTCATTCACGTATTTCGCTTCCTGAACCTCGAAGCCCGCCCGCTCGGCCCAATCGCGATATGCGGGGGCCTCGTCGGCGCGCTCGGCGTGCCGGAACTGTGCCGTGTACATCTTGCCATCGATGACCGTGCCACCGTTGGCGGCGAAGACCATGTCCGGCAGCCCGGGCAATGCATCGATAAACTCGACTTTGTGGCCCAGTCGGCCATAGGCTTGCACCAATGACTCCCACTGGCTGATGGCCAGCGTCGTGTCGTAAGGAGCGGACGGGTCCATCCACGGGTTGATCCGGTAGGTGACGGCGAAGTAGGTGGGCCGGCACATCAGGAAACGCCTCTGCTGCATGCGACAACGCTAAATCGGTTGGTATTCGTCCACTACGGGTGGCACGTGCTTGTAAGGGGCTATTCGTTGCGTATTCCCACGGGTCGACCGACGATTTGTTGCGCGACCCTCCACCGATCCGATAGGACTGCTGACAGCTTTCTGTCTCAACCCCCCACGGCCCGATGATCTGCAATAAGGATGACTCAGCTGTGGGAGAGATGGTGTGGTCTACCAAGGGGCACGGATGACAACTGCGCAGATCAGCGCTTCATTATGGGGAGGGCCGACGGCTGCCGTCTCCCTCGCCCGTCGACGCCTCCGGGCATACGTCCGAACGGTTACGATCATCGATACGATCGTTATCGTTGTGGCGACGATCGGTGGCTATTTCGCTCGGTTCGCCGACACGAGTGGGCCGGTCGGTGATACTCCCCCATACGAATTGATCGGTCCTTTCATCGTTGTTACATGGTTGTTGTCCCTTCGGTGGATGCGGTGCTACGACTCTCGGGTGCTCGGCTACGGCGCCGAGGAGTATCGGCAGGTGCTGCAGGCCAGCTTCCGGCTGGCCGGGACGCTGGCCATCGCCGGCTACGTCTTCCGCAGCGATGTGTCCCGACTCTTCCTCGCCTTTACCTTTTTGATCGGTACCGGGATGCTGCTCCTGGCCCGCTGGATCGCGCGACGGTCGTTACACGCCGCGCGCGCCGCGCACAAGGGTTGGTCGCACCGGGTTCTCGTCGTCGGTGATGTTCCACACGTGATGGAGCTCGTGCGGCAGCTGCGGCGTGAGGCGTGGACCGGCTATCAGGTCGTGGGGGCGTGCATCCCACACGCGCTCGCCACGCCCCAGCCGCAACACCTCAACGACATCCCGGTGGTCGGATCGTTCCGGACCATCGTGGAGGCGGCCACCGCCAGCGGCGCCGACACCATCGCGGTCACGGCCTCGGCCGAGCTGACCGCGTCGCGGCTGCGGCGGCTGGGCTGGCAGCTGGAGGGCAGCGGGATCGATCTGGTCGTGGCTCCGGCCCTGACGGACGTTGCCGGGCCGCGCATCCGCACCCGCCCGGTGGCCGGTCTGCCGCTCATCCACGTCGAGCCGCCCGACTTCACCGGCAGCGGCAAACTGGTCAAGGCGCTGGCCGACAAGCTGTTCGCGTTGATCGCGGTCGTGATCCTGTCCCCGGTGATGCTGCTGATCGCCTTGGCCGTCAAGCTCACCAGCCGCGGGCCTGTCCTGTTTAGACAGAGGCGGACCGGGCAGGACGGCGAGGAGTTCGACGTGTTCAAATTCCGGACCATGGTCACCGGCGCGGACCGCATGCTGGAGCAGCTGGCCGCGCTCAATGAGGGCAACGGGCTGCTGTTCAAGATCCGCAACGATCCACGGGTGACCCGGGTCGGCAAGGTGCTGCGGCGATACTCGCTCGACGAGCTGCCACAGCTGCTCAACGTGCTCGGTGGATCGATGAGCATCGTCGGGCCGCGCCCCCCGCTGCCCAGCGAGGTCGCCCAATACGACGGCGACGTGGCGCGGCGCCTGCTGGTCAAGCCGGGCATCACGGGCCTGTGGCAGGTCAGCGGCCGGTCCGACCTGAGCTGGGAGGACGGCATCCGGCTCGACCTGTACTACGTCGAAAACTGGAGCCTCACCACCGACCTGCTCATCATGTGGAAGACCGTAGGCGCAGTCTTCCGCGCCCGCGGGGCCTACTAATCGGCTTGGAGCGTTGCACAGGGGCGATCTGGTTCATCGGGGCAACGAGGATCCGCTCGTGCGGCGGATCCTCGAGGCTCTGAGATCGCGACGACGAGCTCTTCGTCGAAGCCACGCCGATCAGCGTCGAGGCTGGCACGGGCCGGTGTCATCGGTGTACCCACCGAAAAGATACGGTCTGGCCATGAGAGTTGCTGTGGTGACCGGCGCGGGCCGGGGGATTGGCGCGGGGACGGCCGCGCGGCTGGCGGCCGACGGATTCGCGGTCGCGGCGGTCGATCTGACCGCGGAGCAGTGCGCCGAGACGGTCGCGGGCATCGAGGGCGCGGGCGGACGGGCGCTCGCGGTCGGCGCGGACGTGTCCTCGGCGGCCGACGTGGAGGCCGCGTTCGAGCGGATCGCCGCCGAGCTGGGCCCGCCCGCCACGCTGGTGAACAACGCCGGTGTGCTGCGGGACAACCTGCTTTTCAAGATGTCCGACGACGACTGGGACACGGTGATGGCGGTGCACATGCGCGGCGCGTTCCTGTGCAGCCGGGCGGCGCAGAAGTACATGGTGGAGCAGAAGTATGGCCGGATCGTGAACCTGTCGAGCACGTCGGCGCTGGGCAACCGGGGCCAGGCCAACTACGCGGCGGCAAAGGCGGGCCTGCAGGGGCTGACCAAGACGCTGGCGATCGAGCTCGGCCCGTTCGGCATCACGGCCAACGCGGTCGCGCCCGGGTTCATCGTGACCGAGATGACGGCCGCGACGGCGGCCCGGGTCGGGGTGGACTTCGAGGAGTTCCAGGCCGCGCGGGCGGCGGAGACGCCGGTCCGCCGGGTGGGATACCCGGCGGATGTGGCGCACGCCATCTCGTTCCTGGTGAGTGAGGGCGCGGGGTTTGTTACGGGACAGGTGATCTACGTGGCCGGCGGGCCCAGAGGCTGAGCGTTTCGTCGAGATGGCAGCGGGAGGCGGCCGGCCGGGGTCGCGCGTCGCCTCCCGCCGCGGTATTCGACGGGGACGGCCGGGATGTCAGGCAGCGTCTCAGCCGGCCGCGCGCTGCCCCCACAAGCTGTTCATGCCCACGCAGTATGCGATCCACGCCGTCGCGCCGGCTCACACCCTCGTGTAGAGCAGGTAAGTCGCGATGATCCGGCGGCACCGGTATGCGGACCAGTGCCCGCTGTTGATCCCCTTGCGGCCTTCGGCTTCGCACTCCCTGCACGTGTCGTAGACATCAGTGATGGTGAAGTCCGACGAGGGCTGGCCGGGACCGCACCCCTCCGCCTGGATCACGGCCGGGGCCGCCGTGGCCGGCGCCGCGGCCACCAGACCGGGCAGCGCGAGCGTGAGCGCGCCGGCGAGTCCGAGGATCATTCGCTGCAACACCGCATTTCCTCCAATCTCGAGTCGTGCGCAGATGCTATGGCGGCGCCGCGAGACCGGAATAGATGAGCGCGACTGCCCTAGTGGGGTGGCCTGCTCGAGGGAATGGTCGGAAGGTGGGATGCGGGCGTACGACCAAGGTGACTAGCATCCACGCGTGGCAGATATCAGATGGGGCATCCTTTCCACCGGCGGCATCGCCTCGGCGTTCGCCAAAGACGTGGCGCGCGCGCCCGGCGCGGTCGTGACGGCCGTGGGGTCGCGCTCGCCCGAGGCGGCGCAGCGATTCGCGCGGGAGCACGGCATCGAGCGCGCGCACGGCAGTTGGGTGGGGCTGGCCGGCGACTCCGATGTCGACGTCGTATATGTCGCCACGCCGCACTCCGGCCATCACGCGGCGTCGGCACTGTGCCTGGGGGCGGGCAAGGCCGTGCTGTGTGAGAAGCCGTTGACGCTCAACGCCGCTCAGGCGCGGGATCTGGTGGAGATGGCGCGCGAGCGCGGGCTGTTTCTCATGGAGGCCATGTGGATGCACGCCAACCCGGCGGTCCGTGAGGTCGTGCGGCTTGTCGCTGACGGCGCGATCGGCACGCTCACCAACGTGGAGGCCGATTTCGGGTTGGGCGGGCCGTTCCCGCCCACGCATCGACTGCGCGATCCGCGTCTCGGCGGCGGTGCGCTGCTCGATCTCGGGGTGTATCCGGTCGCGCTGGCGCACCGGTTGCTGGGCATGCCCGCGTCGATCGAGGCGACCGGTCGCCTCACACCCGAGGGCGTGGACGCGTGGACGCGCGCCGAGCTGCGCTACGAGGCCGGTGCGGTGGCCACGCTCGAGTGCGCGATCGACACCGAGACCCCGTGGGTGGCAACGATTACCGGCACCGAGGGGCGGATCGTCGTGCCAAAGCCGTTCTTCGTGCCGGATCGCTACGTGCTCGACGGGGCCGAGGTCCTGGTGCCGCATCAGGGTTTCGTGCACGAGATCGAGGAGGCCGGGCGCTGCCTGCGGGAGGGCCTGACCGAGTCGCCGTTGATCCCGTGGAGCCGGACCATCGAGGTCATGGAGATCCTGGACGACATACGCGACCAGCTTGGCGTGCTCTATCCAAATGAATGAATGGCATGTTACCGTTCGGTAATTTATCGCGAGACCGCGACACATTACCGAAACGAGGTTGCCATGCGGAGATTCGCCCCCCTCCTCCTGGCCGTCGCCTTGTCCATCACCGGCCTGGGAGCCCCCGCCCAGGCCGCGGCGACGACAGGTTTCCGTTTCGTCGACATCGCCGGCGCCGAGGGCGTCGTGCTCAAGGCCAACGTCATCGAGCCGGTGAGCGCTGGCCGGCACCCAGCGATCGTCCTGCCCTCCAGTTGGGGATTGAACGACCTCGAATACCTCGCCCAGGCCCAGCGGCTGGCCGAGGGCGGCTACACCGTGCTGTCCTACACGCCGCGCGGCTGGTGGGCCTCTAGCGGGACCATCGACACCGCCGGGCCCAAGGACATGGCCGACGTGTCCAAAGTGCTCGATTGGCTGATCGCCAACACCACCGCCGATCCGGCCCGCATCGGCATGGCGGGCGTGTCCTACGGCGGCGGGATCGGCCTGCTCGCGGCGGGGCACGACGGCCGGGTCAGGGCAGTCGCGTCGCTGTCGGGCTGGGCCGACCTGGTCACGTCGCTGTTTGGCGGCGACACCCGGCGTCTGCAATCGTCGGCGTTGCTGGCGGGCGCGGCGCAGTTGCTCGGCCGCCCGTCCGCCGAACTATCATCGATATTGGCGGACTTCTACGCGTACAGAAATATTGAAGGTGTTAAAAGCTTTGCCCGTGTCCGTTCCGCCGCAACGTATCTGTCCCAGATCAACGCCAGCCGGCCGGCGATCCTGATGGTCAACGCCTACGGCGACTCCATCTTCCCGCCCGACCAGATGGCCGACTTCTTCACCGCGTTGGCCGGGCCGAAGCGCCTCGAGTTCGCGCCCGGCGACCACGCGATCCCCGAACTCACCGGCCTCATCGGCCTGCCCAACAACTCGTGGACGTCGCTTCGCCGGTGGTTTGACCGGCACCTGATGGGCATCGCCAACGGCATCGACACCGAGCCACCCGTCGTGCTGCGCTCGATGACGGGCGGACCCGTTGAGGCGTATGCGAATTGGGCCGCCATCGCCACATCGCGCCCGCGCCTCGGGCTCGGCGAGGTGTCGTTGTGGACCGGCACCGGCGACCTGGGCGGCACGCCCGCGACCGGCTGGAGCCGCAGCGCGCAGATCAACCCCGACACGGTCGCGCACGGCGGGATCATCCTGCTGTCCAACGGTTTGCAGGCGCTGACCGGGATCACGCCCACCGCGTGGATCCCGGCGGTGAGCCGGGTCAACGCCGGCGTCTGGATCGCCAACGCCAGCACCGCATTGCGGATCCGAGGAGCCGCGCAGGCGCACCTTCGGATCCGGCCCGAGCGCGACAACGGCACCATCGTGGTCTATCTCTTTGACATGGATTCCTCTGGTACCGGCAGACTCATCACGCATGCGCCGGTCTCGTGGCGGGGCCAGGCGGGCGTCGCGCGCGACCTCGACCTGCGCCTGCCGTCGGTGAGCTGGGACGTGCCGGCGGGCCACCGCCTCACGCTGGTCGTCGACGGCCACGACGGGCTGTATCTCGACGACAACGACCTGCTCGACACGGTCGCGTTCACCGGACCGTCCTGGTTGGACATTCCCGTGCGCTGAACCGCGGTGAGGTCCGAAGCGATGCGGGCACCCGCTTGTGGTGCCCGCATCAGGCTTGCCAGGCGGCCTAACCGAGCAACGAGAAGTTGTGCTCTTCGTCGGACCCATCGGTCTTGTCGGTCTGCTTCTCCTGCCCGGTGTTGAGGAACATCTCAAAGCCATACGGTTCGTCGTCGGACTCCTCGGACTTGTCGGCCTTCTTCTCCTGCTCGACGGGGAGCGCGAGCTTGGGCATCGCGAGCAGCTTGACGATGCGGTGCCGGTTGTCCTTGTCCACGAACGGGTCGGCGTGCGCGAGGTCGAGCATGAGGACTTCCATGTATGCGATGAACAGGTCCGGCAGCGCCTCCAGGTGATCGAACAGCGCCCCGGCGAACTCCGTCTGGAAGCCCGGCTGGTCTTTACGATACTTCGAGCGGGCTTCACCGTAGAAGATTTCGACGGCGGTGCAGGTGACCGCGTTCGACAGGTCCCATACGGTGTTCTTCACATCGTCGGTGTTCGGGTAGAGGTCGGCGAACAACTTTCCGTAGGATTCGTGAGCCGGGATCGGCTTGTCCGCCTCGAAGCCTTTGGCGATCATGAAGTCGATGAGGCGGCGGCTGAGATCCTCGTCGCCCTGCGCGTTCTCACAGTCGACACACTGCTTGCCAAACTCGACCCTGCCCTGTGTGGCCCAGTTCAGGGCGTTCGCGTCGATCCAGTTGATCGCCGAACCGGCGGAGTCGTTCGACTTCGACACGAGCGAACCGAAGCTGCCGGCCATGTCGAAGGTGTGGGGCGTCGACTCGTCGTCGACCGCGGCGACCAGCATCAGCATGCGCAGGAACTTGTCCGCCGGGCGGGGCGCCTGGACGGCGGCGATCCGCAGCACCAGGTATCGGTATGCCGTGCACAGCGCGCTGACGAACGCCCGCTTGTAGTCGGCCGGCACGTCGGCTTCGAGCACGGTGTGCAGGTCCTTCTGGATCGTGTCCGCCAGGTCCTGGGCGAGCGCCCCGTGCTTACTCCTCTTGAGGGGCCCGAGGGCGTAGGCGAACCGATTGTCGAGATTGTCGAGCGATTCGGTGATCGTGGCGGGGATGACACCCTTGCTCCACGCGCTGTTGCCTTCCCCGTTGAGGTCGATGCTGTCCCGCACCACCGTGTCCCGATCGCGCAGCGGCATCGACGCGGCGGCGTAGAACTCACACAGGCCATACCGGAAGGCCATCTCGAGCGTCTTGCGTGACACACAGGAATGAGCATGGCTCGTCTTCTTGCCCATGCTGCTCGTGTCGCATCCCGGGCAAATGTTGACGCTGGACTTCGCCTTGGCACCTTCCTGGTATAGGCGCATCAGCGTGGAGTATCCATGGCTCTCGAGCGCCTTGCCCAGTTCGGTGCCTGAAATCTTGTCGGACTTGTAGGGCCTGGTTGCCTTGTGCTTGGTACGCATAGGGTCTCCTTGCGTGGGTGGGAATCGCCTTACAGACAAGGAGACGGTGCGGCGGCCCGCTGATACGAAATGTCGGCCAGTGGACTGTGGACGGTCGCGCTCGCTTCGGCGCGCCGGCCGCCGATGCGGTGCGGGCCTTTCTCCCAGCCCGCACCGCCCGCATCGCATGCTGTCAGATGATGCCGAGCTCGCCGACCGCACTGTCCGCGCTGAACTCGAGCACGGTGTTGTCCTCGAATTTCGGGCTGTACTTGTCCCGGGTCGAGGTGACCACGAAGATCGGCTCCAGCGTCCACTCCTCCTTGCGGTGCACGAGCTGGAGCAGGCGGCAGCCGTCCAGAGCGTTGTGGAAGCATTGTGCGAAGGCGTTGTCCCAGTTTCGAGGTCGCACATAAGGTCGCGGACGCGCAGCAGACCCTCAGGTGTCTCGGCCACATCCTTGATCAGGTTGATCTGGGCGGCATGCCTGAGGGCTCCGACGATCCGCTTCGGCCGCGCCGGCCGGCACGCCCGCTCGCCGAAGACTACCTGCGGGCGCAGCGCTCTCGGGGTCGAGTGCTGGGCCTAGTCGCTCTCGGGGACGTCCGTGTCCAGTGTGATCTTGTGGGACTTCTTGGTGGCCTGCTTGGGAGTTGTCATTGGCTCTCCTCGCTGGATGGGATGCGATGACAGAGGCGGCCTTCACCCCCCGCGATACATGTTGTCGGGCAGTCGACACCGTGAGGTGCGGCCCTCTCTCATGTGAGATCCTGAATGGCCTTCTTGATCAACTCTCGTGCCGCCTCTCCGACGACCGACGAACGCCGTAAGAGATCGAACACCGAAACGTACAGGGCGATCTCACGGGGCTGAAGAATCTCCAAACCCGCTGAGACGCCTTCGACCTGAACGCAGCTTTCGTCGAAGATCCAAAAGCTGCCTTGCGTGAACGAGTGCCGTTTGCCGGCCGCGGGGATGATGCTCAGGCTCACCCGTGGTAGGGACATCACGGCGAGCAGCCGGTCCAGCTGCCCTGCCATGATGCCTGCGTCGCCAACACGCGTGCGAAGGGCCTGCTCCTCCAGGACGAACACGAAGTGGCGGTCACCGGTGTACAGGACGCGCTGCCGCTCCATGCGGGCGGCCACGGCCTCGTCGGTGTCGATGGGAAGGCTCATGAGGCTTGCCCAGAAGGCGAACAGTTGGGCGGCATATTCTGCCGTGTGGAAGAGGCCGGGTAGAACCAAGGCCTCATAGCCGCGAAAGAGTTTGGTGCGTTCGTAAAGCGGGACGACGGACTCTTGGGCTTGCTTGAGACCAGTGCGCATGAGTCGATGCCACTCGATGTACATCGACTCGATGCTGCGGGCGGTGGCGATCAAATCAGCCAGTTGGCCGGCCGTGCCGCAATGCCGGCACCAATTCCGTAGATCGTCATCGCTCGGACTGGTGGTGCCGTGTTCGAGCTTGCTGACCTTGGTGTAGTGCCATCCGCACAGCGCGGCCAAGGCCCGTCCCGTGAGGTTGGCGTCCTTGCGCATCTCGCGGAGGCGGGCTCCAAACGCTTCGCGCGCTTGCTTGACGGCGGGCGACGACAAGTGACTACGTGGCCCGATATTGGCCGTGCGGGGTGCCGATCTCCCATGCGGCCTCGAATGCTGTGCGGCACTGAGCGATGATGTGCGGGTCGCGGGTCATCTCGTGCCCTAACACCTCGCCGTTGCCGGAGAAGTGCGCGAAGGTGATCACCTCATTGTCGAACAACCAGAAGTCGTTGACCG
>JBIOYB010000632.1:0-9452 GCA_044869915.1 Allorhizocola sp.
CCCCCGACTCGTCTTTCCAGGATCATTGCGTTGGTCCGGCTTCAGCATCCGGGCTGGCTTCGGCCGGAGACAATATATTGATGACCTTCCGTGGAAGCGTTCCCACGGCTGTTGTTTCAGACGATAGCGAGTTGTGAATCCTTGCGCAACGGTTTCGAAACCTTCGGTACTTCCAATGACAAGGTGACCAGTCCGCTTCCAGCGTTATTCGAGGTCAACATGCGCCGCGGCGCCTGTGCCAGCCCAGGAAATCCCATGGATAACCGCTCAGCCGCGCCAGAGGGTCCACTGCGGGGGCCCTGAGCGCATCGGTGGCTCCCCCGTGACCTCGAAGCCGTGCCGCTGGTAAAACGCGAGGTTGCGCGGGTTGGACGACTCGAGATAGATGGGCAGGCCCCGCGTCACGTGCTCCAGCGCGTGGTCGATCAGCGCCGAGCCGAGGCCCCTGCCGCGGGCGCCCGCCGAGGCGCCGATGAACTCCAGATACCAGTGGTCTTGCGGCACCAGCGCGTGCAGCCGCTCGATCTCGCCCAGCCGGGCGAGCAGCCGGGGCAGGCGCGATCGGGCGGCCACGGCGATCGGGCCGGCGGCCCGCAGCATCGCGCTCGTGGGCAGCTTCCAGCCGTGCGGCGGCGACCACATGGTCAGGGCGCTGTGGTCGTGGGTCGTATACACGTGACCCTTCGGGATGGCGTGCCGCAGCAGGGCACCGAACAGGCGCTCCCGGCTGCGATGCGTGTCGGGCAGCATCCACACCCACACCGGGTCGCCGTCGAACGCCTCCGCCAACGTGTTGGCCAGCCGCGGCAGGTCGCTCATGCCGGCGACCCGGATCTCAGCACGCAACTTTTAACCCTTCACGCTGCCCGCCAGCAGGCCGCGAACGAAGAAACGCTGCAACGACAGGAAAACGATCAACGGGATGATGATCGACACGAACGCGCCGGATGTCAAGCGCTGCCATTCGCTGCCCCGCGTCCCGGCCAGCTCGGCCAGGCGCACGGTCAGCGGGCGGCTGTCCGGGCCGGACGTGAACACCAGCGCGACAAGCAGATCGTTCCACACCCACAGGAACTGGAAGATGGCAAACGAGGCCAGCGCCGGCACGATCAGCGGCAGCACGATCAGCCGGAAGATGCGCGCGTGCCCGGCGCCGTCGACCCGCGCCGCCTCGATCACGTCGTTGGGCAGCTCGGCCATGAAGTTGTGCAGCAGGAACACGCCAAGCGGGATGGCGAAGCAGGTGTGCGCGAACCAGACCTGCGCGAACGACGCCGTGCCCTCGAGATCGACCGAGTCGCTGAAGAACCGCAGCAGCGGCACGAGCGCCATCTGCAGCGGCACGATCTGCAGCGCGAAGATGCCGATGTAGATCCAGTCGCGCCCGCGGAACTTGGTCCACGCCAGCGCGTAGGCCGCCAGGGCGCAGAACGCGACCGGGAACAGCACGGACGGGATCGTGATGACCAGCGAGCTGATGAAGTATCCGGCCAGGCGGCCCGAGGAGGAGCTCGTGCCGAACAGGACCTCGCTGTAGTTGTCCAGGGTGAAGTGGGGCTGGGCGAAGAAGTTCCACCACCCGTTGGACTTGATCTCGTCTTCGGGCCGGATCGACGAGATGAACAGCCCGAGCGTCGGCACCGTCCACAGCGCCGCGATGAGCAGCGAGATGGCGCTCGCGGTGCGGCTGGTGAGGCGGCGGCGCACGCGGCCCGCGGCGGTGCGCTCGGGCGTGCTGACGCTCGGGATCGCGGGAGCCTGGGCGTGGGCGGTCACATTGCCTCCTGGCGACGGCGCCGGATCTGGCGGATCTGGTAGATGACGATGGGCAGGACGAGGATGAACAGGAAGACGGCCAGTGCCGAACCCTTGCCGTTGTCACCGGCGACGAACGCCTGGCTGTACATCTCGTTGGCGATGACGCTGGTCTTGAAGTTGCCGCCGGTCATGGTGCGCACGATGTCGAAGACCTTCAGCGTGCCGATGGAAATGGTCACGAGCACGACCAGCAGCGCGGGCCGGATGCTCGGCACGGTCACCCGCCAGAACATCTGCCAGGGCGTCACACCGTCGATGCGCGCCGCCTCGGTGATCTCCGCCGGGATGGCCTTGATCGCCGCCGAGAGCACGACCATCGCGAACCCGGCCTGGATCCAGATCAGCACCACGATCAGGAAGACTGTGTTGAGCCCTTCTTGGAGGAGCCAGTTTTGCGGGGTGCCGCCGAGCCACACCAGGATCTGGTTGAGCAGGCCGATCTGCTCGCCCTGCTCCTCGGAGCGGTAGGCGTAGACGAACTTCCAGATGATGCCCGCGCCCACGAACGAGATCGCCATGGGCATGAAGATCAGTGCCTTGGCCAGCGCCTCGAAGCGCGCCTTGTCCACCAGCACGGCGTAGACCAGGCCCACGATGGTGGCCACGGACGGTACCAGCAAAACCCAGAGCAGCGTGTTGCGCAGGACGATGCGGGCTTCTTCCTGGGTGAACATCCACAGGTAGTTGTCCAGGCCCACGAACCGGCCGGAATCGGCGTTCATGAACGAGAACACCGTCGTGCGGATCGCGGGGATGATCAGCCCGACGGTCAGCATGATCACGGCCGGGGCCAGGAACCCCATGGCGATCCAGCGGTCCCTGCGGCCGGAGACCCGGTCGAGCGCCAGGAGGAGCAGGCCGACGATGGCGAAGAACGCGACGATGCCGTAGACGAGCATCATCAGCTTCGGGCCCTCGACCTCCCAATCGAAACTCATCTAACGACCACCTTTGCCAAACGATGGAAGGTGAAAGGGGACCCACGTCGTGCGGTGGGTCCCCTTTCTTAACACGTTTCTTGTCCGCAACGGTTGATCTCGGACCACTTTTCGGCCGAGCCCAACCGCCGGCTTTTCCGGGTCGCGGTGTGGCGGCCGAAGGCCGACATCTCCGAGCCGGAACTGCCGGCCGCAAGATCACGGCTTTGCCTGAACAGAGTCACAACCCCATGCCCCCGTGGCCGGGACCCTACTTGGGCCAGGAGGTTTCGATGAAGTCGAGCGTGGCCTTGGTGTCCTTGCCGGTGATCCAGTCGGTCATGCCCTTCCAGAACGTGCCCGAGCCCACGGCGGCCGGCATCAGGTCGGAGCCGTCGAAGCGGAACACGGTCTTGGGGTCCTGCAGGATTTGGACCGACTTCTTGTCGATCGGGTTGGCCACGTTGGCGACTTCGAGCTGCTTGTTGGCCGAGACCCAGTTGCCCAGCTTCGCCCGGCTGTTGGCGTGGTGCCCGCTGGCCAGGTAGGTCTGCACGGCCTGCACCTCGGGACGGTCGGCGAAGCCGACCACGAACTCGCCCGCGCCCAGCACCGGCTTGCCCTTGCTGGGGTCGACCGGCGGGAAGTAGAACGCGAACACGTCGCCGTCCTCGGCCACCTTTGCGCTGTCGGGCCACTGGTTGGCGTAGAAGGACGCCTGCCGGTGGAACGCGCACTTGCCCTGGACGATGGGCAGGCCGCCGTCCTGGAACGCGGTGGTGGCGATGGACTTGACATCACCGATGCCGCCGTTGACGTAGGCCGGGTTCTTCAGGATCGAGCCCGCCCGGTCGGTCGCCGAGATGATCTTCGGGTCGTTGAACGGGATGCTGTGCGCGACCCACTGGTCGTACACCTCAGGGCCCTGGTCGCGCAGCAGGATGTCCTCGATCCAGTCGGTGGCCGGCCAGCCCGTGGCCACGCCCGACTCGATGCCCGCGCACCACGGCTTGATCCCGGTGCCCGCGATCGTGTTGCTGAGCGTGATCAGCTGGTCCCAGGTCTCGGGGATCTTGTAGCCCTTTTCCTTGAACATCTTGGGCGAGTACCACACGAAGCTCTTGACGTTGGAGCCCAGTGGCGCGCCGTAGAGGTTGCCGTTGATGGTGGCGTACTTGAGCCAGTCGGCCGAGTAGTTTTGCGTGGCCATGGTCTTGGTCTTGTCGCCCACCGTCTTGAGCTTGTTGGCCTTGGCGAAGGTTTCGATGCCGCCGGGCTGTGGGATGAACGCGATGTCGGGCGCGTTGCCGCCGTCGACCCGCACCTTGAGCTGGGTCTCGAACTCGCCGCTGCCCTCATATTCGATCTTGATGCCCGTGCAGTCGGCGAACTCCTTCCACGAGCTCTGGAGCAGATCCGCCTCCTTGTCGCGAATGGACGCATAGATGGTGACCTTCTTGCCCGCATTGCCGCCGTAGTCCTTGAACGCGGCGCACTCGGGCTTGTCCAGATTGTCTTTCGCGGCCGTTTCACCGCCGCACGCGGCGGCGGTGAGCGCCAGGCCGGCCGCGCCCACAAGCGCTATAAGCCGTTGGCGTGTATGAGAGGCCATCAGCACGTTCCTCCTAGGATCGTTTCTGCAAGACAACGAAAATCATGTAAGAAGTTTCGTGAACGTGTCCAGGCCTCATCTTGGCAGCTTTCGTAACGGTTTGGCTACCTGGCGGAAACGGGCCGTATTCCCCCAGCGGGCGCGAAGGGTGCGGCGGGGATGATATAACAGTACGGACGTACGGTTTGTTTGCATCGCCGCACCGCTGTTGTCCTGCCGCGATCTTGAAGGTGCGCTCCTTGCTTTCAAGATCGCAAGGGATGATAGCGGCTTCCTGGCGGCGATGCCCGCGACTTGGCTTTAGCCGGGGCAAGGTATTTGGGAGGCGTGATGTGGAATCCGGACGTGTATCTGAGGTTCGCCGATGAGCGCGGGCGCCCGTTCCACGATCTGGTGGGGCGGATCGGCGCGCGGGAGCCGCGCTCGGTGGTCGACCTGGGCTGCGGGCCGGGCAACCTGACCGAGACGCTCGCGCGGAAATGGCCCGGAGCAGTGGTCAGCGGGGTCGACGCCTCCCCCGAGATGATCAAGGCTGCGGTGGGGGAGTCGGGTGCGGGGGAGTCGAGCGTGCGGTATGAGGTGGGGGATCTGCGCGATTACTCGCCCACCGAGGAAGTGGACGTGATCGTGACGAATGCGACCCTGCAGTGGGTGGAGGGGCACGACGAACTGCTCGAGCGGTGGGCCACGCCCGGGCGGTGGATCGCGATGCAGGTGCCCGCGAACTACGACGCGCCCTCGCATCTGCTGCTACGCGAGCTCGCGCCCGCGTTTGCCGGGCGGCGCACGGTCGGCGACGCGGTGCACTACGCGCGGCTGCTGCGCGCGGCCGGATGCGTGGTGGACGCGTGGGAGACCACGTATATTCATCAGCTGCCCGTGGTCGAGGGCCGGCCGCACCCCGTGCTGACGTGGATGAGCGGCACCGCGCTCAACCCGGTGCGCGAGGCACTGTCCGGACAGGACTTCGCCGCGCTGTGCGACGAGCTGGAGGAGGGCCTGCGCAAGGCCTACCCCGTGCGCGACTCCGTGGTCGATTTTCCGTTCCTGCGGGTGTTCGCGGTGGCATATCGAGAGCGATAACATCGTCTGATCGCGTGATCACCATCCGTTGAGGAGGTTGCCCGCCATGTCCCAGCCCATGCCCGTGCCCCCATCGATCCCGTCCGAGTATGAGGACATGGCGCGGACCCAGCACTCCGTGCAGGATCAGTTGCTGACGATCCAGAGCGTGGTCGGTGTGGCGCTGGGCCACAAGGTGGTCGCCGGGCAGGAGACCAGCGATCGGGCCATCGTTGTGCTCGTCGCCGACAAGGTGGCCGAGGCGACGCTGCCCGCGGCGGATGTGGTTCCGCCCGCGATCGGGGGTATACCCACCGACGTGCAGGCAATAGGGCACCTGCGGGCCGGACCGCAGCCGCTGGCGACCGCGCAGGCGATCGCCCTGGTGAAGCGTGCGCGGCCGGTCTACGGCGGGCTGAGCGTCGGGCATCACGCGATCACCGCCGGCACTGTGGCCACCGGCTGCTACGACACGTCGGCGTTCCCGGGCAGCCCCGGCACGTTCTACCTGCTGAGCAACAACCACGTGCTGGCCAACACCAACAAGGCCGCCGTCGGCGACGCCATCCTGCAGCCGGGACCGCACGACGGTGGCACGGTCCAGGCGGACACGATCGGCAAGCTGAGCCGGTTTGTGCCGATCCAGTTCCTGGACGGCACGGTGACTCCGCCCGTCAACGAGGTGGACGCCGCGCTCGCGGAGGTCGATCTGTCCGATCTGGACAGACGGATCCACTGGGTGGGCAACCTGCGCGGCACGGTCCTGACCCCCGCGGTCGATCTGATCGTGTCCAAGTGCGGGCGCACCACCGGGTTCACCACGGGTCGGGTCGTCAACATCAACGCGACCGTCGACGTGAACTACGGAGCCGGCCAGTCCGCGCGGTTCGTCGGGCAGCTCATCACGACGCCCATGTCCGCGCCCGGCGACTCCGGCAGCCTGGTCGCCGACCTGCACGGCAACGCGGTGGGCCTGCTGTTCGCCGGCTCCAGCCGGGCGACGGTCGTCAACCCCATCGAAGCGGTGCAACGGTTATTGGGGGTGAGGGTGGCCGATGGTTGAGGCGATGCGCAACGCGCTGACGGAGGCCCAGAAGTGGGTCGGCACGGTGCCCGGCGTGGTGGGGGTCGGGCAGGGCAGGGACGGCATCGACGTCTGGGTGACGATGCCGGTCGATTTACCCAAGAAAATTTTGGGGGTACCGGTGAGGGTGCTCGAAACCCCGCCTTTTGACGCACAGTAATCTGGGCGATCATGGAGCTGCAGGAGTTTGTCGCCGGGTTGCCCAAGGCGGAGTTGCACGTGCACCACGTGGGCTCGGCGTCGCCCCGGATCGTCGCCGAGCTTGCCTCCCGCCACGCGGGGGCTTCACCGGTACCAGATGATGAAGAGCTTTTAGAGGAATACTTCACGTTCACCGACTTCGCCCACTTCGTGGAGATCTACCTCAGCGTCGTCGACCTGATCCGCGATCCGCAGGACATACACACGCTCACCTACGGGATCGCCGAAGAGCTTGCGGCGCAAAGCGTGCGCTACGTCGAGCTGACCTGCACGCCCTATTCGAGCGTGAAGCGGGGCATCGCGGCCGAGGCCTACTGTGAGGCCATCGAGGACGCGCGGGCCATCGCACGCCGCGACCTGGGGCTCGAAATGCGTTGGTGCTTCGACATTCCGGGCGAGGCCGGGCTCCCGGCCGCCGACGAGACGCTGCGCGTGGCGCTGGAGTGCAAGCCCGACGGGCTGGTGAGCTTCGGGCTGGGTGGGCCCGAGATAGGCGTGCCGCGGCCCCAGTTCAAGCCGCACTTCGACGCGGCTCGGGCGGCCGGGCTGCACTGCGTGCCGCACGCGGGCGAGACGACGGGTCCGGAGACGATCTGGGACGCGCTGAAAGTGCTTGGCGCGGAACGCATCGGCCACGGCATCTCGGCCGCGCAGGACCCGGCGCTGATGGCCTTCCTCGCCGAGACAGGGACACCGCTGGAGGTGTGCCCGACGTCCAATGTGCGCACGCGCGCGGTCGCCTCGCTCGACGAGCATCCACTCGCGACACTCGTGGACGCGGGCGTCCAGGTGAGCATCAATTCGGATGACCCGCCCATGTTCGGCACCACGCTCAACAACGAATATGCGGTCGCGGCGATGTTGCTGGGGCTAGACCGCGTGGGCGTTGCCGAGCTGGCCCGCAACGCCGTGCGTCACTCCTTCGCTCCCGACGCCCTCAAGGCGTTGGTGCTTGCTGAGATCGACTCCTATGTCGGAGGGTCGGTGTAGGGTTTGACTATGTCCGCACAGCCGCATACAGAGTGGGACACCGTGCCGTGGTCCCCCGATCCTTGGCGGCAGCGTCTCGGCAACCACACCGTCGAGGACGTGGTCAATCTGCCCTCCGACGCGCCGCGCGTCGAGCTGCGCGATGGAGTGATGTTCGTGGTCCCGTCCCCTACCTTCGGCCACCAGGACATCATGGCCTCTCTATGGAGCTGGTTCAGATCTCACGCGCCGACTGAGTGGCGACCCGCTATTGAGACGGGTGTCATGATTGCGGCCGATCAAACGCTTGAGCCCGACGTGCTGCTCGTGCGGCGCGATGACGTCAGTGGCGGTCTTCATTTCGCCCCTGCGCAGAGCGTGCTACTGGTGGTGGAGGTCGTGTCCAAGAGCACGCGGCGGCGGGATCGTCTTGAGAAGCCGGCACTATATGCCGACGCGGGCATCCCGTATTTCTGGCGGATCGAGCAGGAGCCGCGGCTGACGGTGTTCGCCTACCGGCTCGGCGCAAGCGGCACCTATGAGCTTGCCGCCGAGGCGACCGACATCCTGAAGCTGGCGGAGCCGTTCCCGATCGAGCTGGCCATCGCGGAGATCGCGCCCTAGACGCCGTGTAGTTTGCGGACCTTCTTCCAGGTGGCGGCGTCGAGGGCACCGGCGCGGTTGTCGAGGGTGCGCACGCGCAGGGGGTCGCTCAGGTCGAGGAAGCTGTCCTTGGTGGCGTTGCGGTCCCACGCGCGGGTCGGGATCTGGACGTGGTCGCGCCGGTGGCTCTGGTCCTGGCTCGTGATCTTCAAGACGTCGTAGCCGTTCCAGCGGGGGCGCAGGACGAGGCACGGGCGCATCTTCGAGCCCGGTCCATCCTCGAACGGGACATCGGCCCAGTAGATGTCGCCGGGCTTCGCGCTGCGGCCGAGCAGTCGCCAGATCCACGAGAACATGGATCGAGAGTCTAGACACAGCGCGGCCCACAGGTCTGCGCGGCCGCGGCAGGCAAGGGCGGGCTGTCGCCGACAAGATGAACTGTTTGGTTAGTGTCGCCGGTGTTGCGGGGGCGTGAACAATTCTCAGCCATGGATTCGGTGCTGACCCAGGTCTTCCTGCCCATCGCGCTCGGGATAGTCATGCTCGGCCTCGGGCTCGGCCTGACCATCGCGGACTTCAAGCGGATCGTCGTGTTCCCGAAGGCCGTGCTCATCGCGCTCGTGTGCCAGGTGCTGCTGCTCCCGGCCGTCTGCTTTGGATTGGTGCTGGCGTTCGACCTGCCGCCCGCGCTCGCCGTGGGCATGATGCTGCTGGCCGCCTCGCCCGGCGGGACCACGGCCAACCTCTACAGCCACCTGTTCGGCGGGAACGTGGCGCTCAACGTCACGCTGACGGCGGTGAACTCGGTGCTGGCCGTCGTCACCCTGCCGATCGTGGTCAACCTGTCGCTGGCACGCTTCGTCGGTACCGGAGAAATCGGTCTTCAATTTGACAAAGTGCTGCAAGTGTTCGCAATCGTGCTGATCCCGGTCGGGTTGGGGATGTTTGTCCGGTCGCGGTGGCTGGCGTTCGCCGAGAAGATGTACAAGCCGGTGCGCATCCTGTCGATGGTCGTGCTCGTGGTCGTGATCGCCGGGGCGATCCTGAGCGAGCGGGACAACATCGTGCGCTACTTCGCCCTCGTGGGGGTCGTCGCGCTGGTGTTCAACCTGATCAGCCTGGCCGTCGGCTACTTCGCGCCCCGGATGGCGGGCGTGGCCAAGCCCGAGTCGGTCGCGGCCGCGAT
>JBIOYB010000633.1:0-10982 GCA_044869915.1 Allorhizocola sp.
GCGATCCCGCCCACGTGCTTGCCGCGCGCCAGGAGGTAGAGCACCGGGCCGCTGACCAGGTAGGCCAGCACGATCAGGCCGAAGGTGAGCTGCAGGTTGGCCAGCACGCCCAGGATCGGCACCAGCAGCAGCCACGGCGGCAGCTTGAAGACCTTGGCGAGTTTGGCGTAGGGGAAGCTCGACACCATCGCGATGGCCAGCAGGATGACGCCCATGACCATGACAGCGGGCGGCAGGGTCAGGCCGATCAGCACGCTCAGCGCGAGGACGGTCGCGGCCATGGTGGTCGGCACGCCGCAGAAGAAGCGGCCGTCCTTGGGCGACACGTTGAAGCGCGCGAGGCGGATGGCGGCGCAGGCGGCGACCATCGCGCAGGCGGCGACCAGCAGCGGCGTATTGACCTTGCCGGCCATCGCCGAGTAGATCACCACCGGGGCCGCGATGCCGAACGAGGTCATATCGCCCAGCGAGTCCATCTGGACACCGAACGGGCTGGCCACGCCGAACTTGCGGGCGAGCGCCCCGTCGAGCCCGTCGAACGTGATGCAGGCGAGCAGGCACAGCGCGCCTATCCGCGGGTCGTTTCCCGTGACGGCCAGGAAGATCGCGGTCATGCCCAGCAGCAGACTGCTCAGTGTGCACGCCTGCACCAGGCCGAACTTGATCCGGCGTGACAGGGTGCGCTCTCCGGGCAGCAGCGGGATCGTGCTTGGGGTGGCCGTGTGCTCCTCGGGCGCGGCGGCAGCCGCTTCGATGGCGCGGATCTCGCGGGCGTCCAGGCCGGTCTGGAGCGTTTCGCCCCAGCCGCCCACAACGCCGGGCGTGTCGACGGCGCGTGGCCGGCGGCGTAGCCGGCCCACGGGGACCAGCAGCATTTGCCGGGCCTTGGTCCCGCCGGCGCGCAGCCGACCGGTCCACCGCCTGCCCGCGGGTCGCGGGCTGTCCGTCGTACGACGCCGACGCCAAATGGCTCTCGGCACGTGTCGTCCCTCCATTGCCGGCTCGGTTCCTTTCCGCCGCCTCAGCGGACCGTCCGGCTCGTGGTGCGAGCTGTGGGCCGCCCGGTGGCCCGCGATGGGTGGGCCCCTTAGCGATCCTTCACTCGCGGCTACACCATCGCACAAGAACACATGCCTTGGCGATACCCAAGTAACGGACATCCAGCAGATTTCACAAGATTTGCGCCCAGTCTACCTGACGACCGCCATCAATCTCTGTGAAGCAGTTCACGGCGGGCCAGCTCGCTCAGGGCGAGGTCAGCCAAGGACGCCCTGGCAAACCAGCGCGCTTCGGCCGTGGAGCCGGCCGACTCGGTGACCAGCGGCACGCCAGGTTCGGGCACATAGACATCGAAGACTGCCCGAACGGTGTGCCAATCGAACGGTTCGCCCTCCGGCCCTATGGTCGATGGGTTGTGCCGCGCCCCTACCCCGCGCAGCCTCTGCACCACGCCGATCTGCTGCGACTCCTCGTAGATCTCGCGCAGCAGGCCCTCGGCCGGCTGCTCGCCCCAGTCGGTGCCCCCGCCGGGCAGGTGCCAGGTGCCCGCGCCCGGGTAGCCCTCCGAGATCAGCGCGAGCAGGACGCGCCCGGACGGGTCGGTCACGACGCCGTAGGCGCCGAACCGGGTGACGCGATAGGGGTTGGTCAGCGCCCGGCCGTCGGGTGCCACCTCGCCCGCTTCGTCGGCCCGCACGGGCCGGTCCGAGTAGGCCCCGTAAGGCAGCCCGAGCACGCGGGCGGCGAACGGGTTGAGGTCGAGCGTGGCGAGCTCCCGCTCGGACACCCACGCGGGCAGGTCGGTCGTGCCGCCGCTCTCGCCGATCAGCGCGCCGCCCACGATCTCGACGTCGAACACGATGCGATCGTGGTGCAGCACGACGCCCCGCCACGGGAACTCGACCAGGTCGGCGCTGACCTCCCGCAGCCCGACCGGGCGCACCTCCAGGCCGGTTTCCTCGCGAAATTCGCGTACCACACCCTCATTTGGATCTTCGCCATGGTCGAGGCCGCCGCCGGGCAGCACCCATTTGCCGGGATTGTTCGACAGCTCCGACGACCGGACCAGCAGAATCCTGCCCTGGTCGTCCCGAACAATCCCGTATGCCCCAATGCGACGCCGCTTTTCCACGCCCGCAAGGCTAGCGAGCGAACGCCGCCCGCATCGCCTCGGCCGTGACCTCCGTGACGTCCTCCGGCCCCATCGCCGCGACCTCGTCCGCCGGCACCCACCGTGCCTCGGACGTCGACCCGCCGACATCGGCCACCCTCGGCCGCGTCGCCCGGGCCACGTGCACCCGGTAGAACGCCCGCACGCCGTGCCAGTCGATCGGGTAGCCCTCCGGCCCGAGCGACGCCGGGTCACGATGGCTCGCGACCCCGAGCAGCTCGATCAGGCGCCCGCGCTGCCCGGTCTCCTCGACGAGTTCGCGGATCAGCGCCGCGCCTGGCTGCTCGCCGTAGTCGGTGCCACCGCCTGGCAGGTGCCATCGCCCGGCGCCCGGATAGTTGGGCGCCACGCGCGTGAGGAGCACCCGCTGCTGCCGGTCGGTGGCCACCGCATATGCGGCAAACCGCTGCGCCCGGTGCAGGCCGTCAGGCCCGGGTGCGGCATGGAAAGACGGAAATTCAGGGACATCAGACGGTACCGCTTCGGCCTCCGCCGGAAGCCCCAGCGCCAGCGAGGTGAACCGGCGCAGCCGCAGCTCCGCGAGCTCGTCGGGCGGCACCCACCGCACCAGGTCGGTCGGTTGGTCGATGCGGTCTCGCAGGGTGCCACCGCGCACCCGTGCCGTGTAGATAACGCGGTCCGTATGTATGGTCAAGCCCCGATGGGGCAGGGCCCGCATGTCGGCCACCACATCCGCGAGCCCGCTCACCGCGATGCTCAGGCCGGTCTCGGCGGCGGTTTCCCGCACGACCGTCTCGTTTGGATGTTCGCCATGCGCCACCGCACCGCCCGGCAGGGACCACATGCCGGGCGTGCCGGACAGGGCTGATGCCCTGACCAAAAGCACTCTTTGCTCAGAGTCGGTCAATACTGCGTACGCCGCGATGCGCCGCAGTGCCTCCGTAGGCTCGATCGCGGTCACAGGTAGCAATTCTCCAGGATCACAGAGTGATGGGGCAAGAGTGGATCGTCGGCGGCGGTTTCCGGGCCCGATCTCTGATCCACGAAGTGGTCAAGATCTGGTCCGGATGCCGTCGCCCTCAAGGACGATCCACCTGCGACTTGCTTTAGCAGGAGCAAGAATCGCCGGATCGCTGTGACTCTCCTGATAGGAGCGCGAGTCATTCCCACTCAATGGTGCCCGGCGGCTTTGACGTTACGTCAAGGACAACCCGGTTGACATCGCGAACCTCGTTCGTGATCCGGGTCGAGATGCGCGCGATGACGTCGTATGGCAGGCGGGACCAGTCGGCCGTCATAGCGTCCTCACTGGACACCGGCCGCAGCACCACCGGGTGCCCATATGTCCGCCCATCCCCTTGCACCCCAACGGAACGCACGTCGGCGAGCAGTACGACCGGGAACTGCCACACGTCGCGGTCGAGCCCGGACGCCGTGAGTTCTTCCCGCGCAATCAAATCCGCCGCCCGCAGGACCTCCAGCCGCGCGTGGGTCACCTCGCCGATGATGCGGATGGCGAGCCCCGGCCCCGGGAACGGGTGCCGGTAGACCATCGGCTCGGGCAGCCCCAGCTCGACGCCCAACGCGCGCACCTCGTCCTTGAACAGCGTGCGCAGCGGCTCGACGAGCTCGAACTGCATGTCGTCGGGCAGGCCGCCCACGTTGTGGTGGCTCTTGATGTTGGCGGTGCCGGTGCCGCCGCCCGACTCGACCACGTCGGGATAGAGCGTGCCCTGCACCAAATATCGTGTGTCGGATGGCACGGCTGCTTCGAACGCCCGGATGAACTCCCGCCCAATGATTTTGCGCTTCTGCTCGGGGTCGGTCACGCCCGCCAGCGCGCCCAGGAACTGCCCGGATGCATCGACGACCTTCAGCTTGATCCCGGTCGCCGCCACGTAGTCGCGCTCGACCTGTTCGGCTTCGCCCGCCCGCAGCAGTCCGTGATCCACGAAGACGCACGTCAGCTGGTCGCCCACGGCTCGGTGCACGAGCGCCGCCGCGACCGCCGAGTCGACGCCGCCGGACAGCCCGCACACGACCGCGCCCGATCCGATCTGAGCGCGGATGAGCTCGATCTGGTCGTCGATGATGTTGCCCATGGTCCAGGTGGGTTCGATGCCGGCGATCTCGTAGAGGAACCGCTCGAGCATGCCCTGCCCGCCGGGCGTGTGCTTGACCTCGGGGTGGAATTGCACGCCCGCGAAGCCGTGCGCCACGTGCTCAAACGCGGCGACCGGCGCGCCCTTTGACGACGCCGTCACCGTGAACCCGTCGGGCGCCTCCGTGACGCTGTCGCCGTGCGACATCCACACGTCGCGCGCGCCCGCGCCGAAAAGCGTGCTGTCATAAAAGAGGACCGGCGTCCCGCCGAACTCCCGCGAGCCCGTGTGCGCGACGGTCCCGCCCAGCGCCTGGGCCATGGCCTGGAAGCCGTAGCAGATGCCGAACACGGGCACGCCCGTGTCGAACAGCTTCGCGTCGACCTGCGGGGCGCCCGCCTCGTACACGCTCGACGGCCCGCCCGAAAGGATGATCGCGGCCGGCTGCTTGGCGAGCATCTCATCGACGGGCATCGAATGCGGGACGATCTCGGAGTAGACCCGCGCCTCGCGGACCCGGCGCGCGATCAGCTGTGCGTACTGGGCTCCGAAGTCAACCACCAAAACAGGGCGCGGGATGCTCATGCGCCCAAGAATATTTCAGCCGACGTAGTTGACCCCGTCCGGGTAGGGATAGGGGTTGGCCCGGCACCCGCTCAGCGAGATCGACTGCTGCTGCATGACGGGCGCGATGTCGCCCGCCCGTGCGCAGTTGACGTGCCCGTGCCCGAGATAGTGCCCGGTCTCATGGTTGATCACCATCGTCCGGTAGTTGTCCAGATCACCGTTGTAGTGCGTCACCCCGAGCGTCCAGCGCTTGAGGTTGATGAACAGTTCGCCGCCGTTGCGGCACGAGTATTCGCCGGCCGTGTTGGTCGGCGCGCAGAACCGGTCCACGTTTTTGGGCGTGGTCAGCTTGATCCGCAGCTGCGCGGAGGCGCAGTTGGGTACCCGCTGAAACCTCCATTTCTTCGAGGCGATCCAGCTGCGCGGGTCGGCCAGGACCACGTCGACCACGGCGGCGAACTCGTCGGCCGTGAACGTTTCGATCCCGTCCTCCACCTGCACGCAGTATTTGCGCAGGGAGCCGCCCTGGCCGGCGACCCCGGTCCCGCCGGAGGCGGTCTGCGAATAGGTCCCCTTGCCCTGCGGCAGCACTTCCTTCGGGGGCTGCCTGGTCGGCGACGGCGACGCCGATGGTGAGGGCGTCGGCTCAACGACCGGGTCGCCCGACGGCTGCACGGTCACCGGCGGCGTTTGGGGTGGTGCGGTGTCACACGCGCCGAGCAGAGCCAGGGCAGCGATCACGAGTCGCACGCGCATCACAAAAGATTAATGCCGTTCTTCATGTGGTAGTCGCGCGCCCATGCCTGATCGACGCCCTCCGCATAGGGTCCGCCTGGCGGTTGGACCACCCAGACGTGCATCATCTCGGCGATCGTGACCGTGATCGACAGCGGTGGGCAGCCGCCGAACGGTGTGACGATCCCGATCCCGGGCGGCGCCAGCGAGACGCAGAGGTTGTGCGCGTGCCACCGCGTGATCGGCCCGCCCGGCGCGAGTCCCGGCTCGCCCGCCCGCTCCATCACATAGACCACACCCAATAGCGTGGCCCGGCCGTCTTCGATCGCGTAGACCAGCATCTCGGGCTTTTCCGGATCAAAGCAGCCGACCGTCCTTTTTGTACTCGGGATGCTCGAGGTGGACGTCCATGCCTTCTTTTTTGCCTATGGGGTACCGGTACCCCGCGGCCAGTGCGTCGTGGAGGCGCGCGAATTTCGCGGTCGCCGCCGTGGTCGCCTGGACGAGCCCGATCGCCGCGGCCGTCTGCTCGGCGTCTGCCCTGTCCTGCCCGAGCGCGCGCATGATGACGCCTGCCTGGGCGCGCACCATGTCGTCACCATGATGGTCGTGCGCCGTGAACGCCCCGATCCACATCACCGCGCCCGCCGCGAACACCGCCGTGATCGTGCCGATCGCGCCGAGCACCCGCCGGCGCTGCGTGACCGCGAGGCCGAACGCCGTGAGCTCGATGAGCGCGGTGAGGATGCCGACCTGGTCGGGACTCCCGCCCCAGATCAGGTAGCCGATGACCGTCGCGGGCGCGAGGATGGCCGTGCCGAGCCGCCATCGCCGCCCCGTGAACGCGAGGAAGGCCAGGGCCGCGAAGGCCAGCCCGCAGGCGAGGTAGGCCAGGGCGTTGCCGTGCCCGCCCAGCAGCAGGAACAGGTGCGCCGCCGCGGCGTAGCCGAGCAGCGCGCCCGCCCAACGGTCCACAATGGACACCTGCGATCGGACGAACGCCAGCACCACCAACGTCACCAGCCCGGCGACGAGGGCGGGCGCGTGCTCCGGCGCTATGCCGTCAAAGAAGGTTTCCACAGCATCTGTCCGCAGTAGACAATCACGACGATGGGCAGGATCACGCCGGTGAACAGCCCGGTGAGGTTGGGCGTGAAGTCGACCTGCGGCAGCAGGCCGACGCCGACGCTGAGGGCGAAGCCGATCAGCGAGATGGCTTGCAGTGCGATTACTCCGATGAGTGCGCCCTTGTGTCCCTTGAGGATCAGCGCGGCGAACACGAGCGTCAGGATGACCCGCAGCACGGGCACGATCGCATAGAACGGCAGCCCGCCCATGAACAGCAGCTCGCCGACCATGGCGAGCAGGGTCATGCCCGACTGCGCGAGCAGGAGCACGAAAACCACGTTCCGCACGACGTTCAGAGTACGGGTCTAGGGTCAGGATCGCCTTTACGTGGCCACAGCGAAAACGCCCGCTCTGCCTGCGCCGTTATCGTCAGCGACGGGTTCACCCCCAGGTTGGCGCTGACCGCGGCTCCGTCAACGACATGTAAACCTTCGTGGCCGTACACCCGATGATATTTATCAATAACCCCGGTTTGCGGTGAATCGCCGATCACCGCGCCGCCCAAGATGTGCGCCGTCATCGGGATGTCAAACATCTCCAGCATGGTGCCGCCCGGCACGCCGCCCACCTCCTCGGCCAGCAGGCGCACGGCTTCGTTGCCCTCCGGGATCCAGGTCGGGTTGGGCGCACCGTGCCCGAGGCGCGAGCGCAGCTTCCCGCCGCGGTAGCCGACCGTGAGCGAGTTGTCGTGCGACTGCATCACGAGCGCGATGATCGTGCGCTCGGACCAGCGGCGCACCGACAGCGCGCGCCAATACACGAACGGCCACGTGAACATGGTCTTCACGAACCGGCCGAACCGGCCCGGCCCGCCCTCGGTCGCCGGGGCCTGCAGCAGGCCCATGGCGTTGGAGCCCCGGCCGTAGCGTACCGGCTCGATGTGCGTGCGCTCGTCGGGGTGAAACGAGCTCGTGATGGCCACGCCGTCGGTGAAGTCGACTCCCCGCTTGCGGGCCGGCCCCTGCAGGACGGTGGCGCCCATCAGCGACTCGGAGTTGGTGCGCGTCAAGGCGCCCAGGCGATCGGACAGGCGCGGCAGCGAGCCGTCGGCCTTCATCGCGTGCAGGATCCGTTGCGTGCCAAGGGCCCCTGCCGCGAACACGACCTGGTCGGCCTCAAAAACCCTGCCCCCCTTGGCCTTGACCACATATCCGCTCTCGAGTGGGCGCACCGACTTAACCTCGGTCCGCTCAAATATCTTGGCCCCCTTGCGTTCCGCCAGATACAGATAATTCTTGACGAGCGTGTTCTTGGCGTTGTGCCGGCAGCCGGTCATGCAGCTGCCGCAGTGCAGGCAACCGCTGCGGGCCGGGCCCTCGCCGCCGAAGTAGGGGTCCGGGACCTCCTTGCCGGGCATGCCCAAAAACACGCCGACCGGCGTCTGGTGGAAGGTGTGCCCGACGCCCATCCGTTCGGCCACCCGCTTGACCGCCTCGTCGGCGGCCGTCATCCGGTCGTAGGTGACGACGCCGAGCATCCGTTCGGCCGTGTCGTAGTGCGGGGCGAGTTCGGTTTGCCAGTCGGCGATGTCGCGCCACTGCGGGTCGGCGTAAAACGCGGGCAGCGGGCGGTAGAGCGTGTTGGCGTAGACCAGCGAGCCGCCGCCGACGCCGGCACCCGCGAGCACGAGCACCCCCGCGCCCTTCTCCTCGCCGCGCAGCAGGGTGATGCGCTGGATCCCGTAGCACCCGAGCTTCGGCGCCCACAGAAACCTGCGCAGCCGCCAGCTCGTTTTCGGGAAGTCGTGGTCTTCGAAGCGCCGGCCCGCCTCGAGCACGGCGACCGAGTAGCCCTTCTCGCTCAACCGCAGCGCGGCCACGCTCCCGCCAAAGCCGGACCCAATGACGACTACGTCGTACCGCTCGCCCATGAGCCGCATTATTACCGCCCAGTAACCAATGTGCAATATTTACAAGCACATATAGAGGTGCTTCTGTATTGAAGACTCGCTAACCATAGGGAGGTATTCATGCGACGACATGTCGCCATACTCCTGTCCGCGATTGCCGTCGGCGCGGCATTTGTGCTCAGCGCCCCGGCAACCGGATCGTCCGGTTTGGACGCCGCAACCGACACGGTGTCGCAGTACCGGATCACCGGTCCCAAGACGTTCGCCGACCGCAACGCGATCGCCCGGACCGGAGCCGCCGTCGACCACTTCGAGCACGGATCGCTCTACGTGCACGCGACGCAAACCGAAGCGCGCCAGATCCGCGCGCTCGGGTTCACGGTGGACCTGCTGCCGCCCGAGTCCTCCGCCCAAGACGTTGGGATCATGGACTTCCCGTCGGCCGACTCCAACTACCACAACTTCGCCGAGATGGTCACCGAGATCAACAACGTGGCGGCCGCCTACCCGAATCTCGTACGGGTCTCGACCATCGGGCAGTCGTACCAGGGCCGTGCCATCTACGCCATCAAGATCTCCGACAACGTGGCGACGGACGAAAACGAGCCGGAGCTGCTGTTGAACGCGCACATCCACGCGCGCGAACACCTGACCGTCGAGATGGCGCTGTATCTGCTCAACACGTTCACCGGGCAGTACGCGACCGACACGCGCGTGCGCAACGCCGTCGACAGCCGCGAAATCTGGATCCTGCCCGACCTCAACCCGGACGGCGGCGAGTACGACATCGCCACCGGCGCTTACCGTTCGTGGCGCAAGAACCGCCAGCCCAACTCGGGTTCGACCGCCGTGGGCACCGACCTCAACCGCAACTTCGGCTACATGTGGGGCTGCTGCGGCGGTTCGTCGGGCACGCCGTCGTCGGACACCTACCGTGGCGCGTCGGCCTTCTCCGCCCCCGAGACCGCGGTCGTGCGCGACTTCGTGCTCTCGCGGCGGGTCGGCGGCGTACAGCAAATCAAGGCAAACATCGACTTCCACACCTATTCGGAGTTGGTGCTCTGGCCCTACGGCTACACCACGGCCAACACGGCGCCCGGCCTGACCGTCGACCAGGAGGCGACGTTCCGCACCATCGGCACCCAGATGGCCAACACCAACAATTACACTCCGATGCAGGGCAGCGACCTGTACATCACCGACGGCGACATCACCGACTGGCTGTGGGGCAACCAGCAGATCTGGACCTACACCTTCGAGATGTACCCGTCGTCGGGCGGCGGCGGCTTCTACCCGCCCGACGAGGTCATCCCGGCCCAGACGTCGCGCAACAAGACGGCCGTGCTGATCCTGTCCGAGTACGCGGACTGCCCCTATCGCGCGATCGGCAAGGAGAGCCAATACTGCGGCGTCCCGGGCGCGCCCGTCGTGGCCAACCCGGGCAACCAGACCAGCACCGTGGGCACGGCCGTGACGCTGAACAACAGCGCCACCGGCGGCACGCCGCCCTACACCTGGTCGGCCACCGGGCTCCCGCCCGGCCTGTCCATCAGCTCCAGCACCGGCCAGGTCACGGGCACCCCGACCACCGCCGGTTCCTACAACACCACCATCACGGCCAGCGGCGGTTCGGCATCCTTCGTGTGGACGGTGACCCAGCCCGGATGCACCGCCACCAACGGCACCGACGTGACGATCCCGGATCTGTCCACAGTGGACAGCACGATCGCCATTTCGGGTTGCAACCGCAACGCCTCGGCGACATCCTCGGTCGAAGTGCACATCGTGCACACCTACCGCGGCGACCTCGTCGTATCCTTGGTCGCGCCTGACGGCACCGTCTACACCCTGTTGAACCGCTCGGGCGGTAGCGCCGACAACGTCGACCAAACCTTCGCCGTCAACCTGTCCAGCGAGGCAGCCAACGGCACCTGGCGCCTGCGCGTCCAAGACGCCGCCTCGGCCGACACCGGCTACATCAACACCTGGACCCTGACCCTCTAACCCCGACCCTCCCGGCGTGCCGCATTTCCGTTGCGGCACGCCGTCTTTCTTCAAAACCTTTATTTACCCCGGTCCGCGATACTCGTCCGCCGTTGCTCCCGCGGTGGCCCGGTCGGCCGCTGAGCGGCCTTCCTGCGAGGTCCGTGGGTGGCTGGCAAGGCCCACAACCGCAAACGCGCGTCACGTGCGCGGGACTTGGGTCGGACGCGGCCGTCGCACGAAGATCCGCGCCATTTCGGGAAATGGTTGGCGCAGAGCGGGTTTGGGCGCCAGCCCGCGAAATGGCGCAGATCTTGCCGAGTAGGCGGACCGCCCGGCCCATGCTCACCCTCGCCCGTCCGGCGGGCGCGGTGAGTAGTAGCAGTGAGTGGGGTGGGAAGTGCGTGCCTCCGGCGGGAGACCTCGGGGGCTCCGAGAGGTGGGGTTCCTCCCACCAACCCTTCGGCACGGAGCGAGCTCAAGTAAT
>JBIOYB010000634.1:0-55028 GCA_044869915.1 Allorhizocola sp.
AGAAGTATCTGGTGTGACTAGTCAAGGGCCGGGCCTGGGTGGTGAGCCCCAGGCCCGGCAGGGGGTGGTCAGTTGGTGCTGCAGAGGTTTCCGTTGAGGGTGAACAGGTTTGGCTGCACGTTGGGCCCGCCGTAGCCGCCGACGAAACCGACGTTGGCCGAGGCGCCGGGCTCGAGGCGGCGGTTCCAGTCGGCCGGTGTGACCGTGACACGCCCGGCATCCTGCGCCCACGTGCCGTTCCAGCCACCGTTCATCTGCTGCCAGCCGGTGGGCCAGGAATAGTTGAGCGTCCACCCGTCGATCGCCCAGGTGCCGGTGTTGGTGATGTCGATGCTCGCCACGTAGCCGTTGCCCCAGTCGGTGACCGACGTCCAGCGGACATTGCAACCGCTGGTGGCCGGGGCGGCGGTGGTGAACACGAGCGGATCCGAGGCCCACGAGACCCTGCCGGCCACGTCACGGGTCAGCACGTTGACCGTGTAACGCGTGCCAGGGCGCAGGTTGTACACCGTGAATGACGTGCCCGGGGTCTCGCCCCACTGCTCGCTCACCGCGCCGAGGTGCCGGAACACCTCGTGCTTGGCGACCGGGCTCGCGCCCGCGCCACCGGCCGCCCAGGTGATGGTCGCGGTCGTGTCGGTGACCGCGCTGGCCACCGGCTGGCCGGGCGCGGTCGGCGGCCCGCTGACTGTGCTCTGTGGACGCAGCTCTATGACCGTCATCGAGTACGGCGGAAGCGTCTGGCTGGTCGCCGTGCCCGCGTTGGCGGTCGTCACCGCGGCCGCGCCGTTGGTGTAGGAGTGCACGACCGGCGCGCCCGCCGCGGGCGTGTAACCCGCATACGCCAGCGTCACCGGATAGGCGTTGTCCGGGTCCTTGTTGGACAGCAGCACCGTCAGGTTGCCGTTGGGCTTGCGCGCCGCGTGCGCGGTGACGAGCGGCTGATCCGAGGCCGCGCGGACGAACTGGTCGCCCGGCTTGGCCAGCTTGTTGACCATCGACAGCGCGTGATACGGCGCGAACGGCGTGTTGAGCGCGGGCTCGCACGTCACCCCGTCGGGCAGGCAGTTGCCGCTGGAGAGGATGCCGAAGTCCTGATAGTCGGTCTGGCCACCGACCGTGGACACGGCCTCGATGCCGTTGTGCACGTTCCACCACTGCACCGTGAACGCGCCCTGCTCTAGCAGGCCGGTATAGGTGTCGGCCAGGAACAGCGCGCCCGGCTGGGTGTTGCGCCCGACACCGACGTTGAGCTCGGTGAAGCTCATCCCGATGCGGCTCGCATTCGCACCCGCATAGCGCGCGATTTGCTGGCGCAACAGGTAGATGCCGTCGGCGATGTGGTCCGGTTTGGACAGTGCCTCGGCCGCCGTGCCGCCGCCCGGATACCAGTGCACGTCCACGAAGTCGATTTTTGACCCCGCGGCCGACAGCACGACCTGATTCCACGAGCCGGCGTCGCCGCCCGCCACGATGGCGTCCGGCCAGTTGCCCGGCATCGTGAGCACCGCGCCCACCTTGATGGTCGGATCGACGGCCTTCATCGCATCGGCATACTGCACGACCAGCGAAGCGTATTGGTTCGGGCTCTTGTCGGGGTGATCGTCGGCCTCCCACGCCGATCCGTAGTGGCCGTTGCCGTAGTTCTCGTTGCCGATGGTCCAGTATTTGACGCCGTAGCCCTTGGTCACGTTGGCATAGCGCACCCATCCGGCCGCTTCCGCCGGTGTGCCCGTGCCGTAGTTGGCCACGATCATCGGTTGCGCGCCGATCCGCCGCACGCCGCCCATGAACGTGTCGAAATCGGTGTTGGGCGCCACATATCCGCCCGGCGCGGTGTGGGTTTCCCAATGATAGATGTCGCTGTATGAGCCGCCGGGATAGCGGCGCATCTTGACCCCGGCCTGGCCGAGCAGGTCGGCCACCTCGGGCGTGCCCAGTGTGGTGTCCCAGACGGCGTCGTTGATGCCGAGCCCGGTGGCGGGCATGGTCGCGAGGCCTGCCCGCGTGTTGACGGTGACCGTTACCGGTGCGGCCGCCACCGCCTGCGCGGCGGGCTGGCCGATCCCGGCGAGCGCGCCGCTCACGAGCAACAGCGCGGCCGCATAACGTTTGGTTCTCTTCATGTCTGTCCTCCGGAACAGGCGCATAGAAATGGGAAGACCGATCGATGGCGGCCCGGCGCCTGACCGTGTCCCGAAAGAGGCAGACAGAAGTATCGATTAAGGTGGCCGGTGCCCGCAAGAGGGGCACCGGCCACGTGGAGCTGGGCTATGCCACAGTGCAGGCCACGCCGTTGAGCGTGAACGACGTGGGTTTGCTGGTGTTGCCCGTGTGGTTGGCCTGGAAGCCGATGTCGCGCACCGATCCGCCATTGGCCGGGATGCTGCCGTTGTACGACACGTTGCGCGCGGTCACCGCGCCGCTGGTGGGCGAGATGGTGGCGTTCCACTGGCCGGTGATGGTCTGTCCACCCGGGAGGGTGAACGCCAGCGTCCAGCCGTTGATCGCCGTCGCGCTGTTGTTGGTGATCTGGATAGACGTGGTAAACCCGGTGTTCCATGCGTTCATCGTGTACGTGACGCGGCATGGACCGCCCGTGGGCGGCGGGCTGCTCGGCGGGGGCGAGCTGGGCGGCGGTGAGCTGGGCGGCGGCGAGCTCGGCGGTGGGCTCGTGGGCGTGGTCGTGTCGAGCCCGAAGAACCGGATCACCTGAGCGGCGTCGACCGGCAGGTTGTGCGAAACGCCCTGCATGCTGATCGCCTCGACCGGGGCCTGCCCGCCGCTGCCGCCGTAGCGGGTGCGGGTCAGGTTGGCCCCCGGGCTATCGGTGAACGTCGGCGTCTGGCTCAGGCCGTGCACATTGGTCCACTGCTTGACCTGCTCGCCGAAGTTGGGATAGCGCAGGATCTCATCGTTGGTGCCGTGCCAGATCTGCATGCGCGGTCGCGCGCCGGTGTAGCCGGGGAACGCGTTGCGCACGGCGTCGCCCCACTGCTGCGCGGTCCGGATGATCGTGCCGTTGGCGCATTCGCTGTTCCACTCCGAGCCGTTCGTGGTGGCGAAACAGGTGGCCGGCACGCCCGCGAACGACGCGCCCGCCTTGAACACGTCCGGGTAGTCGGCGAGCATGACGTTGGTCATCATCGCGCCGGAGGATGTGCCCGTGGCGTAGATCCGGTTGGTGTCGATGTTGTAGCGCTGCTGCACATAGGTGACCATCGACATGATGCCCACCGGGTCGCTTCCGCCGCCCCGGCGCAGGGCCGCGGCCGAGGCCACGTCCCAGCACAGGCTGCTGCGGGTGACCGACGGATAGATGACGATGTACCCATAACGGTCGGCCAGAGACGCGTACTGGGTGCCGGAATAGAACGCGGTGCCCGAGCCGCCGCAGTAGTGGATCGCCACCAGGAGCGCCGGCCGTGCCGGCCGGTTGTCCGGGACGTAGAGGTGCATGCGCAGGTTGGTCGGGTTGGTGCCGAAGCCGGTGACCTCGGTGAGGGTCGCGGCCGAGGCCGGTGCTGTGAGGAACATCAGGGCGCTCGCCGTAACGGCCACAGCGGCAGCTAGCAGCGCTTTGGTGCGCGGTTTCATGGAGCCTCCGAGACATGGGCGCATGGCAAAGGAATCGATCGAGGGCGGCCCGGCGCTCGACCGTGTCTCGGCTCCCGGTAAGACAGTCAGCAGTATCGATCAGGCCCGCGGCCGCGGCAATCCGCTGGCCGGGCCATCGCGCCGGACGGTCGCGTCGCTGCGACGAGCGGTTGGCCCCGCGCCACCGTGGAATGTGGCGCGCGAGAACGCCCCTCCCGCGGGATGCCCGGACCGCCGAGGTCAGGCCGGCTCGTCAGGCCAGCTCGCGCTCGGCATAGATCGCGGCCATGGCGCGGGCGGTGGCCTTGCGCGAGTCGTACACGTAGACCAGGTGCCCGGTGAGCGAGGCGGCGAAGGCCAGCGTGCCGGACAGCAGGTTGCCGATGGCCGCGCCAAATCCGAACCCGAGGACGGCGCTGTTGAGGATGCCGATGGCCCCGGCGAACCCGCCGAACGGGGACAGCCGCGCCGGGAACGCGCCCCGGTCGGCGCCGACCGGCAGCAGCAGATAGGCCTTGAGGTCGGGCGCGCGCCGGGCCATGTAGACGCGCAGCGCGTTGCCGGCCGCGGTCAGGCGGGCGCTGTAGGAGGTGAACGCGACCTGGCGGGCGAAGATGGACAGGCCGAACACCAGCACGATCGCGCCCAGGCCCAGCGCCATCTCCCGGTCGGGCACGGCCGGCAGCACGCCGGCGACGACAGCGGCCGTGGCGGTCACGAGCGCGAGGTAGAAGCTGAACCGGTTGGACGACTTTTGGTCGATCTGGTTGCGCAGCTCGTTGATGTGGGCATACTCGGCCAGCGCGATGGTCAGCTCGGCGTCATTGTCACCGTCGGGAGTGGACACCCAGGCATCTTATAAAGGCGGTGCCGTGCTGCCGCGCGGCGTGAGCCGGGCGATCGGGATCTGGTAGGAGTCGGGCGGCTCCTGCGCGATCGCGGCCAACAGCTTTTGGGCGGCCAGCGCGCCGTAGCCCGGGATGTCGCGCCCGATCGCGGTGAGCGCCGGGTGGACCAGCTGGCACAGCGGCGAATCGTCCCAGGCCACAATGGACAGTTGCCCGGGAACGGTGACGCCCATCTCCTGCGCGACGCCGAGGCCCGCGATGGCCATCACGTCGTTGTCGTAGATGATCGCCGTGGGTCGCTCGAGCGCGCTGAGCAGGCGCCGGGTCGCGCGCCCGCCCTCCTCACCGGAGTAGTCGGTGCACACCGTGGTCGCGCCGGCCAGGCCCAGCCGCTCGGACGCCGCGGCGAAGGCACGGCTGCGCAGCTCGGTGTGCAGCAGGTCGGGCAGCCCGCCGATCCGGGCGATGCGCCGATGCCCAAGGGCGGCAAGGTATTCGACCACCTCGGCGAGCGCGGCGCCGTCGTCGGACCACACGCTGGTCAGCCCGCCCGTGTCGCCCGGCCCGCCGATGACCACGGCCGGCAGCTGGAGCTGATCGAGCACCGCGATGCGTTCGTCGGTCACGCGCAGGTCGCACACGAGGACCCCGTCGACGCGACGCTCGCCCCACCACCGGCGGTAGATCGCGATCTCGTCGTCCACAGTGGACACGACCTGCAGCGTGAGCGCGTAGGATCGGGCCGACAGCTCGGCCTCCACGCCGCTGATGAGCTCCATGAAGAACGGCTCGATGCCGAGGATGCGCGCCGGTCGGCGCAGCGCGAGGCCGACGGCCTGCGCGGTCGCGCCTGACAACGCGCGCGCCGCGCTGCTCGGGCGGAAGCCGATGCTGTCGGCGATGGCCAGGATGCGCCGCCGGGTCGCCTCGCTGACGCCGGGCTGGCCGTTGAGCGCATAGGACACGGCGCCCTTCGACACGCCCGCTGCTCGAGCGACGTCAGCGATCGTCGGCCGTTTCATGTGCCTCACTGTAATGGTTCAGTCCCGTTGCGATCGCCGGCGGCGGTTTCCTGACGATCTTTGATCCACGCAGTGGTCAAGATCGGGCTTGGATGCCGTCGCCTTCAAAGGCGATCCGCCTGCGGCTTGCTTTTGCAGGAGCAAAGCATAACTGGGATCGCTCCCATCGATCTTCCTCGCACTATTGACGTCGAGCTTCCTCCATGTTTCTCTGTTGTGAACTTACCCGGTTCAGTGGACATCGAAGCTGTTGAAAGGTGGAGCGAATGCGAAGCCGGTTAGCCCTTGTGGCAGCTCTCCTGCTGGCGGTCAGCCAGACTGCGTCGGCCTGCCCGGGCGGCAGCAGCGGCACGACGGCACCCGACGGCGCGGGCGGTTATCCGCGCAACGAAACGCTCTATGTGAGCGGGACCCAGTGGGGCCCGCCGAGCAGCTGGAACCCGGTCATCCCCGGCACCGTCACCGGGACCGTGGGCCTGGTCTACGAAACGCTGTTCCTCTATGACCCCAACAAGCTCGCCATGACGCCCTGGCTCGCCGAGAAGGGCGAGTGGACGGGCGACAAGGTGTATACGCTGACCATCCGCGAGGGCATCCAGTGGGGCGACGGCAAGCCGTTCACCGCCGAGGATGTCAAATACTCCGTCGAGCTCGGCAAGATCAAGGCCGTGCCCTACTCCAACCTGTGGACCTGGCTGGCCTCCGCCGAGGTGACCGACGCCAAGACCGTCAAGTTCACCTTCTCGGACGTGCGCTACCAGGAGTGGGACAATTTCCTGTTCGAAAACGCCATGGTGCCCAAGCACATCTGGTCGACGCGTTCCGAGGCGGACATCACGACCACGAAGAACGAGAAGCCCGTCGGCACCGGGCCGTATGAGTACCTGACGCACGACCAGGACCGCACGGTCTACAAGAAGAAGGCCACGTGGTGGGCGACTAAAGCCCTTAAGCTCGAGGTGAAGCCCAACTACATCGTGGACATCGTGAACTCCAGCAATGAGGTCGCGATGGGCCTGCTGTTGCAGGGCAAGATGGACCTGAGCAACAACTTCCTGCCCGGCGTCGCCAACCTCGTACAGGGTAAATTCAACATCAAGACGTACTACCCCGAAGCGCCTTACATGCTGCCGGCCAACGTGGCCATGCTCATCCCCAACACCACCAAGGCGCCAATGAACGACGCGGCGTTCCGCCGGGCGCTCGCCCACTCCATCGACACCAAGAAGATCGTCGAGGGCGTGTACGGCAAGATCGTGTCGGCGGCGAGCCCCACCGGGCTCTTGCCGCAGTGGGAAAAATACGTCGACAAGGCCTCCGTCAGCGCGCTGGGGTTCAGCTACGACGCGGCCAAGGCGAAGTCCATTTTGGCCGGTGCCGGATACACGGATAGAAACGGCGACGGATTCGTCGAGGCCCCCAACGGCACGGCGATCAAGCTGTCGCTCATCGTCCCGGCCGGCTGGACCGACTGGATGGAAGCCATCCGGGTGATCAGCGCCGGTGCGCAGGCCGCGGGCATCAACATCGTGCCGGAGTTCCCCGACTCGGGTGCCCTCGACGACAACCGCACGGCGGGCAAGTTTGACCTGCTGCTCAACAACTGGACCGAGCTGTCCAACACGCCGTGGACGTATTACCGGTATCTGTTCCAGCTGCCGATCCAGGAAAAGCAGTTCAGCGCCAACTTCGAGCGGTATGACAACCCCGCCGCGTGGGCACTGGTGGAGAAGCTTTCCCGCACGCTTGCGGACAAACCCGAATACCAGGCGACCCTCAACGAACTGCAGAAGATCCACCTGACCGAGCTCCCCGCGATCCCATTGTGGTACAACGGAATGTGGTCACAGGTCAACGACACGGTCTGGACCAACTGGCCGTCGTCGGCGCCGGGTGCGCCCAAGTATGCCCCGACAACGTGGAACAACATGTGGGAAAAGGGCAGCATTTACATGCTGACCGAGCTCAAGCCAGTGTCCAAGTAGGAGGCTGGCGGCATGCACCGGTACTTCGGGCGTAAGTCGCTCATCTACCTGTTGACGTTCATCGTGGCGGTGACGCTCAACTGGCTGGTCCCGCGGTTTATGCCCGGGGATCCGGTGCTGCGCATGCTCAGCCGGACGTCGGTGTCCAACCCGGAGGCGATAGCGCCCATGCGCGACTACTACGAGCGCGTTTTCGGGTTGGACGTCCCGCTCTGGCAGCAATATGTGAACTACTGGGGCCAGCTGTTCGACGGCAACATGGGCGTGAGCGTGTGGCTGTTCCCGACGCCGGTCACCGAGGTCATCATGGGCGCGGTGCCCTATACGCTCGCGCTGCTGATCCCGTCGATCCTGCTGAGCTGGCTCGCCGGCAACAAGGTGGGCGCGCTCGCGGCGCGGCGCAAGTGGCTGGACAACACCGTGCTCCCGGTCGGCTATGTGCTCACGGCCACACCGTATATGTGGCTCGGGATCCTGCTGGCGTGGAGCCTGGGCATCGTGGCCGGCATCTTCCCGGTCGCGGGTGGCTACAGCTTCGAGCTGCGGCCCACGTTGACGTGGGCGTTCGCCGGCAACCTGCTCAGCCACTGGTTCCTGCCGTTCCTGTCGCTGTTCCTCATAGCCTTTGGCGGGTGGGCGATCGGCATGCGCAACCTGATCATTTATGAGCTTGAGGCCGACTACGCCACATACTTGGACACGCTTGGGGCGCCGCGCTCTTTGATCAGACGGTACGCCTTCCGCAACGCCTTGCTGCCTCAGCTCAGCGGGCTGGCGCTCCAACTGGGCGTCCTGGTCGCGGGGGCGCTCGTCACCGAGATCGTGTTTGCCTATCCCGGGCTGGGATACCTCATCCTCTCCGCGATCCAGAACCAGGACTTCTTCCTCCTGCAGGGCGCGTTCCTCTTCGTCGTGATCGGCGTGCTGGTGGCCAACTTCGTGGTCGACATCGTGTACGTGATGGTGGACCCGCGCGTGCGCGTGGGCATGCAGGGCGGGCACTCATGAGCGAGGGCTTGTCCCGAGTGAATCAGCAGGATTGCCCCGCGGAGCGCAGCGGAGGGAGGCCATTGTGAGGGAACAGTTTTACTTCGCGTTTCGCAACCGCAAGGTGGTGGGCGGGCTCGTGGTCATCCTCGGGCTGCTCGCGCTGGGCCTGATCGCGCCGCTGTTTGCCAGCCACGGACCCAACGACTACGTCGGCCCGCCGGCCGCGCCGCCCTCGGGCGAGTACTGGTTCGGCACCACCACCTTCGGACAGGACATCTTCCTCCAGTTCACGATCGGCCTGCGGTCCACCTATCTGGTGGGGCTGCTCGGGGGCGGCATCGCCGCGCTGATCGGCATGACCATCGGGTTCGTCGCGGGCTACCGGGGCGGACTGATCGACGAGCTGCTCAACATGCTGACCAACGTGATCCTCGTGCTGCCGGCGCTCGCCGTGCTCATCGTGCTGCACGCCTATCTGGGCATCAAAAGCGTTCCGGCGCAGGCGCTTTTCATCGGCGTGTTCTCGTGGCCGTGGGTGGCGCGGGCGGTCCGTTCGCAGACGCTGTCCCTGCGCAGCCGCGAATTCGTCGACCTGGCACGGCTTTCCGGCATGGGCACGCTGCGCATCATCCGGCGCGAGATCGCGCCCAACATGAGTTCCTATCTGCTGCTCACTTTCATCCTGCTGTTCGGCGGGGCGGTGCTGTTCGCCGCGACGCTGGACTTCATCGGGCTCGGGCCGACCGAGGCCGTGTCGCTGGGCCTGATGATGAACAATGCCGTCCACTGGAGCGCGCTCCACTTGGGACTGTGGTGGTGGTTCGTGCCGCCGGGCCTGGGCATTACGGCGATCGTGGGCGCGCTGTATGTCACCAATGTCGGGCTGGACGAGGTGTTCAACCCACGGCTTCGGGAGATGTGAGTGTCGTGGGCCTTCAGGTGGACAACCTGCGCGTGTACTACCGTACGACGCGCGGTGAGGTGAAGGCGCTCGACGGGGTCACGTTCGAGGTGGCCGATCGAGAAATCATGGGCCTGGCGGGAGAGTCGGGCTGCGGCAAGTCGACCTTGGCCAAAAGCCTTATCCGGTACGACGCACGGATGCGCCATGTGGGCGGCAAGGCCCTGCTCAACGGGGAGTCGCTGCCGAGCGGCCGATACACGAAGGTGTCGCTGATCCCGCAATACGCGATGAGCGCGATGAACCCGACCGTCAAGATTGGACGGATGATCGCCGACCTGGTGCGTGCGCACGGGTGGTCCTATCGCGAGCTTCGGCCGGAGCTGGTGCGCCGGCTCGAACTGGTCGGGCTGTCGGAGGCTGTGCTGGACAACTACCCGATCGAGCTGTCGGGCGGGATGAAGCAGCGCACGGTGATGGTCCTGTCCACTTTGCTCAATCCGGCGCTGCTGATCGCCGACGAGGTCACGTCCGCATTGGACGTTTCGACGCAGCGGGCGGTTGCGGAAACGCTGGTGCAGTTCCGGGATCGCGGCTATGTCACCAGCATGATCGTGGTCACGCACGACATCTCGCTGGTGTACCAGATCGCCGACACGATCCTGGTCATGTATGCGGGCAAGCTGGCCGAGAAGGCGCCCGCCGATGTGCTGGTCAACGAGCCCAAGCACCCCTACACGCGCCTGCTCATCTCCTCGCTGCCCGAAGTGGGCGTCCGCTATGCCACGCAGAAGCTGACGGGCATCCCCGGGCGGCCGCCGCACCTGCTCGACCCGCCCACGGGGTGCCGCTTCCGGGACCGGTGCCCGCTCGCATTCGAACGGTGCGCGGAGGAGCCGCCGTTCACGGAGGTCGAGCCGGGGCATCACGTGGCGTGTTGGAAGGCAATGTGATGGCGCTACTGACTCTTGATGCCGTGACGAAGCACTATCAGGTGGGCGCGTTTGGCGCGCGACGGCTCACGGCCGTGCGCGAGGTGAGCTTCGAGGTGGGCGAGGGCGAGGTCGTGTCGCTGATCGGGGAGAGCGGCAGCGGCAAGTCCACCATCGGGCGGATGGTGCTGCGGTTGACCGGCCCATCCGGTGGGAGGATCCTGTTTGGCGGCAAGGAGATCGCGCAGATCCGGGAGCGCGACTATCGGCGCCACGTGCAGGGCGTGTTCCAGGACCCGTTCAGCAGCTTCAATCCGATTTTCCGGGCCGATCGGGTGCTCCAGATGGTGCGCGAGGGATTCTTCAAGGCTATGAAGTCGGCCGAGTGGTCGTCCAAAATGGAGGGCGCCCTCGACGCGGTCAGGCTGGACCCGGCGCAGGTGCTGGGCCGCTATCCGCACCAGCTTTCGGGTGGGCAGTTGCAGCGTTTGCTCATCGCGCGGGCGCTGCTGCTCGACATCAAGCTGCTGGTGGCCGACGAGCTGATCAGCATGCTGGACGCGTCCACTCGCATCGATGTCTTGAACCTGCTGGCCGAGCTGAAGCTCAAAGGGCTGGGCATCCTGTTCATCACGCACGACCTGTCGCTCGGCCACTACCTGAGCGACCGCACGGTGATCCTGCGCCGGGGCGAGGTGGTCGAGTCCGGCCCGACGACGGAGGTCTTCGCGTCGCCGAGCCACTCCTACACAAAACTGATGCTCGCCTCCGTGCCTCGGCTGCACCAGAAATGGGAGAACTAACCAATGATCAAGCGACTTTTGGCCCTCGCCACGGTGTCGGCCCTCGCGTTGCTGTCGGGTGCGGCGGTGCCGGCGCACGCCGCGGCCGGGGCCGGCTTCGTGACGCGGCATGGCAAAGACCTGCGGCTCAACGGAAAGACCTTTCGCTTCGGCGGGACGAACAACTACTACCTGATGTACAAGTCCCCGCTGATGGTCGACGACGTGTTCGCCGACGCGAAGGCGGCCGGCTTCACGGTCCTGCGCACGTGGGGCTTCCTGGACATCGGCAACTCCGACGGGTCAAACTCGATCCGGGGCAAGGCCGATAACATCTACTTCCAGTATTGGGACGGCGATTCGCCCGCCTACAACGACGGGCCGGACGGGCTGCAAAAGCTCGACTATGTGCTCGACTCGGCACGGCGGCACGGCATCAAGCTCATCATCCCGCTGACCAACAACTGGAACGACTTCGGCGGCATGGACCAATATGTGCGCTGGGCCGGCGGCCAGTATCACGACGACTTCTACACTAACCCCGTCATCCGCGGGTGGTACCAAGACTGGATCTCGCACGTCCTCACGCGCGTGAATTCGCTCAACGGCGTCGCCTACAAGGACGACCCGACCGTGATGGCGTGGGAGCTCGGCAACGAGCCGCGATGCCTGTCGGCGGGCGCCTACCCGCGCTCGCCCAACTGCACGACCAACACGCTGGTGGCGTGGGCCGACCAGATCACGCGGCACATCAAATCGGTGGACCGCAACCACCTCGTGGGCGTCGGCGACGAGGGCTTCTTCTGCGACGACCCGGCGCACACCGACTGGACGCGCAACTGCAACGAGGGCGTGGACACGCTCGCGTTCACGCGGCTGCCCGCGGTCGACATCATGTCGTTCCACATCTATCCGACGGCGTGGGGCAAGGACCTGCCGTGGACGTATGAATGGATCGCGCGGCACGTGCGGGAGGCCGACCGGATCGGCAAGCCGGTGCTGTGGGGCGAGTTCGGGTGGCTCGACAAGTCGACCCGCAACACGGTCTTCAAGTCGTGGGTGGACCTGTTCGACCGCGAGGGCGGGGACGGCTGGCTCTACTGGATCCTGTCCGGGGTACAGGATGATGGCAGTCTCTATCCGGACTACGACGGCTATACGGTCTATTGCCCGTCACCGGTCTGCAAGATGCTGTCCAACGCGCACGAGGAGCTGGCCGGGCCGCAGCGGTCGCGACCACCCGTGGCCGACCATGACACGGCGGTCGTCGAGTTCAACCAGCCGGCGACGCTCACGCCCTTGGCCAACGACGTGGCGTATCGGACGTATCTGCGGCCCGACACGCTGCGCATCACGGATGCGACGGGCGGCACGTTCGCGGCCGGTCCAAACGGGACGGTCAACTTCACGCCTTCGCCCGATTTCGTTGGCCGGGCGGCGGCGCGCTACACCGTGCGCGACGCCGCGGGGCGCACGTCCAATGTGGCCGATCTGGTGGTGACCGTGAAGCCCGACCCGACCGCGGCTGTCGACATCGCCACGTTCGAGAGCGGCACGCAGGGGTGGGCGCCCGGCAACTGGATGCCCGACGCGGGCGTGCTCACGCAGACCGGCGACTTCTCCCCGCAGGGCGACTTCGGCCTGCACCTGGAGGTGACCGCCGGGCACTGGTTCGGCGTCTCGTTCGCCGAGCCGCTGGACCTGTCGACCAAGTCGCGGATCGTCTACGAGTTGCGTACGGGCGCCAACGGCACGGCGCAGTCGGTGGCCGTCCAGGTTGGATCGTCCTTCACGTGGTGCCAGACGCCGTTCCCGTGGATCCAGCCCGGCACGACCACGACCATCACCATCGATCTGTTCACCGACCTGTCGTCGTGCGTCGACCAGCTCAACGACATCAAGGTGATGTACATCTTCTTCAACCCGGGCTCTTACGACATCGACCACGTGCGCGCTCTGTAATTTCAGCAGCGGATGGGCTTGGACCACTTCGTGGCCAAGCCCATCCGCGCACAAGCACGGCTTCGCCTGAACGGAGTTTTTGAGCGGGGGTGTAGGGGCGTTGGTGGCCAGGCCCATCCGCGCACAAGCACGGCTTCGCCTGAACGGAGTTTTCGCGGGACTGCAGGGGCGACAGCGGCCAAGCCCATCCGCGCGAGAGCACGGCTTCGCCTCAACGGAGGGTAGCGGCGGGCGCACTCGTCGCGGATTGCTTTTCGGCGTGGGAATGTTAGCGTTCACATCGATCTGCTCGTCCCCAGGGAGTCATGCATGCTCAACGTCGCGGCCCTCGTCGGGCGCCGCCACGCCATGGTCGCCGCGGTGGCCGCGGTCGCCGTCACCGCCGTGCTGGTGTGGCTGGCCGTCATCGCCGTGTCGGGCCCGGCGTCAACCACGACGCTCACGCGCGGCGAGCCGCCGGCCGGCCCGATGCCCGAATCCTTTGCGCCCTCGGGATTTCTGGAGCCCACATCGGATGCCACCGTCACCCCCACCGCGACCGCCACGGCTTCGGCCTCGCCCCGGGCATCGCGCACGACGCCGGCGCCGAAACCGGCGCCCACGAGCGGCTGGAGCCCGCCCGCAAACCTGGCCGGACCGCTCGGCGAGGTGTGGAGCCACGTGGAGAGCACCTATTCCAACCTCTACGGGTTCCGCAACTACGGGTGGGATCAGGTCATGGCCAACCGTGGTTACATCAACTATTGCGTGCGCTGGGACTCCAGCGCGCCGGTGACCGCGACCCTGCGGGATCAGATCCACACGGCGCTGCAGCGTTCGTTCAAGAAGTGGATGGACGTGATGGCCGGGCACAACGCCTTCCCCTACTCGTCCGTGCCCGTGCGGGTCGTCGGCTGGGCCGTGCGCGACCGCAACACTCTACAGTGGACGGACAGCTCGGTCGACGTCTACGTCAATGACATCCGCGAAAGCGCGCCGCAGTGCGCCGAGCCGTGCGGGCGTTTCTTCCATCAGGACGGCAACTACTCGGGTTGCCCGGGCGGCGCGGCCCGCCACTACGACCAATCACTGTGGCTCACGGCCGGGTTTGGCGGCGGCGCGGGCGGCGACTGGGGCCAGCGCATCGCCAGCGAATACATGGTAAACAACGTCAATTCCGAAAACGTGCACATCCTCCTGCACGAGATCGGCCACACGTTCGGCCTCGACGACTTCTACGACTGGACCCCGACCGGCCAGTGCTGCTTCATCATGAAGGCTGGCAGCGCCGCCACCATCACCGAATTCGATCGGTGGATGCTGCGCGACTTCTGGCGCCACCTCAAAAACCGTTACAGCCTCTAGCTGGTTGGCCGGCTCACAACCGATGTTTCTGCGACAGTGCCATTCACCGAACGCCTGTTGACACCGTCCACATTGGCCGGTCTATGCTCCATGGGCCGGCGTCGCGCTCCAATCCGGTTCAACCATCGAGGGGAATGGTTACATGAAGAAAGCGCGAAGAAGTCTTGCCTGCCTTGCCGCCACCGTCTTGTGTCTGGCCGCGACGGCACTTCCGGCCAACGCCGAGCCCGCGGCGACCGATGACTTCGGCCCGATGGCCTCCAACGGCTACCTGTTCCTGGAAGTCAACTACTACGGCCAGCTTGTCCGCTGGACCCGGAACGGCCCCAACACCGCATTCATCCCGGAGGGCGCCGGCTCCGGGTGGGGGCCGGAAAGCACCCGGCTCATCGCCGGGCTCGTCTTTTCCAGATTCATGGAGGTCAAGACCAACGGCGTGTTGGTCGAGTGGATCCAGCAGTTCGACGGCTCCTTCGCCCAGACCACGCGGGACTCCTTCTTCGGACGCGCCCGTCTGATCGGCTAGTTTCAATCAGTTAGCCCCTTTTCGCAGGGACCGCTCGGGCGGCCCGGGCGCTGCGCATCCGGGCCGTCCGCAGCCTCGTCGGTCGTGCGCGGGGCAGCGGCGGGGTGCGTGGGATCCTCGGGCAGCGGGGCGTCAGGTGGGCCGTCGCCCGTGGGGATCTCGCCCGTCTCGAAGTCTGCGCTCGTCATGCCGGAGCGCTTGCCCGGCGGGCGCGCCCCCGGAACCTCACATCGTCGAGAGATTGATGATGTTGCCGTCGGGGTCTGCGAACCAGACGCCGCGCATGGACTCGGTCTTGGCCACGTCGTGGTCCCAGGTCATGCCTTCGAACTCGAATGTCATGAACTGGACGCCCCGCTGGCGCAGCTCCCCGATCTGGGAGTCGAACTTGGCGCCATCGGTGAGGAACGTGACCGCCGTGGCCTGGTTGGTGCCGGCGTATTGTGACTCGTAGATGAACAGACGGCTCCCGCCGCAGCGGTAGAACATCCCGCCGGGCCCCTCTTCCTCGGCGGTGAGGCCGAGCGTCTCCTCGTAGAACCTGCGAGCCCGCGTCATGTTTTTGGTCGGCAGCGTGGGTATCGGAGTTAGCTCACTAATCATGAAATTTACGCTACGCCCACTTCGGCGACCGTGCCGGTAGGTCGCGCTTTCTCGCGGTCGCCCGTGGCCCCCACCACGGGCCGCCGTCACGATCCCGGCCGGTAGTCTTGCACTCGATATGACTATGTCCACAACCCCCACAGCGGGAGCGCTCGGCCGGGCGGGCGCGGCCGTCAGCGTCGCCTCGGCAGCGGCCAACCTGTTCGCCTACATGGTGCCCCTGCTTGCCGCGAGGACCCTCGGGGCGGCCGACGTGGGAGCGGTCGCCGCCATCATGGCGATCCTTTCCATCGTCGCGGTACCAGGGCTCGGCCTGCAGATTTCGGTGGCCCTCGCCGTGTCCAAGCACGGCGCCGTCGACCGGGTCGGCCGGCTCACGACCACGGTCGCGGCCCTGACGGTCGTGCCGCTGATCCTGCTCACGCCCGTGCTCGCGAGCGCGCTGAGCCTGCCGTGGCCGGCCATCCCGCTCACCGGGCTCATCGCCGGGCTGGTGATCGTCGGCACGGGCCGGATGGGCGTGCTCCAGGGCAACATGAGGTTCGGCGCGCTCGCGGTCGGGCTGGCGCTCGTCGGGCTCGCCCGCACCGGCGGCATCATCGCCGGGCTACTGCTCGGGCTGAGCCTGACCGGCATGCTCCTGCTGGGCGTGGTGGTCGCCGCGCTCGCCGTGGCGCCGCTGCTGCGCCTGACCGCGCCGTCTGCGCCCACACCCGGGCTGATCCGCGACACGTGGGCGGCGACGAGCGCGACGCTGGCGTTCTTCCTGCTGTCCTACGCGGATCTGATCGCGGCACGCTATCTGCTGCCGGCCGACGTCTCGGGCGAATATGCGGTCCTGTCGGTGCTCACCAAGGGCGCGATCTGGGCGCCGCAGATGTTCGCCATCGTGGCCCTGCCGTTCTTCGCCCGCAACGTGCGCGGGTCGAAGCTTGTCGCGGGCGCGGGCGTGGCCATCGTCGGCGGGATCCTCGTCCTCGCGAGTTTCCTGTTTGGACCGTTGGCGGTGGGGCTGGCCGGCGGGCCGGCCTACGAGCACCTGGCCGGATACGCGCCGTGGTTCGCGGCGATCGGCTCCGTTTACGCGCTCGTGCTCGTGCTGACCAACTCCCAGCTCGCCAGCGGCGCGACCGCTCCGGCCGCGCCGCTGTGGCTGGGCTTCACAGCGTTCGTGATCGCCGTGCTGACCGTGGCGCAGCCGACCATCACCGGCATCATCACCACGGCCACCGTCGTGTCGGTGTTCGTCCTCGCGCTGGTCGTCTACCTCACGAGTCGCACCACGGCCCGGTCTATGGCTGCAGTTCCTGTTCCGCCCGAGCCGCTGCGGTGAGGATCGCCTGGCGTTGCGCGCGGGTGTGGCGGCCCGCGGCGAGCCATTGCGCGGTCACGTCCTGCACGCGCCGCACAAACAGCCCGTGGCTGGAAAACGGGGCGCTGTCCCAGATCCGGTCGAGCAGGGTCAGTCCTTGCGCGTCGCGGGTGGCGTCGTTGGGTACGCCCGTGGTGATGGTGCCAAACACGACCTCGGGCTCGTCACGCTTGAAGTAGACGTGCTGTGGCTGCGTGTCGCCGATGTAGAGCGGCCGGAAGGTGTTGGCGCCCATCGTGAAATGGTTGGGTGTGCCGGTCGGGGTCAGCGCCCGGGCCAGGTCGCCGTCGCGCTTGAGGTGCCGATAGAACGACAGCCGCAGGAATTCGCGGTTGGGCGGGCTGCCGATCGCGGGGCCCACGACCGGAAGCAGCACTGGCCCGTGGAAGAGCGACTGCACGGACGGGTCGTCGAGCGCGCGTTCGACCCGCAGCGGGAAGGGCATCGAGATTTCGACCGTGTCGCCGGGGGCCCAATTGCGTTGGAGCGTCAGGTACATGCCCGTGGCGGCCATGGCAATAGGCTCTGTCGCTGGTTCGGCCCGCCCGGCCGCGCTGCTGACGCGCACGTGGAACGCGCGCATCGCCCACGACGGGACGCGCAGCTTGAGGGTCAGGGGTCCGCTGCCGTTGACGGTGATCCGGGCGCTCTGCTCGCGCGGGAAGTCGGTGGTCTGCACGACCGTGAAGCCCCGCTCGGGCCACGACAGGGTCGAGGCGAGGTAGAGGTTGACCCAGAGGGTGGAGCCGTCGGCCGACCGGAAGTAGACGGTCTCCTGATATTTGGTGTGGTTTTCCATGCCGGTGCCGCCGCAGCATGTGCCCGTGTTGCCGTAGCCGCGCGAGGCTCCCGAGAACACCGGCAGGAAGTAGGTGACCTGAGGATTGCCCGCGCTGGTGCTGTCCAGCCGTGAGCCGAGGATGTGGTTGGTCAGGCCGCGCTCGTAGTAGTCCATGTAGGCCGGGTCCGGCTCGTGGAAGAACAGGTTGCGGGCCAGCTTGAGCAGGTTGTAGGTGGTGCACGTCTCCGAGCCGTTGCCCGTGATCGTGACGGTCTGCGTGCCCGACTCGTATTGGCCGCCGAGCAGGTTGCGGGCGATGTCGCGCCGCGGCTGGAACAGCTCCGAGTTGTTATTGCCCGCCGCGACTCCCGCCAGGGGAAGGAATTGCGATCCGCTGCCGCCGTGCGCGTACAACCTATGCGGCACAATCATGCCGAAGAAATTCTTCGCGGCGAGGTGGTAGTCGCGCTCGCCGGTCTGCTCGAAGACGCGCATATAGCCGGTGAACTGTGGCACGTGGCTGTTGGCGTGCAGCACGGCCGGACGCCTGCGGCCCGGGCGGGTCTGCGCGGTGGTGACGAGGATGTCGCGGTTTTGCACGCACGCGTCAAACAATGATTCGCGGTTGTCGAAAAGCTTCGCCGTGCGCATGTGCTTCTCGTCGCCGGTGAGCGCGTGAAGCTCGGGGAAGACCTCGTTGGCGCCGCCCGTCTCGCCGCCGATGTACAGGTCCCACATGTAGTTCAGGTCGTCGCGGGTGAGGGGGCCGGGGTAGTCGGGATGGTTCACGTCGCCCAGCGTCAGCGCGAGGGCCGCCCAGTCGGCCATCTTGCCGACCACCTCGAGCGCGGTCTGGTTGCCGGTCAGGGTGTACGCGTCGAGCAGCCCCCGCATGATCTTGTGCTGTGTGTACCAGGGCGCCCACGTGTTGGTGTCGGGGTTGCCGCCGTAAACGGCGAAGCGGGGCGGGCCCAGCCGGAGCACCGCGTCTTCGGGGATCGCGCCCAGGTAGCCCGGGTGGGTCGGCACCCAGTCGGCGCCGCCGCCCGGCCGCACCGGCACGATGCCCGCGCCACGGTTGTTGCCCGACGAGTCGCCCGCGGACGTGCCCTCGTTTTCGTCGAACCGATACCAGGCGATGTTGCCGCCGCCGGTCGTCCCGGCGGGCGAGTCGAGCAGCGATGCCACCTCGGCCGCGCTCAGGGCACGGTTGAACACGTGGAACTCGTCGATCGCGGCGTTGAGGCCCGGGTCGTTGTATTGCGACCGGCCGATCCAGTTGTTGCCCGGCCCGATGTGCGACGGATTGAGCGTCATGCTCGCGTTGGAGCCGGCCACCTGCCCGTTGACGTAAAGCGTCCCGGTGCCCCCGGCGAGCGTGACCGCCACGTGTGTCCACTGGTCGACCGGCAGCTGCCCGGCGGCGTCGATCCGCTGCTCCGCACCGGATCCGGCCGTGGTGATGGCGAAGCGGGGCCCCGCGCCGGCGTTCACCGTGAGGAACATGTTGGCGGTCGTCCCGGTGCCGAAGTCGAAGATGCGGCTCCACTGGGTCGTGGCGGCCGGGTTGACCCATGTGGCGATGGTGAAATCGGCGAGCTGGCCGCCCACCTCCTGCGGCAGCGCCACATGGTTGGCGGTGCTGGACCCGTTGAGCCGCAACGCATTGCCGTACCGCCCCGGGACCCGGCCGATCGGCGGCGGCTCCGGCGGCGTGCCGCCACCGCCCCCGCCCATGCGCGCGGTGATCGCCTCCTGGCACGCGGCCAGCTCGGCCACCATGAAGTCGAGCTTGTCCTTGAAGACCTGCTCGCCGGTGCCGGCGTGGCTCTGCGCGAGCATGGTCAGATAGTGCCCGGCCCAGTGCCCGCTGAGCAGCCCGCCGTCCTCCCAGCCGCCCGGGGCCGTGACACCGGGCGGGTTGGCCCGGCCGGCCTGGTTGTTGAACAGCACGAGGAAGCGGCGGTGGTCGTACTGCCGGGCGAAGTGGAGCATCCGGTCCTGCTTCTCGCGGAACAGCCCCTCGCCCAGCCGCACGTCCGTCAGCGGGAACGGCCTGATCGGCGTGTTGCTACCGGCGCCGACATACTGTGGTAGGGATAGCTGCGTCATGCCAGGGATCGTGCCGTGGGTCCCCGCCTGTGCCGGCGCCCCCGGGAGGGCCTCGGTCGCCACCAGCGCCGCCGCGCCCGCGGCCGAGGCACGAAGGAAGTCGCGTCGTCTCATCGGATTTCACCGCCCTTTCGTGGATGTGCTTTCGCTACACCGGGCTGGGCGCCGCCAGAACTCCGCGCGGCACACCCTGCCCGTATGTTTCGCAGGTGAGCGCGGTGCGGGCCCGGTCCGTACCACGGAAGGTCATCGATAGTGATCAGTCTCGATAGAGAGCCTATGCCCCGCCCCCGGGTTCGACAAGCAGCCGCCGGCCAGCGTAGTGGGACCCACTACACTGGCGTGAGGATCCGAGCACCGCATCCGGAGGAGAGATGGCACCAGATTCGCGCCCGCCGCGCCGATACGAGCGGCCGGTCGCCCTGCCGGAGCGACTCGACCTTCTCGACGGCCCGACCTCCGGCGTCGTAGAACTGCCCCGCTACCTTGATTGGTCCGGAGACGCCCGTTATGATCTGGACCAGCCAGGCATGATCATCGATCTGTATCGAACGGTGTTGAACGAGGCCATAAAACCGGCAGACTTGTATGCGTACCTCAACGTGCATGCGCTCAAGCGCCTCTGGTCCTACATGTGGCTTCCGCAATTTGTGAGGGAGGCCTGGGAGCGCCGTTTTCCTGAGCTGGCTCAGATCAGTCGGCTAGCCTCAGCGTAGACTGCCGACCGTGGAACCACGCCACGAGAAGATCGCAAAAGTCGCGCTCGAGGCTGGCGGAAGCCAAGGACTCGCTCTCGCCGGCGGCTATGCCGTGACCGCGCACGGCATGGGGCACCGCCCCAGCGGAGACGTCGACCTTTTTACCGATTGGCGAGATCGCGAGAATTTTCCCGGGGTAGTCGCAGCCGTTGTCGGCGCGTTGGAGACGCATGGGTTCAAGGTCGAGGTGGGCGTCCAAGGCGACACCTTCGCTCGTCTCCTGGTTTCAGATGACGACCCGGATTCGAGTCCTGGGAAGGTGGAGCTTGCGGCGGACTGGCGTGCGCACCCTCCGGTCTTCATGGAGATCGGCCCAGTGCTTCATCCGGATGACGCGGTGGCCAACAAGATGGGTGCGCTGTTCGGGCGCGCTGTCGCGCGAGACTTCCTTGACGATGCGGCGCCGATTTGCGCAGTGGCGGGAGCAGCTGGCCGCGCAGGCGTAGGCAGGCGCCCGACCGAGGCTTCCCGCTCCGGCACGAGGCAGGCGGGACAAACCCGGCCGCCTGACCAGGCGTGACCGCGTGTCGGGAAGTGGGCAGGACAGTGGCCGTTTTGACGGGGTGCGCGGGTGGCGTGGGCCGGTAATGATGTGCGCGTGAGCGCATTGCGATGGGTCTTTCAGGGCCTGAAGATGTTGGCCAACTCGCCGCGGTCGTTGATTATGTGCTATTTGGGCATGATCGTGACCTTCGGGGCGCTGTACTGGTATTTCGAGGATTCGCCGGAGAAGGACGTGAACCTCGGCGACGCCGTGTGGTGGGCCGTGGTGACGGCGTCGACGGTGGGGTATGGCGATACTTATCCGAGCACGTGGCAGGGGCGGATCCTGGCCGGTGTGCTGATCTCCGTGATGGTGTTGCTGGTGATCCCGCTGATCACGGCGCATTTTGCCAGCAAGCTCATTGTCGACAATGATGCGTTCAAGCATGAGGAGCAGGAGGAGATAAAGATCAGCCTGCGCGAGATCCGGGGGCTATTGGAGGGTCTGGCCAAACACCCGGCGGGTGAGCAGCGTGCCGCCCGCGACCGCCGCGGGCATGACGAGGATCGTGCCGAAGGGGACGAGGAAGCACAGGAAGACCGCTACGCCGAAGCCTAGGGCGACCGGCCTGTGCTCGCGCAGCATCCGGCGGCGGTCGCGCAGGCGCAGGCCGCGCCGGTAGAAGGGGATGCCGACGAGTTCGACCGCGAGGAACCATCCGCCGATCGCGCCGCCGAGGATCGGCGCGACGATCTGGCCGACGACCGGGATCAGTCCAAACAGGAATAGCGGGATCGCGATGAGCAGGGTGAGCAGCATCAGGCGCAGTGAGTCGATGATGCTGCGGCGAAGCGAGCCATACCACGGTGTTTCGACCTCGCCGGGCACGCCGCCGAGCCGGTCCTCGACCATCTCGGAGATTTTCTCGTAGAACGGGTCGCCGATGATGAGGGTGACGGCGGTGAAGGACACGATCGTGAAAAGGACGGACACTCCCGCGATCGCGACGCCTGTGGCGATTTCGGCCGTGGTGCGCCAAAACGCCGACTGCCAGTCCTGCGCATACCATGTGGCCGCGTCGACCACGTTCCCGTAGAAGATGATCAGCAGCGTGTAAAGGCCGGCGAACAGCAGCAGGCTCAGCACGGCGGGGATCATCCCGAGCAGGATCAGGCGTGGGCTGCGCCCGACCGCGCGCATCCCCTGTGTCAGCAGCCGCATGCCCGCGAAGAAGTCCTTCATGGCCCACAGACCTTACCGTCTGTGACGCATATAGTCATGCGTTGATTCTTGCGGTATGGTGCCGCCATGCCTCGCCGTGAAAGAAATCTTCGCCGCGTAGCGGTTGCCGTGGCATTTGCCTTCATATTCACTTTTGCGGTACCCGGTGCGCCTCCGACGGCCGGCCCGAGGTTCCCGCTTTCGTGGCTGTGGAGCTGGACCGCGTCGGCATCCCTGGCGATGGCGGGCGAACCCGCGCCCGCACAGGGGCGCGGCCGCTCTGTCTACAGTGGACATTACGTCGATGGGGATGCGACGCGCGCCCACCGGGGCGCGGGCGTCGCGCCCGAGCGGGTCGCGGACGGACTCAAGCCGTATGCACCGCACGACCCCGAAATCCGGCCGGGCCGAGCGGGAGGCGTGCCGCGGGGCTTCGACGCGCAGACGTCCACCCGCTCGCACACCGACGTGCGCACCGACACGTTCGAAAACGCGGACGGCTCGACGACGCAGCGCATCGCGGGCGGGGCGCAAAACTACCGCGGCACGGACGGCCGGTGGTATCCGATCGACACCCGTCTGGTGCAGCGCGGCGACGGGCGCTGGCACATGGCCGCCAACTCGCTGGGCGTGAGCGTGGGCGTGTCGTCGGATCAAGCCCTGGCCCGGATGACCCTGCCCACCGGCGAGTCCATCGAGTACGACCTGCTTGGCGCGCAACGGGTGCAGGCCGTCGTGGACGGTTCGACCGCGCTCTACCCGGGCATCCTGCCGCACACCGATCTCGAGTTGGTGGCGAGCGGCACGGGTCTGAAGGAGACGCTGATCCTGCGCTCGCCCGACGCTGCGGCGTCGTGGACCTTCCCGTTGCGTGCCAAGGGTTTGACGCCACGCATCGACGCCTACGGAGCGGTCGAGCTGGTGGACGGGAGCGGCCGGCCCAAGGCCTGGCTCCCGCCCGGCTACATGCAGGACTCCTATGTGGACCCCCGGCACGGCGGGCACGAGGAGTCGACCAACCTGCGCTACGAAATCACGGCGGGCGGCGACCTGTTGGTCACGGCCGACCAAGCCTGGCTCAAGGATCCCAAGCGCGTCTATCCCGTGCGCGTCGACCCGACGGCGACCACCGGCACGACCGGCGACGTATTCGTGGACAACAACGCCTCGGGCCCGGACCACAACGGCGACAACCTCCCGGTGGGCACGTGGGACGGCGGCGCGACCAAGACGCGCTCGTTCATCGCCTTTGACACGGCGGGCTTCACGGCACGCAAGCTCAGCGACGTCAAGCTCAAGCTCTATCTGACGTGGACCTTCTCGTGCGCGACCTATCGGGCGTTCAATGTGCACGCGGTCAACCAGTCGTGGACCGTGGCGGGCCTCGACGCGGGCACCTATCCCGGCCCGGCCATCAGCTCACCGATCGGCACGCTCAACACCACCGACTACAGCGTGGCGTGCACCAACTCGGCGGGCAACCGCAGCGTGGGCCGCTGGGTCACGGTCCCGCTCAGCCTGGCCACGTTTGAGGCGTGGGCCCGGGGCAGCGCCGCCAACTATGGCATCGCGCTGACCGCGTCGGAAACCGACAACTACGCGTGGAAGCGGTTCACCTCCGCCAACCACGCCAGCGGCGCCTACAAGCCCTATCTCGAGCTCACCTACACGCCCAACGTCGCGCCTCAGGTCACCATGCGCTACCCGTCGAACAACTTCGCGGCGACGACGCTCACGCCCACGCTCGTGGCGCGCGGGCACGACCCGGATCGCTGGCCCGATCGCGGACTTCAGTATCAGTTCAACGTGTACAACGAGACCGGCCAGACGGTCATCGTCTCGAGTGGACCGGTCGACAGCGGTGTGTGGACCGTGCCTGCCGGCAAACTCAACTGGGGCAAGACATATCTCTACACCGTGCAGGTCGGCGACAGGTCGAGCTACAGCGCGGTCTATCCGGCCTACGCGTTTGCCACGCCCGTGCCGCAGCCCCAGCTCACCAGCAGGCTGGCGCAAAACGCGGAGAAGGGCTTCGACCCGAGCATCGGCAACTACACCACCTCGGTCACCGACGCGCAGGTCGCCACGATCGGTCCCGAGCTCGACATCGTGCGCAGCTACAACAGCCTCGACCTGCGCCACAACGGAGCCTTCGGGCGTGGCTGGTCGAGCCTGCTGGACATGCGGATCAGCGAGACGCCGGAGACCGTGGCGGTCACCTATCCGGACGGCGCGGACGTCGCGTTCGGCCGGGAGGCCAACGGGACGTTCGCCGCGCCGCAGGGACGGTTCTCGACGTTTAGCGGATCGGCCGGCGCGTACACGCTGACCGACAAGGAGGCGACCGTCTACCGCTTCGCGCAGAACAGGATCGCGTCCATCACGGACGCCAGCGGGCGCGCGCTCACCTACACCTACGACGGCAGCGGCCAGACGACCCGCATCCTGTCGGCCTCCGGCCGCTCGCTGAACTTCACGTGGAACGCGGGCCGCGTCGCGACCGTGAGCAACGACCTGAACGAGACATGGCAATACACCTATGACACCACCGGCAACCTGACGAAGGTGTGCGATCCCACCAACGCCTGCACGCACTACTCATACACGTGGATTTCGCAGTACGCCAACGCGGTGCAGAATCTCGGCCCGCTGTCCTACTGGCGCCTGGGCGAGCAGGCCGGCGAGCCGATGGCCCGCAGCGGCACGCTGCAGCACTCCGGTGTGGACAACGGCGTGTTCACCGATGTGGCGCTCGGCCAGCCGCCGGCGCTCGAGCACTCGGCCTCCACCTCGGCCGGGTTCAACGGCACGACCTCGCACGTGCGCCTGCCCGGCAAGTTGATCACCGATGGGCCCAACCAGTCCATCGCGCTGTGGTTCAAGACGACCGCCGCAGGCGTGCTCCTCTACACGCAAAACGCCGACGCCACGGTCGCCCACGCCGCGCTGAGCGTCGGCACCAACGGCCGGCTCTACGGCGGCTTCTGGGAGGGCACGGGCGAGACGGCGATATCGGCGGCCACGGTCAACGACGGCCGGTGGCACCACGCCGTGCTCGTCGCGGGCGCCGGCACGCAGTCGCTCTATCTCGACGGCACGCTGGCCGGCACGCTCAACCGCGGGCCCGCCGCCTCAGACATGCCACACGCCGAGCTCGGAACGGGCTTCACGGGCCAGATGTCCGATGTGGCGCTCTTTGGCCAGGCGCTGCCGGCCACCTCGGTCGCGGATCTGCACAACGCCGGCCAGTGGCCGCGCTCGGCGCTCACGAAGATCACCCGCCCGTCGGGCGGCGTCTCGGCGGCCATCGCCTACGAGCAGGCGACCGGCCGCGTGTCGACGGTCACCGACGAAAACGGTGGCGTGTGGACGATGCGCCCGACCAAGGTCGAGGGCAACAGCGATGTCTATGCCGCGTCGGTGCTCGGCGGCAAGCCGCTGGACTACTGGCGACTGTCCGATGTGCCCGGTGACGCCGAGGCGGTCAACGAGGTCGCGGGCGGCACGGCCACGTACAACGCGGACGTGACGCTCGGCGTGGCCGGGCCGTTCGCCGACGCGAAGGCGGCCTCGTTCAACGGCACGACCGCGGAGCTGACCGACCCGGCGCCCTCCCTGGACACGAGCAAGAACTTCAGCATCTCGGCCTGGGTGCGGCTGGCCGACAGCACGCGCCACCAGCGGGCCGTGACGGTGCTCGGCAACCGCGTGCCCGGGGTCTGGCTGGGCTACAACAAGGACGCCAACAAGTGGCAGTCCACGATGTATCTGACCGACACCGACAACCCGGCCAGCAACCGCGTCTCGTCGACGGCCGTGGTCGCCTTGAACACGTGGACCTATCTGACCACGACCTATGATGCGACCACCCGCGCGCTGAAGCTTTATGTCAACGGTGTGCTGCAGGAGACCGCGACGGTCGGCGGCACCAGGTGGCGGGCGCCCGGCGCGCTGCAGATCGGCAGGGGCCAGTTCAACGGCGTGGCGGCCGACTACTGGAAGGGCGACCTCGCCGACGTGGCGACGTTTGGCGCGGTGCTGTCGCCGGAACAGATCGCGGCACAGCACACGGCGTCGCGCCAGGCCGCGCCGGTCGCCATCACCAAGGTGGCCGACGGGGTCGCGCCGGTCGTCATGCCGGTCGCGACCGTGGGCGTGACCGATCCGGCCGGGCGCGACATCTCGTACTCATATGACATCATCAATGGTTATCGCCTGGTGGCGCAGACCGACGCGCTCGGCAACACCACCAAATACGGCTATGACGTGGGCGGCTACAGCAGCCTGACCTACGACCCGCTGGGCGTGCTCACCGAGGAGATCAGCGACGTGCGCGGCAACACCGTGCAGTCCATCACGTGCCAGGATCAGTCGGCGCGCAAGTGCTCTTCGGTGTATTACACCTACTATCCGGACGCCACGTCGACCGTGCTCACGCCGGATCCGCGCAACGACGTCATGCTCACCATGCGCGACGCGCTCGGCAACACGACGACGCACGTGTATGACGCGCAGGGCAACGAGATCGAGGTGATCGAGCCGCTGGGCCGGTCGACGAAGACGGTATACACCAACGGTTTGCCGGTGAAGGTGACGTCGCCGGGCGGCGGCGTGGACACGATCGAATACAACGCCGCGGGCGATGTGGTGCGGTCCGTCGACGCGATCGGCAAGGTGAGCACGTTTACGTATGACGCGGTCGGGCGGGTGCTGACGGAGACCGAGACCACGAGCACGTTCCCGGGAGGGCTCACGACCCGGTTCGCGTATGACGCGATGGGTCGCGTGCTGACGCAGATCGAGCCGGGCGTGACCAACCGGGTCACCGGCGCGGTGCACACGTCGGTCACGACGTCGGCGTACAACGCGGACGGTCTGGTGACCGCGCAAACCGTGAGCGACTCGACCGGCGGTGACGCGCCGCGCGCGGCCACGACGGCGTACAACGCCTTCGGGCAGGTCGCGTCGGAGACCGATACCACGGGCGGCGTGACGCGCTACGAGTATGACGCCTACGGAAACATGGTCAAAGAGATCGAGCCCGACGGGGGCGTCGTCGCCAACACCTATGACGCGGAAGGCAACCTGCTCACGAGCAAGGTCGTCGCCATGGATCTGGTGACGGCGTCCAATGTGTACGACCCGGCCGGGCGCGTGGCGTCGGAGACCGACGCGCAGGGCCACTCGACCCTGTACACATACACAGACAACGGTCTCACCGCCAAGGTTGTGAGCACGGACGGCACCAACTCCTTTGTCGTGGAGGAAAACTTCTACGACGCGGCGGGCAACCTCGTGCGTGAGGTCAACGACAACGGCACCACGACGATCGCCTACACCTACGACGCCGCCGGGCGCCAGACGTCCGTCGTGCTCGACCCGGCCGGGCTCAAGCGCACGACCACCTACACTTATTCGCCGGACGACGAGGCGCTGACCGCGACCGAGACCGACGCGGCGGGCGCGGTCGTCGGGTTCACCGAATACCTGTCCGACGCCGAGGGAAACCTGTTGGCGCAGAACGCCTACCCGAGCACGGCGCTGTCCGCCGCGGGCCGGTGGAAGCTGGCCGGCAACAGTGACGAAGGCGGCAACAGCACGCTGACCCCCGTGGGCAACGTCGGCCGGGTGACCTCACCGCGCACGGCGGCCGTGCTCGACGGCACGAGCTCGCTGCAGACCGCCGGACCGGTGCTCGACACGGCCCGCAGCTTCACCGTCGCCGCGTGGGCCTACCCGACCAACGCGGACCTCAACTCGGCGGTCCTCGCGCAGCAGGGGAAGTCCGAGAGCGGTTTCTATCTCAAGCTCGACAGCGTCAACGGCGACAAGTGGTCGTTCGTCATGTACAACTACGACGACGCCGCATCGCCCAACACCTACGCCACGTCGACGTCGGTCGCACCGCTGAACGCGTGGACCCACGTGGCCGCGGTCTACGACGGCCCGGCCAAGCAGATGCGGCTGTACGTCAACGGCGTGCTGCAAACCACGAAGGCGATCAACGCGGCGCACGTGCCGTGGACGTCCTACGGCCCGCTGACCATCGGGCGGCTGAAGTATCACGGCAACCAGACCGACTTCTGGAAGGGCCAGATCAGCGACGTCCAGGTGTATCAGAAGGCGCTCACCGCGGCCGAGATCGGCACCGTCCAGGGTGGAGCCGCGGTCGGATCCGTCATCCGCAACTGCTACAAACTCGACGAGGCGGGCCTCGAGCTGTCGGAGACCGACCCGATGGGCGACGTCACGGACTACGCCTATGACGAGGAGGAGCGCGCGGTCGTGACCACCGGCCCGGCCGTGTATGCGGAGACGGGCGGAGGGTCGGCGGTGCTGGCGCGGCCGGTGACCACGGTCGGCTACGACACGTTCGACGAGGTCGTCGAGACCAAGGACGCCAACGGCAACGTGACCGTGCACGGCTACGACGCGTCCGGCGAGGTCGTGTCGACGACCCTGCCCGCGTATACGCCGCCCGGCTCGACCACGCCCATCACGCCCATGTCGCGCAACGAATACGACTCGCGCGGGCACCTGACCAAGGCGACCGACGAGCTGGGCAATATCACGCGGTACGAGTACGACCCGCTGGGGCGGCTGACCAAGCAGACCGCGCCCAATGGGGGCGTCTCGACATATGCCTACGACCTGGGCGAGAACCTGGTGTCGGTCACGGACGCCAACGGCAACACGGCCGGCGCCACGTATGACCACCTGGATCGGCGGCTGACGTCGACGCGCGGCGGGCGCACGACGACGTATACGTACGACACGGGCGGGCGCCTGGCGCAGGTGCGCACGCCCGGCGGGGTCACGACGTCGTACACCTACAACGCGGCCGACGAGGTGCTCACGTCCACCGACGGGGCGGGCGGGGTGACCCGCTACACCTACGACGGGGCGGGGCGGGTCACCAAGTCGCAGCTGCCCGACAACACCTACTCGACGGTCGCCTATGACCTCGTGGACCGGCCGTTGTCAAACAGCAACTATACCGCCGCGGGCGTGCTCGTGACGAACGAGTCCCAGCGCTACAACGCGGCCGGCAACATCGTGGAGACCACGGACGCGCGCGGCACCCGCAATACCTTCACCTACGACGCCACGGGTGTGGTTGTCCAAGCGCGCCAGCCGATTTCGGCGACCGACGCGATCGTGACGTCCTTCGGCTACGACCTGATGGGCAACCGGACGCGGTTCACCGACGGGCGCGGCAACGCGTTCGTCAGCACCTACAACAAGTGGAACCTGCCCGAGTCGGTGATCGAGCCTTCGACCGCGCGGCACCCGGGCGCGGCCGACCGGACGTGGACGAATTCCTACGACGCGGCCGGGCAGGTCAGCCAGCAGTTGCTGCCGGGCGGGGTGCGGATCACCAACACCTACAACAACATGGGCAACCTGACGCGCCAGGTAGGGACCGGCGCGGAGGCCGCCACGGCCGACCGCGTGTTCGGCTACGACGTGGGCGGGCGGCTCACGACGCTGTCCGGCAACACGATCGCCTATGACGACCGCGACCTGATCCTGTCGGTGACCGGCCCGTCGGGCAACTCGTCGTTCACCTACGACACGGACGGCGAGATGACCTCGCGCGTGGACGCGGCAGGCACGACCAACTACACGTACGACACGGCGGGCCGGCTCAAGACGGTGTCCAATGTGGCCAGATCGGTCGACCTGACGCTCACCTACAACGCGGCCTCGCTCGTTGACCGGGTCGTCTACGGTGGCAACGGGAACGCGCGCATGTTCGGCTACGACGCGCTGCACCGGATCACGTCCGACGAGCTGAAGACCCCGGCGGGCGCGTCCGTCGCGAGGATCGCGTACGGCTGGGACGCCAACGGCAACCTGACGTCCAAAACGACCGGGGCCGGGAGCAACACCTACGCCTACGACCTGGCGGATCGGCTGACCACGTGGAACTCGACCGCGTACACCTATGACAAATCTGGAAACCGGCTCACCAACGGGGCCTTGAGTTTCCGTTACGACGAGCGCAACCGCCTGCTCGACGAGGGCGACGGCACGGCCTACACCTACACCCCGCGCGGCACGCTGCGCGAGACCATCGAGGGCACGGTCGTGATGGGCACGCTCGCCGACGCGTTCGGCCAGGTGACCCGGCAATACAACGCGGCGCAGGCCTATCGCGACTACACGTATGACGGGCTCGGCCGGGTGATGCGAGCCGGGTTCGCCTACACCGGGCTCGGCAACGAACTCGCGGCGGATGGGGACGCGTCGTACACGCGCGATCCCGAAGGCAACCTGATCGGGGTCAACGACCGGCTGGCGTGGACCGACCTGCACACCGACGTGGTGGCCCAGTTCACCGCGACCGGCACCACGCTGTCGGGCACCACGACCTACGACCCGCTCGGCAAGGTCCTTGCCACGTCGGGCATGCTGGGCAACCTCGGCTACCAGTCGGAGTGGACCGACGCCCTCACCGGGCGGGTCAACATGTTCGCCCGCTGGTACAACACGAACACCGGCCAGTTCGACACGCGCGACACGGCGAGTAACGATCCGATGCCGGACTCCATCAACGCCAACCGGTATCAGTATGGCGACGGCAACCCGCTGACGGTCACCGACCCGACCGGCCACTGGGGCTGGAACCCCATCAAGGCCATCAAGAAGGCCGTGAAGAAGGCCGTGAAGCGCACCACGTCCTATGCGTCGAGCGCATACCACTATGTGTCGCGTAAGGCCAGCCACGTCTACAACTACGCGAAGACGAAATACAAGCAGGCGAAGAAGTACGTCAAAAAGAAGGTCAAAAAAGTCGTCCGCTACGTCAAGAAGAAATACTCCGCCGCGAAGAAGTGGGTGAAGAAGAAGTACAACGCGGCCAAGCGCTACATCAAGAAGAAGTACAAGGCGGCCAAGAAGTGGGTGGCCAAGAAGTATCACCAGGTCCGCAAGAAGCTCAAGAAGGTCTATCACCACGTCAAGCAGGCCGGCAAGAAGATCATTAACAAGGCCAAGCGGGTGGTGAAGCGGGCCGTCAACACGGTCAAGGACGCCTACAAGAAGACCGCCAAGTGGGTCAAGGAGCACAAGGCCGAGATCGCGGGCTTTGTCGTCGGGGCCGTGGTCGGCATCGGCTGCGGCGCGTTGATCGGCTGGACCGGCGTCGGGGCCGTCGCGTGCGGCGCGCTCGCCGGCGCGGCCGGATCCCTTGTCACGGGCGCGATGCAGGGACACCGCGGCTGGGATCTGGTCCAGGACGCGATCATCGGCGGCACCATCGGCGCGGTGACTGGCGGCCTGTTCTCGGTCGGCGGTGCGGCGATCGGCTCCGGCGTGCGTTCGGTGCTCGCGGGCGCGGGCGGGCGTGGGGCGCTGCGGCTGGCCGGCAACGCGGCCCGCAACGAGGCGGCCAACATCGGGCGCGGCCTGTCCGGAGCGCTACGCGGCCCCGGGAGCGCGGCCAAGAGCGCGGGCGGCAGCGGCACACCCAAGCCGGCCAAGACGGGCCGCCCCGATGGGCAGACCGTGTTCAGCGGGCACGGCTCCTGGTCGCCGGGCGACGGCCTGACCCGGATCCCCAAGGGCACGAGGCTCAAGATGTACACCAAACACGACGACACGATCTGGGACAGCGAGGGCAACGCCATCGAGCTCGGCAACCCGATCAAGGCGACGAAGGAGTACAAGGGCGGCCAGTACGTCCAGGACTACACGCTCTGGCCCGGGGACGGATCGTATGCCGCGCAGGGCTTCAGTAAGCTGAACATCATGGGCAATCCAATCACGGTGACCAAGCCCACCAAGCTGTCGCAGCTGCTGCAACCCAACATGGGCACGTGCCACTGGGCCGCGTGCCGGGAGATCATTCCATGACGTGGTTTGCCGATCTCAGCCCGTACACCTATTTCGAGCCCGACCGGCGGCCCGGGTTGCTCAACATCGGCTGGCTCGACCGGGCACACGAGTTTCCGGTGGGGGAGACCCCACCGGAGCTCGCGGCCACGCTCGCCCGGTTGTGCGCCGATGAGCGTGTGGCGCAGACGCGCGGCCGGCACTCGTGCAATCTGCCGGGCGATCGCACGGGCGCTTACGGCTCAGCCGAGATCAGGGTCAAGGGCGAGGGCGGCGTCGTCTACGCCGCCCCCGAGCTGATCCACCACTACGTGACGGCCCACCGCTACCGCCCACCGGAAGGGTTCATCGCCGCGGTGTTGATGTCCTGAGGAGCTAAAATCCTTTTTTCGGTACGGGCGCCGGCCGCCAAATTGATCATTGCCCGCGCGATGCTTTCCGTGTCGGTCACCGCGTTGGGCGCGAGCCGCTTGAGGAGCGGGAAGATCCGCTTGCCCACCACATACAGCGCCGAATAGAGCCGCGTGCGCGACTTCTCGCCGTGCACGGGCTGGATGAAGCCGGGCCGGAACATGTATGCGTCAAGATCCATGGCGAGCAGGTCGTTTTCCGTCTTGCCCTTGACCCGCGACCACATGCTGCGCCCGTCGGCGTTTGTGCCCGCGCCCGACACGTAGATGAACGTCATGCCGGGGTTGAGCCGGGCCAGCGTCGTGGCCGCCGAGATCGTCAGGTCGTAGGTGACGCGCCGATAGTCGGCCTCGCTCATGCCGGCCGACGACACGCCCAGGCAGAAGAAGCAGGCCCGCACGCCGGTCAGCTGATCGGCCGGCGTGTCCTCCGCGTCCTTCGCCGTGTCCTCCACTGTGGACAGGTCGTAGAGGTCGGCCGGCACGACCTCGCGCAGCCTCTCATGCCGCTGCCCAGTCGCCTTGCGCCCGACCGTGAGCACCTCGCTCACGCGCGGGTCCAGCAGGCACTCCCGCAGCACACCCTGACCGATCATGCCGGTCGCGCCGAATACGACTACCTTCATGGCTCACGATCGTACGATGGCGATATGCAACAGCGCCTCAGCCTGATCACCCTAGGCGTTTCCGATCTCAAGCGCGCGCATGACTTCTACGCGGCCCTGGGCTTGCGCGCAGCGCCTTCGCCCGACGAGGTGTATTTCTACCAACTCCCCGGCATGATCCTGGCCCTGTGGTCGCGCGAGTCGCTCGCCGAGGACACGGTCGTCGAGGATCGGGGCGGGTGGGGCGGCATCACCCTCGCCTACAACGTCAACGGGCCCGACGAGGTCGACGCCGTGGTCGCCGAGGCCGCGGCGGCGGGCGGCACCATCAAACGCCCCGGCGCCCCGACCGTGTGGGGCGGCTACTCCGCCGTCTTCGCCGACCCCGACGGCCACCACTGGGAGGTCGCCCACAATCCCGCCTGGACCATCCGCGAAGACGGCGCGACGGTCCTCTCACCCGAGGACTGAAAACTCCCCGCGCGCCCACCGCCCGACGAAGCCTAGACAATATTCCGGCAGCTCGACCCCCCAGAGGTCCTCGCCCCTGTGCCGGGCGCTAATCAGCGGGTCCAGGTATCCGATGCTCGGGCCCACCGACTTCGCCATCCACTCCAGATGCGGCAGCAACAGCACCACAGCGTTTGCGGAGCCGGGGAAATACGCGGACGAGATCGCACCCTCCGGCACCCAGGGTGTGGGCTGGCGCATCAGCCACTCGCTGACCTGTCTGAGCCTGCCGTCCGGGACGCCATACACCGAGGGAAGCCAGACGTGATGGCCTTCGGCAACCAGACGGCACAGCGTCCCCGCATCGGGAACCAGTCGCTGCGGCTCATCCAGGAGCAGGAATTTGGCCATCTCGTCACCGACTGCCGCGAGCCACTCCAGGTGCTCGGAGATGGCCCGGTCGAGATAGTGGCGATTGCTCCCCAAGCCCTCGTGGGCCAGGGTCCTGAGCGGCATGTCGTGTGCGAGCACCCCCAGACTCAGCCGGCTCTCCAGCGACAGCCGCTGTTCGCACGCGACCGCGGAGGCGACAACGCGGCCGCACAGCGCGGGGGAGAAGGTGATGCTGCCCGCGGCCCGGGCGGCGAAGCCCACGAGATTGCGGTCGTCGCCCTCCAGGAACAGCTCGAGAAGGTCCTCGGCGCCACCGTCGCGCGCCCGGTCGAACAGTTGCAGGGCCAGCTGCCCCACCTCCTCCCACGCGCCGACCTCGATGCTCGGCCGGAGGGCGGCGAAGACCTCTTGGGCGGTGGCGCTATGGCGCACCAAGTGCTCGGCCGCGAAGAACTCCATGAACGTCCGGTGAGCGAAACCATAGATCGGCTCGGTCTCGGTCGCGCCCACCTCGGCCAGCACCCACGCCCGCCCGGCGCAGAAGTCGAGGAAGTCGGCGGCCTCCCGCCGCGCATCGTGCTCGTCGAAGCCCTTGACCCGCAAGTATCCAATCAGGACAGACATCACCTGGCGCTGCCTCATCCGGGGCTCGGGCGATTTGGCGAACAACTGCCAAGCCAGCTCCTGGATCGCCCCGCGCACGAAGCCCTGAAACACCACCGGCATCGTGATCCCGCGCATCCTGTCCCAGCTGTCGAACAGCATCACGGCGCACTTCTCGTAGACCTCGACGCGGTTGCGAGGGATGTATTGCTCCGACGAATACATCCCGCACAGCAGCGACAGCAGCAGGGGATTGCTGCGCAGATCGGCGATGCTCCTGCTCTCGGTCACGAACGACTCGGGCAATCGCGGGCCATGCCCATCGAGCGCGAACCAGTTGGCCGCGTATGCCGCGATCCGCTTCTCGTCGAACGGATCGATGGTCGTCGTCCGGAACAGCAACGCGTCGAGCGGTACGCGCTCGTAGCCGACCTTGCGCGACGTCACGACCACCTGCGTGGCCGGGAACAGATGAGTGAATCCCTCGATGAGGTCGACGACGCGCCGCCGCATGCTCACGTCGGCGAGCTCGTCGAGGCCGTCGCAGATCACCGTCGCCCGGCCGTTGAGCAACAGGTATTCGACCGCCTCGACGGACATCTCCACGTTGTAGGGGGCCGCCGCGACCGTGACGAGGTGCTCGGCAAACCTGCGCTCCAGCGCCGACTGTGGCAGGTCACGGAGCACGACCAGGAACGGCACGATGTCGGTGCCGGCCGTGTCATGGGCCAGCTTCGCGGCGAAGGTCGACTTGCCGGCGCCCGGGTCGCCCAGGATGACCGTGCGCACGCCCGGGCCGCGCTCGATCGACGGCTCGACGTAGAGTTGGTGCCATGGCACGGTCCGGCTCGCGCCGGTGTGCGGGACGCGCAGCTTGGCATGCAGGGCGCGGACCTGGGCGCGAAGCTGAGCCGCCTTGTCGTGGAAGGCTTTCAGAGACGTGACGCGAGACAGCAGCTCGCCGTTGCGGGCGGCCGCCGCGGCCAGGTGTGCCTTGGCGGCGACGTCGAGCGGATCGAGCCTGACCTCATCCTTGTTGCTCGCGACCAGTAGCGCGTCGAACACCAGGTCGGTGACGGCGACGAGCCGGTCGGCGGGGATGCCGGTGGCGTGGCGCAGGCCGTGCCGCAGCTCCTCGCGGATCGCCGTGGCAACGTTGTCAGAACGCTTGCCCAGCAGCACAACCTGCACTGCCAGCTGCTCGAGGTCCGGACTGTCCAGATAGGACGCCAGTCCGCGCGCCTCGTCGCGTGAGAGCTCGTCGATCGTGGCGCGGGCGACCGCGGCCGGGATCGTCGGCGCGGTCAGCTCCCGCAACTGCTCGATGCGCAACCGCCGCCATAGCCGTTTGCCCAGAAACGCGGCGATGCTCCCGCCCGCCCGCGCGGCTGACGCCTCTAACCCACCCATCCGCTTCCTCCCAAAGCCCCGGGGGAGATACTCTCACGAGGTGACACCATCGTGTCCCACATGTGGCAGCACCGGCACGCCGGTCCTTTTTGGACTCCCGGCGCCCTCGGCGCTTGAGGCCGAAGCGGAAGGCCTCTTGATACTGCCCGGTTGCATCGAGCCCGAGGACCATCCCCACTGGGAGTGTCACGAGGGCCACGGGTGGGCGACCAACGAGGACGAGTGGGAGCGCGCACTCAACGCGATCCTGGAGGGCCGGCCGCACTGCGCACTGTGCGGCGGACAGTTACGCGAGCCGAATCACGCTTTCGAGCGATTTTGCCGCAACTGCCGCGCGGCCGCATAGCGCCGAGCCGAGGTCTTGACGACGCGGGCTGAAGACGGCCGCGCCGCGATATCACGCCGCAACCCGCGCCCGCGGTGCCGCGCCTTCTTATGGCTCGAGTCGCCGAGCAGCAGGCCGCGCCGCGCTGCCCAGGCCGCCCCGCCGCCACTGTCGCGCCGCCCCGCCACTGTCGCGCCCGCTCATGATGCGCCGCGACCCGCGCCGTGATGCTCACACCGCGCCGTGATGCCGCGCCGTTTTGGGCTACCGGTGCGGCGGAGCCGGTGCGATCTGGCGGTGGGGCCGGTGCAGTGGGCCGGTGCGAGCCGATGCAGGGCCGGCGCGAGCCGGTGGAGGGGGTGGGTGCGGGCTCGCGGCGGGGGTTGGTGCGGTGAGGCCGGGGTGGTGAGGGCTAGCGGAGGGTGGTGGCTGCGGCGGCCAGAAGTGAGTCGCACCAGGCGATGAAGGGTGCCCGGTCGGTGTCGCGCGAGGGGTGGATGCGGTTGCTCAGGATCAGGACACCATAGCCGTAGTCTGGCTCGAACCATAACCGGTTGCCCACGAAACCCGAGTGCCCATAGCCGGTGGGCGATGCGTCCGGCCCGCCGAGGCCGCGCGTGGGGTGCAGCCACCAGCCCAGACAATAGCGCTCCCCGCCGGCGTTGGAGGATGCCTGCGGCGGGGTGGGCCCCAGGCACGCCTGTGCCGCGGCGGTCACGAGCTCGAGGGTGCCGAAGGCGCCCGCGTGCCCGGCCACACCGCCCATCGCGTAAGCGTTTTCATCGTGCACCTCACCCGAAACGACCCGCCCGCGCCACGAACATAGCTCGGTCGGCACCGCGGGACCGGGCAGCGGAGCGAAGCGTAATCCCGTGCGCGCGAGCGCGAGTGAGGCGAGCGAACGCCCGGTGAACTCTTGGACGAGCTCGCCTGCCAGCAGGTATCCAATGTCGCTATAGACAGCGTCACCGGTGACCGCAACGGGCGTCTCGAGGGCCAGGGACACGACCTCGTCGCGGGTTTTGGCCGTCCGGAAGAACGGTAGCGTGGGCGGGAGCCCGGCGGTGTGGGAGAGCATCTGCCGCAGGGTCACCGCGCCCACCGGTTTGCCCAAAGCTCGCGCCCACAGCACGCCCAGCGGCGTGTCCAGCTCGAGCGTGAGCGCCTCGGGCAGGGTCACGAGCGCCTTCGTCAGCGACGCCAGGTCCCACCACGCTCCCGCGTCGGCCCGCGCCACACCGCTGAAGACGACAGCGGAACGGGTGAAGACGCTGGCCGCGACCGCAGGCATGGGCGCACGGTCAAGCAGGGATCCGAACACCCGCGCGATGTTACAACTTGCCATCGGTCCTGCAAATGTTTCACGGGCCGATTGACGAGGCAGTAAAGATTTACCACACTGGCGTCGTGATTGGCAGCGACATCCTGTTGCGCCGCGCTGTCTGGGCTGAAGGCGCCTACCGCGGCACGTGCGTGCGGCGCGGCACGCTGCTGTTCGACCACCCCGCCGCCAAAACCGAATACGACGGCGTGACCTACGAGACCGCCGGCTGGACGGGCCCCATGGCGGGCGCCGGATTCCCGGCCACCGAGCTCATTCCAAGTTGGACCGCCGACACGCCCGGCGGCAGCTTCATCCGCGTCGAGATGCAGTGCGTGACCCTGTCGGGCACCACCACGGCGTGGTACAACCTGGGCAACTGGTCGGCCACCGGCGTGCGCACGTCGGTCGCCGAGCAGCGCGACGCGCACGCCTCGGTCGCGGCCGACATGCTGATCGCCCGCCCCGGCGTGGCCTTCACCACCTGGCGCACCCGCGTGACCCTGTTGCGCCCCAACGGCACCGGCGACCTCCCGGCCGTGCGCACGCTCGCCATGATGGCCAGCGCCCTGCCCGCGCCCGGCAGTTGCGTGCCGAGCACGCCGCGCGACGCGCTCGGGATCGTGCTCGACGTCCCGCGCTATTCCCAAAAGGTGCACCGCGACGGCGCCGCCTGGTGCAGCCCGGCGTCGACCGCGATGGTCCTGTCCTACTGGGGCCACGATGCCACGCTCGAGCAGACGGCGCACGGCACGTTTGACAAGTCCTACAAGGGCTGCGGCAACTGGCCGTTCAACACCGCCTACGCGGGCCTGTTCGGCGCGAGTGCCTTCGTCACCCGCCTGCGCGACCTCAACGAGGCCGAGCGGTTCATCGCCGCCGGCATCCCGCTGGTGGCGTCGGCGTCCTATCACGAGGGTGAGGTGCCGGGCCTGGGCTACGACACCGGTGGGCACCTGATGGTCATCGCCGGGTTCACCGAGGCCGGGCAGCTGGTGCTCAACGACCCGGCCGCACCGTCCAACGAGGCGGTGCGCACGACGGTCGGCCGAGCCGAGTGGGAGACGGCGTGGCTCAACACCAGCCGCGGCATCGTCTATGTGATCCACCCGCCGGATCGGGCGCTGCCACCCCCGCCGCCCCAGGCCAATTGGTAGGGACGGCGAATGTTTGCAACCTACGCTATCGTGGTCGCCACATATGACATCGGCGTGGTCTGGCAGGTGGCTACACCAAGTCTCAGCGGCGCGTTGTCCAAAGTAGAGGTTCGATAATGAGTCCGGCCACGGGGACGGAGATGGTGTCGCGCTCGCCAGGGCAACTGGCGTGGGCGCGGCTGCGGCGCAACCGGGTCGCGATGGTCAGCGGCTACGTCCTCGTCGTCTTCGGCGTGCTGGCTCTGGCCGCGCCCCTGATCGAGGGCATGTATGGGATCGGCCCGCAGCAACAGTTTCAGGAGAAGCTCAACTCGTTCGGCATGCCCCTGGGCTACGTCGGCGGGATCTCGGGCGAGCACTGGTTCGGCCTCGAGCCCGGCCTCGGGCGAGACATCTTCATCCGCATGATCTACGGCATGCGCACGTCGCTGTTCATCGCGCTCGCGGCGGCCATCATCACCACCGTCATCGGCGTCGTGCTCGGCATCGTGGCCGGTTATCTGGGCGGCAAGGTCGACGCGGTGATCACGTGGGTCGTCGACTTCGCGCTCGCGATGCCGTTCCTGATTTTCGCGCTCGCCGTGGTGCCGACGATCGCGCTGCGCTTCTACGGTCCGCGCGACGAGGTGCCCACGTCGTTCCGGGTCGCCGTGCTGATCGGAGTGTTCGCGGTGTTCGGCTGGACGGGCACCGCCCGCCTCGTGCGCGGGCAGGTGATGTCGTTGCGCGAGCGGGAGTTCATCGACGCCGCGCGAGCGTGGGGAGCCGGGCTCGGGCACATCCTGTTCCGCGAGCTGCTGCCCAACCTGTGGGCGCCGATCCTGGTGACGTTCTCGCTTGCCGTGCCGTCCTATGTGACCGGCGAAGCGGCACTGTCCTTCCTGGGCATCGGCATCACCGAACCCACCCCCGACTTCGGCGCTATGATCTTCCGGAGCCTGTCCTATCTGCAGACCGATCCGGCCTACGTGTTCTTTCCCGGTGTGACGATCTGCGCGCTCGTGCTCGCATTCAACCTGTTCGGTGACGGGCTGCGCGACGCGCTCGACCCCAAGTCTGGTGCCTGATGTTTCGCTTCCTCATCAAACGGACGCTGTCGGCGGTGCTCACGCTGATCGCGGTGAGCATCGTGAGCTTCCTGATGTTCTTCGCGCTGCCACGCGACCCGGTGAGCGGCATGTGCCCCAAAAACTGCAACCCCGAGCGGCTCGAGCGGGTGCGGCAGGAGCTCGGGCTGCGCGATCCCAAGGTGGAGCAATACATCGCGTACATGAAGGGCATCTTCACCGGGCGCGACCTCGGCAGCTCGCAGGGCGGACGGTGCGAAGCGCCATGCCTCGGATACTCCTATGTGAACAGTGAGGCCGTGACCGACACGTTCGGGCGGGTGCTGCCGGTGACGCTGAGCATCGTCATCCCGGCCGCGATCATCTGGCTGGTGCTCGGCGTCGGGCTGGGCATGATTTCCGCGCTGCGCAGGGGGACCGCGCTCGACCGGGCGGCGATCGGCTTCGCGCTCACGGGCGCCTCGATGCAGCTTTACTTCGTCGGTGCCGTGCTGCAGCTCGTCTTTATCTATCAACTGAAGCTTTTGCCGGTACCAAAATATGTCTCGATTTTAGAAAATCCGCTGGAATGGGCGTCCGGGCTCGTGTTGGCGTGGTGCGCCCTGGCCTTCCTGTTCTCGGCCATCTATGCCCGGCTCTCGCGGGCGCAGATGCTCGAAACCCTGTCCGAGGACTATATCCGCACCGCACGGGCCAAAGGCCTGTCCAACGGCAGGGTCTACGGCAAGCACGCGTTGCGTGCCGCCATCACACCCATCGTGACCATCGCCGGGCTCGACGTGGGCGGCGCCCTCGGCGGCACGGTGATCACGGAGACGACGTTCGGCCTACAGGGCCTCGGGCGGACCGCGGTGGATGCGGTCCGCTCCGGGGACCTGCCCACGATCATGGCGACGGTCCTCATTTCCGCCGCCTTCATCGTGGTGGCCAACATCATCGTCGACCTTATGTACGCGCTGATCGACCCTCGCGTACGGCTGAGATAGTTCCCCATCTCAAACTCGGAGGTTACCCCCAAATGTATGTCCGCCTGACTATGGCGGCTGTCCTGGTCGCGGCCGGCCTCACGGCGTGCACCAAGACGACCGAACAGGGCAACAACGTTGACGGCAACCGCGTGACAACGGGTGTCATCGCGATGGACCCGAAGGACTCGCGCGGTCCCGCGCCGGAGGTGCCGGGCGCGGCCAAGGGCGGCACCCTGACGATCCTGCGCCTGACGAAGATCTCGCACATGGACCCGCAGCGCGTGTACTCGTTCGCGGGCCTCATGAACGCCTCGCTGTACGCCCGGTTCCTGACCACATGGAAGGACGACGGCAAGGGCAACCTCACGCTCGTGGGCGACCTGGCCGAGACCCCCGGCAAAAACGTCAACAACGACTGCAAGGTGTGGGAGTTCAAACTCAAGAGCGGCATCAAGTTCGAAGACGGGCGCCCGATCACCTCGAAGGAGATCGCCTACGGCATCGCGCGCTCGTTCGACCCCGACCTGACCGGCGGGCCGACGTATGTGCAGGAGTGGCTGGCCGACGACCCGCAGTACGACACCAAGTGGGACTTCAAGAAAAACAAGGACTCCCTGCCGCCCGGGCTGACCACCCCGGACGCCACGACCATCCGGTTCGAGTTCAAGCGGCCGCGCTGCGACCTGCCGTTCGCGGTGTCGCTGCCGGCGTCGGCGCCGCTGCCGGCAGACAAGGACACGGGTGTGAACCTCGACAACATGCCGTTCTCGTCCGGCCCGTACAAGATTGCCAAGCACACGGTCGGCGTCGAGCTCGTGTTTGAGCGCAACCCCAACTGGGACCCGGCCACCGACCCCGTGCGTCACGCCTACCCGGACAAGTTCGTGTGGTCGTTCGGCGCGGACGCCGAGGCGGGCGCCAACCGGGTGATCGCCAACAGCGGGGCCGACGCGTCCGCGCTCGCGTGGAACGGCGTGCCCGCGTCGCTGGTGAGCAAGGTGGCCAACGATGCGTCCTTCTATTCGCGCACGCTGATGTCGCCGACGCCTAGCGCCAACCGGCTGACCATCAACGTGCAGCGGGTCAAGGACCTGGCCGTGCGGCAGGCGCTCAACTACGCCATCGACCGGGACGGGCTCATCAAGACCATCGGTGGCGCGACGGTCGCCGCGCCCATGACGACGCTCATGCCGCCCAGCACGCTCGGGTTCCAGGCCTACGAGGCCTACCCGGCCGGCAAGAACGGCAACGTGGAGGAGGCCAAGAAGCTGTTGGCGGGCAAGACACCCGAGCTCGTGCTCGCGCACGGCGACAGCAAGACCAGCACCGAGATCGCGACCCAGCTGAAGAACAACCTCGAGAAGGCCGGGTTCAAGATTACGACCAAGGCCGTGCCGCAGGACGCCACACTCGACGAGACCAAGAAGAAGGACAACCCGTGGGACCTTTACATGGACTCGTGGGCGGCCGACTGGCCCAGCGGCGCGTCGATCCTGCCGGTGCTGTTCGACGGGCGCACCATCAAGGCCGAGGGCAACACCAACTCGTCGTATGTGAATGACGACGCCATCAACAAGGAGTTCGACCGGATCCTGCAGATGGACCCGGTCGCGCAGGCGCCCGAGTGGGCCAAGCTCGACCAGCGCATCATGAAGGAGATCGCGCCCGCGGTGCCGCTGTACGCGGACATGGCATACTTCCTGCACGGCTCGAAGGTCGGTGGCCTTTACATCTCAAGCGTTTTCGGCTACCCGGCGTTCACCAACGCCTATGTCAAGCCATAGCGCATGAAGTGAAGAAGGGGCCGGGACTTCCCGGCCCCTTCTTCGTCTATTTGACCCCTGGGCCGCACCGAGATCCCACCCCCGCGCATAAACGGTGATCCGGTCCGCCTTTTCCAGATCCAGACGCTCCGTCTCCGCCGGAAGGGCAGAGATCTGGCCCAGTGCGGGCTGGCCACCAAGCGGACGACTTCCAGCGGCGCCCCGCCCTGGCGTGACCTCTCCCCGGCGATGAGGCCTTCCGCTTCCGCGACCGGGTCGAGGATCGGACCCTTGTCGCCATCGTCGTAGTACGCGGATGTGCGGCGCTGCAACGATTCTTTGAGCTCGACAGTCAACGCGGGATCTCCTCGGCCGCACGCTCGCCGCTGCGCACGGCAGCGCCGACCGTGCCCGGGGCAAGATGGTCGGTGGCCTCGCCGGCGAAGTGCAGCGGGCCGCAGGGCTCGGCGAGCGCGGTGCGCAGCGCGGCCGCGCCGGGTGGCTCGGAGGAGTAGCCGCCGCGCGTCCACGGATCCGAGCCCCAATCGGCCACGTCGACCTCGACCGGGCTCTCGCCGAAAGTCTTGCACAGCACCGGAATGTCGACCGAACGAGCCTGCGGGCCCATGACGAACGCGACCAGGATCGGCTCGCCCGGCCGTGGCGGCCACAGCACGCCCTCCTCGAGCACAAGGTAGCTCATGCTCCCCGGCCACATCGGCCTGTCGAAGCGCATCAAGACTTTTATGCCAGGGTGCATCCTGAGGCCCGCGATAGCCTCGCGCTTGGTGGTCGGCAATTCAGGATCGAATTGGACGGTACCGGCTTGAAGCACCCCAAGCGGCAGCGTGATCACCGCCTTGGGCGCGGTGTAGGTGCGCCCGGCTTCGACGCGCACGCCGTCGCCCGACCAGTGCACGTGCGTGACGGGTGCGCCGCGCACGATGGTCACGCCCTCGGCGAGGTATTCGATCAGGCGGTCGTAGCCCTGCGCCAGGCGCGCGTTGCGACCGGTTTCCTCGCCGCTGCCCAGCACCCGGCGCAGATAGTGCACGCTCAGCCCATCCACGCTGGTGCACGCGTCGTTGGCCATGCTCGCCGCGAGCCGCCGCGTCCGGTCGCCCACCTGCCGCGCCCGCAACAGCTCGCCCAGCGAGGTGTCGGGGCCGCCGCCGGAGGCGCGCACCGCGCGCACCAGGCCCGCGTATTGCAGCGCCGCGGGCAGCAGCCACGGCAGGATCCGGCGCACCCGCGGCCTTGGAGCTCTCCCTTGGCGAATCCGCGGTGTTGGCGGTTCGCCGGGTGAACTCCTTGGCCGGCCGCGATCGGCGACCCGGCCGTGCCACGCCGACATCGCGGGCAATGTGGACAGTCCCGCCTCCCGCGCCAGCTCACTGGTCAGGCCGGTGACCAGCTCGGCACCTCGCTCCACCGGGAACCCGGCAAACGAGCGGTCGGTGTGCACACGCCCGCCTATCCGGTCGCGTGCCTCAAGCACGAGCACTTCACCCATCCCGAAGCGGCCCCGCAACCGCCTCGCGGCCGCCAGCCCTGCCGCACCGGCCCCTACGACGATGACATCGGCATCCACCCCAATAGGGTATGCGCATGCACGCGATCATCGTTGGCGGCGGAATAGGCGGACTGAGCGCGGCCGTCGGGTTGCATCGGGCGGGCTGGCGCGTCACCGTGCTGGAGCGGGCGCACGCCTTCGGCGAGATCGGCGCGGGGATCGTGTTGTGGCCCAACGCTTTGCGGGCGCTGCGCTTCATCGGGCTGGCCGCGGAGGTCGACGCGCTGGCCAAGCCGCAGGGGTCGGGCGGGATCAGGCGCACCGACGGGCGTTGGCTGTCGCGTTGGGACGTGGCGCAGATCGAGGAGGCGATGGGCAGCCCGACGGTGGGCATCCACCGGGCGCACCTGCATCGCACGCTGCTGGAGGCGCTTCCCGCCGACGCGCTGCACGCCGGGGTCGAGGTGGGTTCGCTCGACGATCTCGATCCGGCCGACATGGTGATCGGCGCCGACGGGATCGACAGCGTGGTGCGCCGGTCGCTGTGGCCCGATCATCCCGGGCCGGTGTATTCGGGGTTCACCGCCTGGCGCGGGGTGTGCTCCTACGACGGGACTGTCGAGATTGGAGGCACGCTCGGGCGCGGGTCGGAGGCCGGGATCGTGCCGCTGGCGGACGGGCGGATCTACTGGTACACGTCGATGATGGCGCCGGCCGGGGTGCGGCACGAGGACGAGAAGGCCTTCGTGCTGCGCGAGTTTGGGTCGTGGCACAGCCCGTTCCCTGAGCTCTTCCGGGCGACGGAGGCGCACAGCGTACTGCATCATGATATTTTTTATTTGAATGTACCGCTTCCGTCCTATGTGTCCGGACGGGTGGCGGTGCTCGGTGATGCCGCGCATGCGATGACTCCGCACCTGGGGCAGGGCGCGTGCCAGGCGATCGAGGATGCCGCGGTGCTGGCCTGGGTGGCGCGCCAATCGTCCGATGCGGCAGCGATTCTGGCCGACTACGACCGGCTGCGGCGGCCCCGCAGCCAGGCGATCGCGAAGGCGTCGGCGCGCACCGGCCGGATCAGCTCCGGCCTGCGCAACCCGCTCGCGGCCGCGCTGCGCGACGCGGCCATCCGGGCGCTCCCGCCGAAGGCGTCCCTGCGCAACATGGCCAAACTCGCCTCATGGCGCATCGAGGACCCCACGCGCAAGTGAATTAGCGGCATCTATCGATGACATGCGTCACTTGGTCGCCAACATGCCTACTTCATTGGCGATCATGCATTCACCGAATTAGATGGCCCCATCAATCAAATGAGGGGGCATGAATGTTTCATGTACCGAAGCGCCTGCCGCTGATCGCGGCCGCGGCAATCGCCCTGGCGCTAGTCACCCCGGGCCAGGCACTCGCGGCGGCACCATCGCCCAGCGCCGTCATCGGCTCGGGACCGGCTCCGCTTTATGACGCGGGGACGGGCGCCAGCTTCCGGGCGACAAACGCCGCGCAAGCAGATGCGGTCATCGCGGCCTACTGGACGCCCGAGCGGCTGGCCTCGGCCAAGGCGGTCGAGCTGCCAGCCAAGTTGGCAGAGTCGGCCGTCAAGGCGTCAGCGGCCGTGGTCCCGGACCGCCCGGCCCGGCCGCAATACGGCGACGCCCCCGCGGCGCCGTCGATCAAGACCGATGACATCGGTGTGACGGTCAACTTCTCCAACGCCGCCGGCAAGGTCTTCTTCCGCAACCCGTCCGACGGGCTCAACTACGTCTGCTCGGGCGGCACGCTCAACACGCCCAAGCAGCGCATCGTCATCACTGCCGGGCACTGCGTGCACGGCGGCAGCGGGCAGACGTGGATGCAAAACTGGGTGTTCATGCCCGGATACTCAAACGGAGAGGGAGCCGCGGGCCGGTTCTCGGCGTTCACGTTCTGGACCACCAACGGGTGGGTCAACGACAGCGACTTCGGCTACGACACCGCTTTCGTCCCGACCAACCTCAACCAGTTCGGCCAGAAGGTCGTGGCACGCGTCGGCGGCAACGGGATCATCTACGATCCGGGCCGCCCGTTCGTGACGTCCCTCGGCTACCCCGTGCACGTGGGCAACGGTGGCCAGCTGCAGACGTTCTGCCAGGGCACACTGTCGCGGCGCAACCTGTTCAACGGCGACCAGAAGCTCAACTGCAACCTGCGCGGGGGCGCCAGCGGCAGCCCGTGGCTGAAGGACTACGACACCTCCTTTGCCGGTCTCGGCTGGGCGGTGGCCAACTACTCGTACTACTTCAGCAACGAGAACCCGAGTCCCGCGTTCGGGCCCTACTGGGACACCTGGACCCGAGGCGTGCGGGACGCCGCGGAGACCAGCTCGCCGTAACACTTTCGGTGGGTAGGGGGAACTGAGGCATCCGGCAGGGAGTCCAAACGCCATGCACAAGTATCAAGCCCTGTTGATGGCGGGCGTTTTGGCCCTTGCCGGATGCGCACGATCCGGGTCCGGCGCGGGAGCGGCCGACCCGGGCGCGGCCTTCCCCGATCGGGCCACCGTGGTGGCCACGGCCTGGCAGGCCGCGACCGCGAAGTCCGAGGTGTGGAAGACCAGGATTGTCGCGCTGCAGTCGATGACCGTCGCGGCCGGCAAACTCCCCGACGACGCGCGCTTCCGGGCCGGCTCCGGCGTGCTGCCGCCCGACAGCCCCGCCCCGGCCGGCATCGCCCTTCCGGACGGCACCTCGGTCACGGCCCCGCTCGTCAACGCGGCCACGGCCTACGCCGAGCTGGAAAAGGCCTATGTCGGCGGGCCCTGCACCGAGGGCGTCGCGCCACCCATGAGCACGCCCTCCGGCGGGCCAGGCGGGGCAGTGGGCGGGCCCGCGGTGCACACCTGCACGCCGCTGACCGTCACGAGCGCCACGCTGGGCAAGGTGGAGCTGCGCACCAACCGTGGCCTGCTGCAGGTGCCGGCTTGGGTGTTCAAACTGGACGGTCCGATCGCACAGGTCTCGCGCGTCGCCGTGGCGCCGGCCTTCTTCGGCGCGCCGCCGGAGCCCGAGGTCGCACCGTGGGACGAGCCCGATGCCGGCTCCGTCAACAAGCTCCTGTCGACCGAGCCGCGCCGCATCGAGTTCACCATCGGTGTGAGCGCCTGCTCGTCCGACCCGGTGGGCTACGTCCACGAAACGGCCGACGCCGTGATCGTCTCCGGTTGGGCCAAACCCCAATCCGGCCCGTGCATCGGCGCCCTCAAACTCGTCCCGGTCACCGTGCAGCTCAACGCGCCACTTGCCGCCCGGGTCATCCTCGACGGGGTGACCGGCCGCCTGCTGGTGTGACCGTGCTGGTGACCGTGACCTCCGGGACCATGACGCCACCGTGACAGGCACTCGGCACGATGCCCGCATGCGAAATCTGATTGGCGGCACAGTGGCCGCCGTGCTGATCGTCGTGCTCGCCCCGGCGCCCGCGCACGCGGACGCCGGCCTGCCGGTGCTCCGGGAGGAGGCGATCACGGTTTACGACACCGTCGACGAAAAGTCCGTGTGGGTGCCGTGCCCGGCCGGGACCCTGGTGGTGGGGGTGGGCGGGCGCACCCATAATGCCGGCGGCCGGGCGGTGCTGACCGGCGTCGAGCCGAGCCTGTTCCTCACCGGCGTGACCGCCTATGCGCGGGCACTGCCCGATCTGGACACGCCCTGGGCACTGTCGGTCACCGCGATCTGTGGCTCCCCGGGCGAATGGGAGCCGGTGCGCCGGGCGGCCTGGGTCTACGACAACACCGAGTCGGCGACCGCGTTCTGCCCCGAGGGCAAGGCGCTCTACAGCGCAGGGTTCAAGATCCCGGACGCGTATGCGTGGCAATACCTCAAGTCGGTGATCCCGCACTGGTCGCAACAATGGGTGACCGTCCAGGCCATTGGCGGGTTCTGGCCGCTGGAGAGCCTGGCCGCGTTTGCGGTGTGCGGCAAGCGCGACGGGCCGGCCCAGCCGGGCATCACGTCGGTCACCGTGCCGATGGGTTCGCCCACGACCAGCGCGGCCGCCCCGCGTCACTGCGCGGCCAGCTGGACTTCCGGTGCGGGAGTGCAGGCCAGCACGCAGGCGGCCTTCGTCGACGGGATCGGCCCGGATGAGGCGGTCCTGTCCGCCAAGGCCCGCATGGCGCGTCTCTATCCGACATCCGGCAAGGCCAACACTCTTGCGGATGAGGAGATGATCGTCCATGGGCTGAGCATCGGCTCCTGGTATGACCCCGAGTGCTAGCCAGAGATTACGCAGCGGCCGCGTGGGCATGGGCGGCCTCCAGTTCGCGCCGCAGGGGCGCGGCCGCTGGGGGTCGTCTCCCGCCTCCGGCAGGTCGCCCTGGATCAGTCGCCTCGGTCGAACGCGTCGGCGAATCTTGTGAGCAGCCGCGCGAACTCATGCCGCTCCTCGTCGGTCCAGTCGGACATCACGCCCTGGTAGTAGCTCTGGCGGTAGCGCTCCGAGCCGGCCAGGATCTCGCGCCCCACTTCGGTCAGCTCGAGCACGCTGCGCCGCCCGTCGGCCTGCGACGCGAGGCGGGTGACATGCCCGGCCTCGATGGCCGCGGCGACCATGCGGCTGGCCCGGGACGGGTCGACGCACATCCACTCGGCGACCTTGCCGACAGTGACCTCGCCCCCGTTGGCGATCGCGTAGAGCATCGGCACGAACTCCATCTGCGACGGGTCGCATTGGTGCTCGGGTTCGGGCGGTGGAGCTCCACGGTTCATGCCGCGCGGGGTCATCCTGCGCCGCAGGTAGAGCAGCGCCCGATCGACGGCCATCACCGACGGGTCAACGCCGGACGTGACGTCGGACACAGAACTCCCTCCAATCCGTGCTTGACGCAATTAGTTGCGTCAAGCATGCTTTTGCTGATCGCAACTAGTTGCCAAGTCGAATAGTACTCCCAGCAGGAAGGCTGAAACATGTTGCTACGGGCCCTTTCCGGAGTCGTCGCCTCGGTGGCCGCACTTCTCATTTGGTTGGTCGCGGTGCCCATCCTCGACGTCAAGCTCGACTTCGCCGACATGACCGGCGCTACGCAGACGGTCGTCCCGGCCGCGATCATCCTCTTCAGCATCGTGCCCGCACTGGCCGGATGGGCGCTGCTCGCCCTGCTCGAGCGGGTCACGCCGCGCCGGGCGCTGCCGATCTGGACAACGGTCGCGGTGCTCGCGCTGCTCCTGTCGTTTGTGCCACTGTTTGGCGTCTCGGCGGGCGCGGCGGTCGCGCTCGGCCTGATGCACCTCGCCGTCGGGGCCGTCATCATCGCCATCATGCGCCGCACAGCCAAACCGGCGCCCGCCGCCACCCCCGCTATCGTGAACGGGTGAAGATCGGTTTTGGTCTACCCGTATCGGGGGCCTGGGCGACGCCGGACAACATGATCCGGGTCGCCCAGCGCGCCGAAGAGCTCGGCTACGAGTCACTTTGGACGTTTCAGCGGCTGCTCGTCCCGGCCGAAGGGCCCATCGCCTACCACAGCGTGCACGACCCGCTCGTGCCGCTCGCGTTTGTCGCCGGTGCGACTCGGCGCATCCGGCTCGGCGTGGCCGTGTGGAACATGCCGTTCATCAGCCCGGTGGTGCTCGCCAAGCAATTGTCCAGTGTGGACATCGTGTCGCGCGGCCGGCTCGACGTCGGGCTCGGAAACGGTTGGCAAGACGCCGAATTCGAGGCTGTCGGCACGACCAAAGCGCATCTCGGCCGGCGCGCCGACGCGTTCATCGGCGCGCTGAAAACCTATTGGCAGGCCCAGGAGCCCAAGCCGGTGCAGCGCCCCCATCCGCCCGTGCTGCTGGGCGGCGGCTCGCCCCTGGCCCTGCGGCGGGCCGGGCGGCTGTGCGACGGCTGGATCAGCAGCAGCCGCGCGGAGGTCGACAGCTACGCCGAGGCCATCCGCATCGTCAAGGCCGCCTCGCCTCGCCCCGACGGACTTCGTTTTATCGCTCGAGTACCCCCGAGAGCTCTCGGCCAGTTGGACAGGATTGCTGACGCGGGCATGACGGAAGCGTTCATCGACCTCAACTTCGGCGACACACCGCCCACAATGGACGACGCGGAGCGGGTACTGGAGACCTACGCTCCTCGATAGGAGCTTTCATGGAACAGTTCGAAGAGATCCCCACCGATTGGACCCGGGCGCTGGCCATCGCGGCGCACCCGGACGATCTGGAGTATGGCGCGGCCGGCGCGATCGGGGCGTGGGCGGCGGCCGGCAAGGACGTGCGCTACCTGCTCGTCACGCGCGGTGAGGCCGGGATCGACGGCATGTCGCCGAAGGAGTGCGGACCGTTGCGCGAGACCGAACAGCGCACGGCGGCGGGACTGGTCGGTGTGTCCGTCGTGGAGTTCCTCGACCACCGCGACGGCGTGATCGAGTATGGGATCCCGCTGCGGCGCGACATCGCGACCGCGATCCGCAGGCATCGGCCGGAGCTCATCGTCACGGGCAACTATCACGACCAGTGGCCCGGCGGCGGGTGGAACAGTCCAGATCACCGCAACACCGGCCGGGCCGTGCTGGACGCGGTCGCCGACGCCGGCAACCGCTGGATTTTCCCCGATGAGGCCGCAGGCGCCGAGCCGTGGGGCGGGGTCAAGTATGTCGCGGTGGCCGGTTCGCCGCTGGCGAGCCACGCGGTCGACATCTCGTCCACATTGGACCAGGCGGTGGCCTCGCTGGAGGCGCACCGGGTGTATCTCGACGGGCTCGGCGACCACCCGATGGGGGGTGCGCGCGGGTTTCTCGAATTCCTGGCCGACCGCAACGCCGCCCGGTTTGGCGGGCGCCGCGCGAGTTCGTTCGAGCTGATCAGATTTTAGAAGTTGAAGACGTGCCCACCGGTCTGCAAATTGGCCACGCATCGGTTGGAGAAGACCTTTTCAAACTTTATATCGGTACCGTCCCAGCTGCCGGTGGCGCGGACGGTCACCGGTGCGTACTCCATCGTGCACACACCGTCGGCCGGTGGGATGGCCGCGATGTCGCCGTCGACCGGGACGAGTTGCACGCAGGACTGCCTGCCCTGTGGATGGCTTCCGCCACGGGGCTTGCAGGTCAGCGTGGTCTGGGTGTGCGCGCCGGTCTCGGCCGTGATCGTCAGGTCGTAAACCCCAAGCGGGGCCACGGCCTCCGGCCGAACCGTTGCCAAGACGAAGACTGCGACGAGAGTTTCGAACATCGACGTGTCCATCCCTCCAAAATGGATCCCGACATAAGCTGCATAAAGCCTAAACTACGCACCGCATCCACCCTTCGCTGGGTAACCATGTCGTTCCGTCGCGTTGACGTTCCACCGAACGTCGGCGAGGATTCCTTGTGCCCATGGCGTAGTTTGGAGCTATCCGTGAGCGTGAGAGTCAATGCAGACCCGCCCGTAGGCCCCCTACGGTGGTTTTGACATGAACGCGGACCCGAGCGGTGCCGGCCCGAGCGGCGACGCCGCCCAAGGCACGAGCGCAGACACGGGCCGAGACACCAGCACAGACACAAGCAAAGACGCGAGCGAAGACACGAGTAGCGGAATGAGCCAACAACCCGGGCAGGTCATCATCGGCGATCTTCCTCCACCTGCCGAAGGTCCGCTCGGCCTCGTCCACTACCAGACCATCGAGCTGAACGAGTTTCATGAGCTGGGCCCGGACGGCCGACCGGCCCGCCACCGCACCGTCCAAACCATCCGCGCCCTCGTCGACGGCGTGTCCACCCATCGCTACGTCTTCGACCTCGGCGAGGCCCGGGTCGAGCAAATCCACGGCGGCACACCCGGCGACCCTTACCGCATCAAGGGCAACCTCTGGGCCGTCGAGCTGACCCTGCCGCGCACGCTCAACAGCAGCGACGAACACTCACTCGAATACGTGACAACGTTTCGCGACAACGAAACCCCAGTCGCACCGCGCTTCCGCCGCGCGGCACACCGCAGGATCGAAAACGCCGCCTTCCACATCACGTTTCACCCGCATCGGCTGCCGAGCAACGTCTGGTGGGCCCAATGGGCCGACTACCGCCCGCCCAACGATCGCATCATCGAGCGCACCCCGGTCGAGCTTGACGCCCTAAACGCCGTCGAGCACCGGATCGCCGTGCTGGAGCAAGCCGTCGCCGGCTTCGTCTGGGAATTCGATCCCGACGACGAAGACGAAGACTGAGCATCCGGCACGGAGTGTCCACAACGGAGGATCCGGGCCGAGAGCGTCAGGCGGGCTGGAGCGAGACCTGGCCCAGGATTGGGGTTGTCGGCTGGGCGGAGCCCGTCGCGGGTTCATTGGTCACGCCCAATGAGTCCACCCCGGACACTCCGGTCAGGTAGCGCGTCGCGCCGGTTTGGCCGGCCGCGAGGACGCCCGCCGACTGCGGGGTGCTGCCGCGGATGAGCCACAGCTGGTAGGCCCGGTCGGAGCCGGGCGGCGGGGCCTCGGACATCAGGACCACGGCCGCGTTGCGGGCTTGCGACGTCACCACGGTCACGTGCCCGCCGCCCTGCAGCGAGGTGGTGTGCATGGCCGCATCGGGCGCGGCCAGCAATGCCTCGATCCTGGCCTGCTCGCTTTTGGCCTGCTGCGCCTGCACGCCCATGTAGCCCGCCACCCCGGCCACGGCCAGGAAGCTCGCCGCCACAAGGATCCCGGTGCGGTGCCGCCACGACTGCCGCCTGGGCCGCGGTGCGCGGGAACGCTCGTGCGCGGGCGCCCGGCTGGGCGCCTCCTGCCGTGTTGCCCGGATGCGGGCCATCACCGCCTCGCGCATGCGCGCCGGCGGGGTGGCCCAGGTGTCGTCGGCCAGCCGGGCCGCGGTCTCGCGCAGCTCGGCCACCTCGATCCGGCATGCCTCGCAGGTGGCCACGTGCCCGCTGAACGCCGCCCGCTCGGGCGGGTCGAGGGCGTCGAGCGCGAACGCGCCCGCGAGCGAGTGGACATCCGGTGTGGTCGTCATGCCGCCACCTCCACGCCGAGGCAGTCGCGCAATCGGATCAGCCCGTCGCGCATCCGCGTCTTGATCGTGGGCAGCGCCGCGTTGAGCAGCCGTGACACCTCGCTGTAGGTGTAGCCGCCGTAGTAGGCGAGCATGATGGCCTCGCGCTGCAGCCCGGTCAGGTGTTGCAGGCATCGGCGCACCTGCTGGCGCTCGAGCCGTGCCTCGGCCTCGTCGGCCACTTCGTCGTAGGGCGTCTCCACCGACTCGGGCGCGATCCGCCGCACCCGGTCGGCGCTGGCCTGCTCGGATCGCACGCGATCGACCGATCGACGGTGGGCGATGGTGAACACCCACGCCGTGGCCGAACCTTTTGACGGGTCGAACCGGCTGGCAGTGCGCCAGACCTCGACCATGACCTCCTGCGCCACCTCTTCGGCCTGCGCCGGGTCGCGCACGATCCGTTTGGCGAGCCCATACACCCGGGCCGCTACAAGATCGTATAGTCGGCCGAACGCGGCCTCGTCACCGAGCGCAACGGCGCGTAGCAACTCGTTTGCGTCGACACCCTCGCGCCTCTCGTCGCCTCGCAGCAAGAACAGCCGCCTCTCCATACGAGCGATTCGGTGCCGCCCGCCAGCCGGATGGGTCAGGGCATCACCCTACATAGGGAGTTGGATCGTCGGTAGATTAACTCCCCGCACGCGCGGGCGCGGCAGCTTGCCGCCTAGATCGCGGGTCTGGTGGGCGGGCCGTATGGCCCGGTCATCGCGACATTGTCCAATGTGGAGTTTGCCGGTGCGGCGTGATGCCCCTGCGGTCGGCCGGGCCGGGCCCGCGCAAAAGTTCGACGCCTGCCGACGTTCGGCATCGTGAGCTGCGTTTTCTTCCTCAATCGCTCGCCGCGGCTTGTCCGTTTCAGTACCATCTAGAATCAGATTCGCTTTTAAGCGGATTCATCCCATAAAGGCGTCTGTGTGACATCAAGTGGCGGGGAAGACGAATGATCCGGTTTGAAAGTGTGGCGTGCGTGGACGAGGCAGTCCCTCCACGGGCGCCTGTCACGCGCATGCATCAGGTGTTCGAGGCCGGGTGCGATCGCGACCCGGCCGCGGTGGCCCTCGAGTGCGCCGGGCAGCGGCTGACCTATCAGGAGCTGGAGGTTACGGCGAACCGGTTCGCGCACTACCTGCGCGGTCTCGGGATCCGCGACGGTGCCCGGGTGGCCATCCTGCTTCAGCGCTCGGTCGCCACCTACGTCGCGTTGCTGGGCGTGGGCAAGGCCGGCGCGGCATTCGTGCCGATCGATCCCGAGTCCCCACCCGATCGGATCGCTTATATCGCCACGGATTCCGACGTCGACCTCTTGGTGACTTCGTCGGAGTTCACCGGCAAGGTGGACGGCCTCGACCAACCCGTGGTCTGGCTTGACGAGTGCGCCGAGGCGCTGGCCGCCCAGCCCGCCGAGCGCCCGCGACCGGGCGACGACATCGCGGATCCCACCGCCTACGTCATCTACACCTCCGGCTCAAGCGGCCGCCCGAAGGGCGTCGAGGTGGCGCAGTCGAGCATCTGTAACTTCCTCGGCATCGTGCCGGAGGTCTACGACGTGCGGCCGAGCGACCGCGTCTATCAGGGGATGACGATCGCCTTCGACTTCTCGATCGAGGAGATCTGGCCGACCTGGGCGGTGGGCGCGACCCTGGTCGCCGGTCCGACCGACTCGCGCCGGCTCGGTACCGAATTGGCGGATTTTTTGGAAGAGGAGCGCATCACCGTCCTCTACTGCGTGCCCACGCTGCTCGCGACCATCCCACGGGACCTGCCGCTCATCCGCAACCTGCTCGTCGGCGGCGAGGCGTGCCAGGGACAGCTCGTGGAGCGGTGGACCCGGCCGGGGCGCAGGATCCTCAACACCTACGGGCCCACGGAGGCGACGATCACGGCCGTCTGGTGCGAGCTTCGGCCGGGCCGCCCGGTCACGATCGGCCGGCCCCTGCCGACCTACTCCGTGGTGCTCCTGGACGAGCAACGCCGGCTGGTGCCCGACGGCGAGG
>JBIOYB010000635.1:0-15401 GCA_044869915.1 Allorhizocola sp.
GCCGAAGTTTTCCCTGCACAGCGCGACGGTTGGCGGCACGGTCGCGATCCAGTCCAGCCCGTAGAAGACGACGAACAGCATGAGCGAGGGCCGTACCTGATCGGACAGCAGCAGCGGCAGGCTGAGCAGCGAGAGCCCACGCAACCCGTAATACACCCCGAGCAGCAGCCGCGAGTCCATCCGATCGGTCAGCCAGCCGGACCCGACCGTGCCGACGATGTCGAACACGCCGATCAGCGCGAGCAGCCCGGCGGCCGTGGTCGGGGCCATGCCGTGGTCGTGCGCGGCGGGCAGGAAGTGTGTGCCGATGAGCCCGTTGGTGGTGGCGCCGCAGATGGCGAACCCGCCGGCGAGGAGCCAGAAAGTGCGCGTGCGCGCGGCTACGCGCAGTGCGCCTATCGCCGAACCGGCCGGCTGTGACGGAAGTGCCTTGCCGCCGTAGGGGTCCCCGCTCGGGCGCTCCTTCAGGAAGGCAAACACCAACGGCACCATGGCAAGGGTGCACCCGGCGACCACGAGCGAGACGGTGCGCCAACCGTGGCTATCGGCGAGCGAGGCCAGCAGCGGCAGGAAGACCAGCTGGCCGGTCGCTCCGGCGGCGGTGAGGATGCCGGTGACGAGCCCGCGGTGCTTGACGAACCACCGGTTCACCACGGTCGCGCCGAAGACGAGGGCCATCGAGCCGGTGCCGGTCCCGACGAGTACCCCCCAAAAGAGAATCAATTGCCAGCTGGCCGTCATGAAGATGGGCAGGGCGCTGCCGAGGGTGATCAGTGCGAGGCCGGTGCCCACGACTCGCCGGATGCCGTATCGCTCAAGCAGCGCGGCGGCGAACGGGGCGATGAGCCCGAACAGGAGCAGGTTGATGGACACGGCGAGGGAGATCTCGCCGCGCGGCCACGAGAACTCGTCCTGCAGCGGCACCATCATCACCGATGGCGCCGAACGGAATCCGGCCGCGCCGAGCATGACGACGAAGGTCACGCCCGCGACGACCCAGGCATAGTGAATGCGACGCACTCGACGATGATGCGGGCTTCCTAAAAGATCGACCAGTGGCCGACGAGCCGAGGTGTGAAAGAATCGGGCCATGAGCGCCACGCACAGGATAGTGATTCTCGCGCTGGACCATGTCGTGCCTATGGACCTGGGCACGCCCCTGCAGGTGTTCGGCAGCACGGGCGGCCGCTACGACATCCGGGTCGCCTCACCGGGGTTGATAAAGAGCGACGGCGGCCACGTCGAGATCCGGGCGGCGCACGGCCTGGAGGCGCTCCAGGACGCCGATACGGTCGTGGTGCCGGGCATCCATGGGGGTCCGCCCTACGAGGACGGCACGCTCGATCCTGCGGTGAAGGAGGCACTTCTCACCAAGGCGCCTCGGATCGTTTCCATCTGCACGGGCGCGTTCGTGCTCGCCGCGGCCGGCCTGTTGGACAACCGCAAGGCCACCACGCACTGGCGGCACGTCGACCGGTTCCGCCGGCTCTACCCCCACGTCGACCTCGACCCTGACGTGCTGTTCGTGGACGATGGCGACGTCATGACGTCCGCGGGCGTCACGGCCGGCGTCGACCTGTGCCTGCACATCGTGCGCAAGGACTTCGGCACCGATGTGGCCAACCACGCCGCGCGCCGGTGTGTCGCCCCGGCCTGGCGCGACGGCGGTCAGGCCCAGTTCATCGAGCGTCATCTGCCCGACGAGCGTGACACGACGACCGCGCCGACCCGGCAGTGGGCCCAGACGATGCTGCACCGCCCGCTCGACCTGGCGACGCTGGCCGGGCACGCGCGCATGAGCGTGCGCACGTTCACCAGGCGTTTCCGCGACGAGACGGGCATGAGCCCCAACCAGTGGATCATCACGCAGCGGGTGGAGCGGGCACGCCACCTGCTCGAGTCGACCGACCTTCCGGTGGATCGGGTCGCGCACGAGTCGGGCTTCGGCACGGCCGCGGCGCTGCGTCAACAGCTGCGCGCGACCGTGGGCGTGTCTCCGATGACATACCGCACAACGTTCCGAGCTGGTGTAACGTGAGGCATGGTCGATGTCCAAAAACGCACGTACGTTCTAGACACTTCCGTCCTCCTGGCCGATCCGGCCGCACTCCGCCGCTTTGCCGAGCACGACGTGGTCCTGCCACTGGTCGTGATCTCCGAGCTGGAGGGCAAGCGGCACCACCCGGAGTTGGGCTGGTTTGCCCGCCAATCGCTGCGGCAGCTCGATGAGCTGCGCATCAAGCACGGCAGGCTCGATGTCGCGATTCCCGTCAACGACGAGGGTGGCACCATCCGGGTCGAGCTCAATCATGCCGATGCGCAGCTGCTGCCGCCGGGATTTCGGAACGACTCTAACGACGCGCGCATCCTGTCTGTCGCTTTAGGACTTGCCGCGGAGGGGTCCGATGTGACCCTCGTCAGCAAGGACATGCCGTTGCGGGTCAAGGCTGCGGCGGTGGGCCTCGCCGCCGACGAGTTCCGCCACGGGCAGGCCATCGACCCGACCTGGTCGGGCCTTGTCGAGCTCGACATCACCGACGAGCAGATGGCCGCGATCTATGCGGGTGAAACCATCGACAGCCCAATGGATTTGCCGGTACACACCGGGCTGATCCTGCACGCCGGAAGGGGCTCTGCCCTGGGGCGGATTAAGACCGATAAAACCATTTCTTTGGTACCCGGAAATCGTGAGGCCTTCGGCCTGCGCGGGAGGAGTGCAGAGCAACGGATCGCGCTGGACCTCCTGCTGGACGATTCGGTGGGCATCGTCTCGCTTGGTGGGCGTGCCGGCACGGGCAAGTCGGCGCTCGCGCTGTGCGCGGGTCTCGAGCAGGTGATGGAGCGCGGCAAGCACAAGAAGGTCATCGTCTTCCGCCCGCTGTATGCCGTTGGCGGGCAAGAGCTCGGCTACCTTCCGGGCACCGAGGCGGAGAAGATGTCGCCGTGGGCGCAGGCGGTTTTCGACACGCTGGGCGCGGTCGTGCACGACAACGTGCGCGATGAGGTGCTGGCGCGCGGGATGCTCGAAGTCCTTCCGCTGACTCACATTCGCGGGCGCAGCCTGCACGACGCGTTCGTGATTGTGGATGAGGCGCAATCGCTTGAGCGGGGCGTGCTTTTGACGGTGCTGAGCCGGATCGGCGCCGGTTCGCGGGTGGTGCTCACGCACGATGTGGCGCAACGTGACAATCTGCGCGTAGGTCGATATGACGGTATTACTGCCGTTATCGAAACCCTTAAGGGGCACCCACTTTTCGCCCACGTGACCTTGACACGATCGCAGCGCTCGGTGATCGCCGAAGTGGTTACTGACCTATTAGAGGGATAGTTTCACCCCACTGTGCGGTGAAATGTGGCGTGACCGGGCTCACATAGGCGTGGGTTGGGGTCACCCGGCGTTGAACGACTGAGCAAGGGTGGTGCCTTGTTGTCCTTGACGCCGACGTTAGGAACGCCATCGTGCCCCGACATCGAAGGAGCCCGCGTCTTTCCCTTCGGACGACAGGGATTCGCGTCACCGCGATGCTGACCCTCGTCCTTGGAGTGACCGGCGGGCTCTTCCTAGATGACGAGAACGACAAAGTGCAGCAAGAACAATCCGTTGCGTACCTCCATGCCTATGCCGATGGCGAGCAGTCCGAGGTCGGCCTGCTCGCCGAACAAAAATCGCAGCGGGCCAAGGAAGACGCGATCGAACGGGCCCGCCTGGCCGCGGAGGCCGAGGCGGCGCGCAAGCGAGCCGCGGAAGAAGCGGCACGCAAGTCCCGCCCTACGACACCCAACTTCGGCCCGATCCCCGCGAGCTGCCAGGTATACAGCGGCAACCGGGCCATCGGCTGCACGCTGATGCTCGAGGCGGGCTACGGCCTGGACCAGATGCCGTGCCTGGAGAAGCTGTGGACCAAGGAGTCCGGCTGGACCACCACGTCGCACAACAAGTCTTCGGGTGCCTATGGCATCGCGCAGGCCCTGCCCGGCAGCAAGATGGCCGAGTTCGGCGACGACTGGGAGACCAACCCGGTCACCCAGATCAAGTGGGGGCTCAGCTACATCAAGAAGCGCTACAGCACGCCGTGCGGCGCTTGGCAGCAGTTCCTGGACTCGGGTTGGTACTAAACAGGCATAAACGGGACGATTAGCGCCTAACATCGCGTTATGCGAGCTTTGGCGATGATATTGGGCCTGGTCACGACGCTGTCCCTGCTTCCGACCCCCGCGCACGCTCGCCCCGACGATCCGCGAATCGAGGTCGTCGGGGGCGAGCAGGCGGGCCGCGACGAGTTCCCGTGGGTGGTCCGGCTGTCCAACGGGTGTGCGGGCACGCTGGTGCGCCCGCGATATGTGCTCACTGCCGCGCACTGCGTCAGCCGCGTCCGGTCGGTGATCGTCACCGCCGGGTCGTCGGATCTGTACTCGCCCGAGGCGCAGGACATCCCGAGCGTCGGCATCATGCAGGCCGCGGGGTTCGACTCGGTGGCCGAAGGCGACGATTGGGCGGTCATCGAGCTGGCGCGGGCGGTGAACCTGCCGGTGGTCAGTCTGCCCTCGGGCTCCGGCCTGGACAACGGGACCTTCGTGGTGGTCGGCTGGGGCGCGACCCGGGAGGGAACGCCGGTGCAGCAGCGATTTCTGCGCAAAGTGTCCGTACCGTATGTAACTGATGGAAAATGCGAGGACCTCTACCGGAGGCAGGGGTATCGGATCGTCCCGTCCGACATGCTCTGCGCGGGCGACACCCAGGCTGGCGGCAGGGACAGTTGCCAGGGTGATTCGGGCGGGCCGCTGCTGCGCCGGCACGACAGCCGCTGGGTGCAGGTGGGCATCGTGAGCTGGGGAGTGGGGTGCGGGGAGCGCGACGCGCCCGGCGTCTACACGCAGGTGTCCCACTTCGTGGATAAGATCCGGGGCGCATCAGCGATCGAGTAGTGCACGATTGAGTAGTCAGGCTTCCCCGGCTAGGTTTGCGGCCATGAGCGACGTCGATATCGCGATCATCGGGGCGGGGCCCACCGGGCTGTTCGCCGCCTACTATGCCGGTTTTCGCGGTTTGTCCACTGTGGTGATCGATACCCTCCCTGAGGTCGGCGGCCAGGTCACGGCGATGTACCCGGAAAAGCTGATCTTCGATGTCGGGGGCTTCCCGCAGGTCCTCGGGCGGGAGCTGGTCACCAATCTGGTCGAGCAGGCAAGCCAGTACAACCCGACGTACCTGCTGGGCGCGCAGGCCAAGACCCTGTCATATGTGGACGATCTGCCGGTGCTGGGCCTCGACGATGGCGCGGAGTTGCGCTGCGGCGCCGTCATCATCACCGGCGGGCTCGGCTCGTTTTCACCGCGCCCGCTCCCGGCCGCCGCGAGCTTCGCCGGCGAGGGCGTCATCTTCTTCGTGCCCAGCCCCATGGCCCTGGCCGGCAAGCACGTCGTGATCGTCGGCGGTGGCGACTCCGCGTTCGACTGGGCGCTCGCGCTGTCGGGCATCGCGGCGAGCGTCACGCTCGTGCACCGGCGAGACAAGTTCCGTGCGCACGCCGCGACCGTCGACAAGGTGAAGGCACTGCCCGTGCGGATTGCCGTCAACAGCCAGGTGACCAAGCTCAACGGCGCGACCGTGGTCGAGTCGGTGGAGCTCAACGGCGAGGAGACGATCCCGGCCGACGCGGTCGTCGCGGCGCTCGGCTTCACCGCCGACCTCGGGCCGCTGGCTGAGTGGGGGCTCGAGCTCGACAAGCGGCACATCATCGTCGACTCGCGCATGGCCACCAACCAGTCGCGCATCTTCGCCGCCGGCGACATCGTCGAATATCCCGGCAAGGTGCGACTGATCGCGACCGGCTTCGGCGAGGGCGCGACCGCGGTCAACAACGCGGCGATCGCTATCGATCCCGCGGCTCACCTATTCCCTGGGCACTCATCAGGCTGAGCACCTCGTCGAGGGTGGGCGGGTCCGCTCCGACGCGGGTGCAGGTCAGCGCGGCGGCCGCGCACGCGAAGGCGTAGAGGTCGTCGCGGCGTGCCTCCAGGCCCGCGAGCAGCGCGCCGGTGGCCGTGTCGCCCGCCCCGATGGTGTCGACCGCCGTGATGACTGGTGCCGGCACGTGCTCGATGCCGTTGGGCGTCAAGGCGGTCGCGCCCGAGGCGCCCGCGGTCAGCAGGATCAGCCGCTTGCCCGGCAGCCAGCGACGGGCGGTGTCGATGGCGCTCACGTCGGGGTAGGCGAGCTCGAGATCCTCCTCGCTGACGCGGATGACATGCGCGAGCGCGGCCAGCCGCTCGAGGCGCACAAGCGAGTCGGGCCGGGCGAGCGCGGCCGGCCGCAGGTTGGGGTCGAAGCTGATGGTGCAGCGGTCGCGGTGCTCGGCCGCCCAGCGCTCGATCGCGTCGGCGCCCGGCGGGAGAAACGCCGCCAGCGATCCAATGTGGATGGTCGCGCCCTCGTCGAGCTTTGGCAGCTCGTGGAAGCGCCAACTGAAATCGGCCGCGCCCGACAGCCAGAAGTCGTAGGCCGCCTCGCCGTCGGGGCCAACGGTGGCAAGGGCCAGCGCCGAGGCTTGCGCCGTCTTTTTCAGGTGTGCCGTGTCCACCCCCGACATCGCCAGCCGGTCGCGGAACGCGTGCCCGAAGCTGTCCCTGCCCAGCCGCGCCACCATCGCCACACTCGCGCCGAGCCGGGCCGCGGCGATCGCCGTGTTGGCAGGGCCACCGCCAAGCGCGGCGCGCAACAGCCCGTCACCGGCCGGGACCAGATCGACAACTTGCTCGCCAACGACAACGATCACGCGCGTAACCCTATAGGCCGATGTGACGCGCCATCACCCGCATTTGGTAGTCGAACAGCTCGCGGCGGCTGTGCTCGATCACGTTGTTGAACCTGCCGAACAGCTCGAAGTTGATCAGCCCGAACAGCTGCACCCAACCCGTGATGCCCTTGAGCAGGTGATGGTCTGGCGCGGGGACGCCGAAGCGCTCGAGCTCCTCCTCGAGGGCCGGCGGCACCGGCGGCTCCGTGCCCGTGCGGACCGGCGTCACCTCGGCGAGCAGCTTGATGATGACGTCGGTGGTGCGCGTGGCCGGGCCCACGGTGTCTCGCGGCGCCTGATATCCGGGCACCGGCGAGCCGTAGATGAGCGCATATTCGGCGGGATGGGCCATGGCCCAGTCGCGGATGCCGTGGCCAAACGCGAGCCAGCGCTCGAGGACCGTGCCCTCGAAGCCGACCGCCGTCTCGCCGGCCTCGCCGAGCTCGTTGTAGCAGTCGATGATCAGTGCTGTGAGCAGGTCGTCGCGGCTCGGGAAGTAGCGGTAGACGGCGGAGGACACCATGCCCATCTCGCGGGCCACGGCACGCAGCGACAGGTTGGCGCCCTCGGTGGCCAGCTGGCGCCGGGCGACGGCCTTGATCTCGCTGGTCATCTCCTCGCGTATGCGGGCTCGGATGGATGGGGCGCTCATGATGTGGAGCATAGCAACGAATCGAGAGCACTGCTCTTGACATGATTGCGGGGCCGTGCTCTTATGAGAGAGCAGTGCTCACAAAGGAGATCTGAGATGCATGTAGTGGTGGGGGCCGGGCCGATCGGGTCGCGGGTGGCGCGCCTGCTCGGCGAGCGCGGCGAGCGGGTCCGGGTGGTCACGCGCAGCGGGCGCGGCCCGTCACTCAAGGGCGTCGAGCTGGTCGCGGCGGACGCGAGCCGTGACATGGCCGAGCTGTCGAGGGGCGCGACCGCGCTCTACAACTGCGCCAACCCGGCCTATCACCGGTGGCTCACCGACTGGCCGCCGATCAACGATTCGCTGATCAGAGCGGCAAAGACCAATGATGCTGTACTCGTCATGATGGGCAACCTCTACGGCTATGGTCCCGTCGACGGGCCGATCACGGAGGAGACCCCTTTGGCCGCAACGCATCCGAAGCTTCGCGTGCGCGCCAGGATGTGGGAGGACGCGCTCGCCTCGGGCGCACGTGTCACCGAGGCGCGGGCGAGTGACTACGTGGGCTTCCGGGTCAACAGCGTGCTCGAGGAGGTCGTGCTCAAGCGCACGCTCAAGGGCCAGACCGCGTACGCCTTCGGCGATCCGGACGCTCCGCACAGCTGGTCCAATGTGGACGACGCGGCGCTCACGCTGGTGACGCTTGCCGGCGACGAGCGCGCCTGGGGCCGTGCCTGGCACGTGCCCACCGATGCGCCGCTGTCGATGCGTGCCGCGGCTTCGGTGGCAGGCGGCGGGCAGCCGGTGCGGCTCAGGACAATCCCTTATCCGGCGTTGTGGACGCTCGGGCTGTTTTCCAAGACGCTCAAGGAGTTGCGGGCGACCTACTACCAGTTTGCCAAGCCCTTTGTGCTCGACTCGACGCTGACGCGGCAGACGTTTGGCCTCAAACCCACGCCGCTGGCCGACTCGCTAGCCGCCGTTGCCGAGGCCTATCGGGATCGGTAGCAGCTTCGCCAGCGGGGCCACATCGGCATCGTTGGAGACGAGCATCACGCTCATGTCGCCGCGGCTGCCCGTGAAGACGCGATCCTCGGGCCTGGGCAGCTCGCCGCGCCCCTGCACGAGCTGGACACCCTGGTGTTTTTCGTTGAGATAACCGATCCGCAGCACGCCATCGCGGAAATGCGCCGACACGATGAGCCAGCCCTCCGGCGCGGTCGCGGGCGGCAGATCGGTCAGGCCGGCGCGCTGCGCGCTCGCGATCGCCTCCGTTGGATTGATCGTCACCACTGTGTCGCCGCCGTAGAGCGTCCGATACATCCACACCACGACGAAGACCGGGATGAGCAGCACGACCAAGGAGAGTGCCATGTCGCGGGGCCGGCGCGTCTTGGGTGGCGCGGGTGCTGCGGGCGAGGCGTCCTCGGGTGCTTCGGTCACAATAACGAGGTTAGCTCTCGACACCCAAACGAGCGTTAACCAGGGGACTCATGCCAGGATAAGACCATGCGCACTCCTCAGGATCTGGACCGTAACCTGGCCCTCGACCTCGTTCGCGTGACCGAAGCAGCGGCCATGGCCGCCGGCCGATGGGTGGGCCGGGGAGAAAAGGAAGCGGGCGACGGCGCGGCCGTCGACGCGATGCGCAAACTGATCAATTCGCTGCCGATGCGGGGCACCGTGGTGATCGGCGAGGGCGAAAAGGACAACGCCCCCATGCTTTACAACGGCGAGCAGGTGGGCGACGGCACCGGGCCCGAGGTCGATGTGGCGGTCGACCCGATCGACGGCACCACGCTGATGAGCAAGGGCATGCCCAACGCGCTGTCCGTGCTGGCGGTCTCGGAGCGGGGCTCGATGTTCGACCCGAGCGCGGTTTTCTACATGGAGAAGCTGGCGGTCGGGGCCGACTACGCCGATGTCGTGGACATCACGGTCGGCGCGACGGAAAATCTGCGCCGGATCGCGGCGGTCAAAAAGTCCCGTGTGTCGGACGTCATCGTGTGCGTGCTCGACCGGCCGCGCCACGCCGAGCTGGTGCAGGAGATCCGCGACGCCGGCGCCCGGATCCAATTCATCACGGACGGGGACATCGCGGGCGCGATCTATGCCGCTCGCGAGCAGTCGCCGGTCGACGTGCTGATGGGCATCGGCGGGACACCCGAGGGCATCACGGCCGCGTGCGCGCTCAAGTGCATCGGTGGCGCGATGCAGGGGCGGCTGTGGCCGCGCGACGAGTCCGAGCGGGAGAAGGCGCTCGCGGGCGGGCACGACCTGGCGCGCGTGCTCACGACGGAAGACTTGGTGGCGGGCGAAAACGCGTTCTTCGTCGCGACCGGTGTCACGTCGGGCGAGATGCTGCGCGGCGTGCGCTATCGGGACGGCGGCGTATACACGCAGTCGATCGTCATGCGGTCGAAGTCGGGGACGGTCCGCGTCATCGACTCATATCACCGCCTCGAAAAGCTGGCCCGATACTCGCTGGTCGAGTTCGATTGAGCAAAGCGAGCGGCCTCACGCTCGCTGTGCTGGTCGGAGTGGCCGCGGCCGCTCAGGCCCGCATCAACGGCGAGCTGGGGCGCCGGCTCGACGACGGGATAGCGGCGGCGGCCGTGTCGTTCGTGGTCGGGATGGTCATCCTGATCTTCCTGCTGCCGTGGATCCTGCCCGGGCTGCGCAAGGTTGGCTCGGCCCTGCGGACAGGCTCGCTGCGCTGGTGGCAGACGCTCGGCGGGTTGTGCGGCGCGTTCTTCATCTCCGCGCAGGGCTTGACGGTCGCCTCGATCGGCGTCGCGGTGTTCACCGTGGCGGTCGTGGCCGGGCAATCGGCGTCCAGCCTGGTCGTCGACCGGGCGGGCCTGGCGCCGGGCGGCGCGCGGCCGCTCACGTTCCCCCGCGTGGTGGGTGCTGCGCTGTGCATCGTGGCCGTCATCATCGCGGTCAGCGACCGGCTCGGTGACGCGCGTGCGATTGGCCTAGCGGCGTTGCCGGCGATAGCCGGGATCGGCGTCGCGTGGCAGCAGGGCATGAACGGCTTCGTCCGCCAGGCCGGCGACGGCGCGCTCACCGCCGCGTTCGTCAACTTCGCTGTCGGCACCGTCGTGCTGCTGGCCATCGTGTCGTTCCGGGGCATGCACGCCTCGCTGCCGGCCGAGCCGTGGCTGTATCTCGGCGGGCCGATCGGCGTGGCGTTCATCGCGGTGGCGGCCGCTGTCGTGCCCCGCATCGGCGTGCTGCTGCTGGGCCTTGGCACGATCGCGGGCCAGATCGTGGGCGCCGTCCTCGTCGACGTCATCGCCCCCACCGTCGGCCCGCCCGACCTGCGTATCCTCCTCGGCACAGCCCTCGCCCTCGCGGCCGTAGCCCTGGCCACCCGCCGCTAAGCCCGTCTTTTCGCACATGGTGGTGAGTGGCGATGTGCGCTTTGGTCTGTCGAGTGGTTGGGCCGGTGGATGGGTGTTGGTGGTCGGTCTTGCCCCAGCCGCGGGCGCGGTGGCGGCAAGCTGCCGGAGCCCAAGAAGGTTGCGCCACCGTTAATCGACGTGTTCTTGCTCGGCGGCTGCGGCGGAGGTGGCGTCGAGGCGCTCGAACGGGCCTAGACCGTCGTGCGGCTTCGGCGGGGCGCCGAGGTGGCGGACGCGAAGCTCGTCCATGAGCTCCGCGATGAACGCCGGACCCTCATCGCGCATGAGCTGCTGCCGGCTGCGGAGCTCGTCGCTGCCCGGGCGCCAGTCCAGGCCCCAGTTGCCCAGAGCGTAGATGATCGGAAGAGTCTGGATGCCGGCTTCCGTGAGGCTGTAGCGAGCGCGCTGTCCCCGGGCGGCGGTGCCACGGGTGAGGATCCCTGCGTCGACGAGCCGCACGAGGCGGTCGGCGAGGATGTTCGAAGCGATGCCCTCGATCGACCCGTTGAGCAGCGCCCGGAAGTAGCGGCGGTCGCCGAGGATGACGTCGCGAAGCACGAGCAACGACCAGCGATCTCCGAGCACCTCGACGGCGGCGTTGATCGGACACCCGGACCGTGGTTCCACCATTCCTCCTGGACAGTCCTCCTTGACAGGTATTTCGCCCTCACTATAGTGGTTGCAGAATGCAATCACTAGGGGATGGGAAAAGGATGGGCCGCTTCGTCTATTCGATGAACGTGTCCCTCGACCTGCGGATCGAGCAAGTTCCCGGGGACAACGGCGCCGGCGAGTGGCTGCGCATCGACGAGGAACTGCACCGCGAGGCCAACGCGCAGACGCGGGCGCTCGCGCTCATGGTCCATGGCCGGGTCATCTACGAGGTCATGGAGGAGTATTGGCCGCGGTCGCGCGAGGACGCGTCGCTGCCGGACTACATGCGTGAGTACGGCGAGATCTGGACGGCCAAGCCCAAGGTGCTCGTTTCGCGCAGCCGGCGCAGCGCCGACCACAACACCCGGATCATCGGCGGAGACGATGCGATCGAGCAACTCGCGGCCCTGCGGGCCGGGACCGACGGCAGCATCAGTGTGGGCGGCGCGGCGCTCGCGACGCAGCTGCTCCGGGCGCAGCTGCTTGACGAGCTGATGCTCTGGACCCACCCGGCAATCCTCGGCTTCGGCACACCGCTGTTCGACGACTACGACAGGCCGATCGATCTCGACCTGCTCGAGCAGCGATCGTTCGAATCGGGCGTGACGATGCATCGTTACGCCATCCGGGATGCGAAGGAGGCGAGCTCATGCTGAGGCAGGTCGCGCAGGGTGTGCTGGTCCACGAGAGCGAGTTCGTGCAGAGCAACGCCATTGTCGTGCAAGGCCGCGCCGGCGTGTTGCTCATCGACCCCGGGGTGCAGGACCGCGAAATGGCCTGCCTCGCCCACGACCTGTCCCAGGCGGGCCAGAGCGTTGTGGCGGGCTTCTCGACGCATCCGGATTGGGATCACCTACTCTGGCACCCCCAGCTCGGCGCGGCCCCTCGTTACGGCACCGCCCGCTGCGCGGCCACTGTCCGGGATCAGCTGTCCGACCCGGGTGCGAAGGCCGAGATAACCGCCCACCTGGCCGAGACGGAAATCGCCGGCCAGGTCCCGCTGGACCTGTACGGCCTCATCGCCGCCCTGCCCGCCGAGACGGCGCAGATCCCATGGGATGGCCCTCAAGTCCGGATCATCGAGCATCAAGCGCATGCCCCGGGCCACGCGGCGCTATTCATCGAAGAACGCCGGGTTCTCGTCGCCGGCGACATGCTCTCTGATGTCTTGATTCCGATGCTCGACTTGGACGGCACCGCTGACCCGATCGAGGAGTACCTCGCCGCGCTGCGGCTGCTCGACGGCGTGGCAGACGATGTCGATGTCGTCGTCCCTGGTCACGGGTCAGTCGGCGGAGCCGATCAGGCACACGCACGGATCGAGCGGGATCGGGCGTACGTACTCGCCTTGCGTGAGGGCCATGTTCCCAGTGACCCGCGGGTCGGCCCATCGGCCAAGCCCGGCTGGGAGTGGGTAAGCGATGTGCACAACGGGCAACTCCAGCGCCTCGCCCAAAGAAGCCAACGCGACGGGACGCCCCGCTAGCCCGGTTGCCCAGACCCGCGGCCGGCTCATCCACGGCTCATCCGCGGCTCGTCTGCGGCTGGCTTGCGTGGGCGGCCGGCCTGCCCCCGGGGCTGGCCCATGTGCGGCTGGCTCCACATACGGCTCGGCGGTGGCTGGTTCGAGGCCCGCACCGGCTCAGCTGTGGCTGGCTTTCGCGCGCGGGCGGGGCGGGGGCGGCTACTCGGCCGGGTTGGTTGCGGCGCCTTTGGTCGCGGCGTCGAGGCGGGCGCGGGCTCCGTCGAGGCGCTGCTGGCAGATGGCCGCGAGCTGCTCGCCGCGCTCCCACAGGGCCAGGGCCTCCTCGAGCGTGCCGCCGCCGGACTCCAGCTTTGTCACGACGTCGGCCAGCTCGGCGCGCGCCGCCTCGTAGGACAGCTCTTCGGTCGCCGCCTGAGGGCGCTGCCGACTCGTCATGACGTCACCATAGCTGCACGCCCGACGAGCTCCGGCCCTTGGCCCGGCCAGGCGAACCCTTGGGCGAGGGATCGGTGTCTGCGGCGATCGGCCGGTTGATGGCGCGCTGGGGTCGGCGCTTTGCGCATGGCCGGGCGCCGGTGTGGACTCGTCGCGGCGTCATCATGGTCTGCGGGGCGGGGCGGGGCGGGGCGGGGCGGGGCGGGGCGCTGCGCTGCGGGGCGGGGCGGGGCGCTGCGGGGCGGTCCGTGCTGGGCTGGGCTGGGCGCTGCGGGGCGGTCCGTGCTGGGCTGGGCGACGCGGGCGGTGGTGGGTCATGAGGTCACCGTGGCCGCGAGCTCGCCCTTGGCCAGCCGGACTCGCAGGGCGTCGCCCTTGGTCGCCTTGTCGGCGTCGGTCAGCACGTGGCCGTCGCTGGTCTGCACGATGGCATAACCCCGGCTCAGGGTGGCGCCAGGGGACAGCGCGCGCAATCGGGCCAGCGTATGGGAGAGCTCACTGTCTGCTTTGGTCAGTCTAAAGTCGACGGTGCGGCGCAGCCGCTGCACGGACTGGTGCAGGTCGGCCTCGAGCCGGTCGACCAGCGCGTGCGGGTTGGCCAGCGAAGGGCGGCTGCGGGCGGCGTCGAGCCGCTGCTGCTCGCGGTCGATCCGGTGGCGCACGGCCTGGGTGATCCGGGATCGGGCCTGTGCCATCAGGCGCAGCTCGTCGGCCAGGTCGGGCACCACGCGCTTGGCGGCATCGGTGGGCGTGGATGCCCGGACGTCTGCCACCCAGTCGACCAGCGGGGTGTCGGGCTCGTGGCCGATGGCGGAGATGACGGGTGTGCGGCACGCGAAGACCGCTCGGCACAGCGCCTCGTCACTGAACGGGAGGAGATCCTCCACCGAACCGCCGCCCCGCGCCAGGATGATCACGTCGACCGAATCGTCAGCGTCGAGCGTTTGCAGTGCGCCAATGATGGACGGTGCGGCGGTGGGCCCCTGCACTGTGACGTTGAGCACGCGGAAGTCGACCGAGGGCCAGCGCCGCTTCGCGTTGGTGAGCACATCGCGCTCGGCCGCGCTGGCCCGCGCCGTGACGAGGCCGATGCGGTGCGGCAGGAACGGCGGCCTGCGCTTGCGCCGAGGGTCGAACAGCCCTTCGGCCTGGAGCAGCTGCTTGAGCTGCTCCAGCCGGGCGAGCAGCTCACCGAGCCCGACGAGCCGGATCTGGTCTGCGCGAAGCGAAAGCGTGCCGCGCTGGGCGAACCACTCGGGCTTGGCATGCGCGACGATGCGTGCGCCCTCCTGCAGGTTGGGCGCGCTGCTGTCGAGCACGTCGCGGCTGGCCGTGAGCGTGAGGCTCAGGTCGGCGCTCGGATCGCGCAGCGTGACAAACACCGTGCTCGACCCGGGCCGCCGCGAAAGCTGCGCCACCTGGCCGTCCACCCACACCCACCCGAGCTTGCCGATCCAGGCGCTGATCTTCTGGCTGACCACTCGAACGGGCCACGGCTGCTCCGGTGTGCTCTGATCACTCACGCACTGAGGATAGAATCACCGGGTGACAGAAACTCCTCGCAAGCGCGTTCTCCTGGCCAAACCGCGTGGTTACTGCGCCGGTGTCGACCGGGCCGTGCAGACGGTCGAGGAGGCGCTGAAGCTTTATGGCGCACCGATCTATGTGCGCAAACAGATCGTGCATAACAAGCATGTGGTCTCCACGCTCGAGGCCAAGGGCGCCATCTTTGTCGAGGAGAATGAGGAGGTGCCGGAGGGTGCCACGGTCATCTTCTCCGCCCACGGGGTCGCGCCCGAGGTCTACGAGCAGGCCAGGCAGCGCAACCTCAAGGCCATCGACGCCACGTGCCCACTGGTGACCAAGGTGCACCACGAGGCGCGCCGGTTCGCGTCCGACGACTTCGACATCCTGCTGATCGGCCATGAGGGCCACGAGGAGGTCGTCGGTACGACGGGGGAGGCGCCCGAGCACATCCAGCTCGTCGACGG
>JBIOYB010000636.1:0-22406 GCA_044869915.1 Allorhizocola sp.
AAGTGCCGCAGCTCCGCGTTTGCGCCGCCGATACTGTTGTAGAGATAAGCAAGCCCGCGCTCGTCGCCGAGCTCCCGCAGCAGCGGCAACGCGCGCAGGTGACTGTCGATCGCCTCCCCGAGCCGAAAGCTCGCGCGATAGGCGATGCCCAGCGCGCGGTGCATCTCGGCCTCCATCCCAGGATCGCCAAGCTCCTGCGCCGCCCGTACCGCATGCCGGCACATCTCGATCCGTTCGGGCCAGTGCCCGCGTGCCACGAAAAAGGCCTCCAGTAAATAGGTCAGCTGGCACGCGGCGGCCTGCTGGCCGTGCTCGCCGGCGTATCGCACGATCGCCACGAGGTTGTCCCGCTCGGACTCCAGGAACGCGAGGACCGGCTCGTGCTCGGCGGGGAAAGGCAGCTGAGGCGCCGGGTGCCGCAGGGTGGCGGACATCCGGTTAAGGCTTTTATCCAGTACCTCACGGGCTGCCTGCGCGACGGTGAGATACCAGTCGAGCATGCGTTCGGCGGCCTCGCACGCGGCGGGCGCAGGCTCGTCGCGCTCGTAGCATCGCCGGGCGAACAGCCGGATCAGGTCGTGCAACCGGAATCGTCCCGGCTGCGGCTCGGCGATCAGATGTGCGGCGACGAGCTCCGTGAGCGCCGGTGCGAGGTCCACAGTGGACACGCCGCAGACCGCGGCTGCCAGCGGCGCGGCCACGTGCGGGCCGGGGTGCCGCCCGAGCCGCCGGAAGAGGGTGCGCGCCGGCTCCGACAGGGACTGGTATGCGGTGACGAAGACCGCCTCCACGGTCCTGGCCTCGCCCTCGACGCTCAAGTGTGCCAGCCGGTCCTCGCCGGAGACCTCGTCGGCGAGCGCCTCGATGGCTTTGCCCGGCTGGGTGGCGAGCTTGGCCGCCGCGATCCGCAGCGCCAGCGGCATCCGGCCGCACAGCCGCGCCAGCCGCGACACCGCCTGCGGCTCGCGGCCGGCCCGTTGCGCGCCCAGCACCTTGGTGAGCAGGTCGGCCGATTCGCCCTCGCTCAGCGCGTCCAGCACGATCTGGCGCACCTCGACGTGAGTCACCAGCGCGGCGAGACTGTTGCGGCTTGTGACCAGCAGCAGGGATCCCGCGTGGCTGGGGATCAGCGGCGAGACCTGTTCGGTGGCGCCGGCGTTGTCGAGCACGATCAGCATGCGTTTGCCGGCGAGCATGGAGCGGTAAAGGCCGAGGCGCTCGTCGAGCCCGTGCGGCACCCGGTCGTCGGGCACCCCGAGACAGCGCAGCAGGACGCTGGCGATCTCCAACGGTGTCAGCGCGGTGGTGCGGTCGTGGCCGCGCGCGTCGACGAACAGCTGCCCATCGGGAAAGCGATGGGCGGCCGCGTGCGCCCACTGGATCGCCAGCGAGGTCTTGCCGATCCCGCCGTGCCCACACACCAGGGCGACCAGCGGCGCGCCATCGTGCTGCAGGACCTCGTCGAGCGCGCGCAACTGCTCTGCCCGCCCGGTGAAATAGCCGACGGGTGCGGGGAGCTGAACGGGCCGCGCCGCCGCCGCGACGGTGATCGAGCTCGTGCCGATGACGCTGCCCGGCGCGCGCATCTGCGCCGCTGCCGTGGAGCCGCGCAGCATCGAGGTGTGCAGGTCCTCCAACTCGCGTGAGGGGTCGACGCCGAGCTCGTCGGCCAGCGCGGCCCGCAGGCGCTGATAGCCCGCCAGCGCATCGGCCGGCCGCCCGCAGCCCCACAGCGCGATCATGTGCAGGCCGACCAATCGCTCGCGCAGCGGGTCCTCGTGCAGCAGCCGCTCCGCCTCGCCGAGCGCCTCGCCGAACCGCCCGAGCGCCAGCATGGTTTCGCACCGGTCGGCGAGCACGGCCGAGCGCAGACCCTCCAGGCGCACCGCCTCCGCGGCGGTCCATCCCTTTGGCTCGGCATCGGCGAGCGCCGGCCCGCGCCACAGGCTCAGCGCCGCGCTGAAGGACTCCGTCGTGCCGGTGAGGGATCCGGACGCCAGGCCGCTGCGGATCGAGCGCACCTCCCGCTCGAACCGGCCGGCGTCGACGGTCTCCGGCTCGACGTGGAACACGTATCCCGGCTCCCGGGTCTGCAGGACGCCGTCGAGGCCACACCCCTCGAGCACGAGCCGCAGCCGGGCCACGTGGCTGTGCAGGGACCGCAACGCGGTGCGCGGTGGGCGGTCGCCCCACAGCGCCTCCACCAGCCGCCAGGTCGGCACGACCGCGCCGGGCTGCAACGAGAGCGCGGCGACCAGCGCGCGGTGCCGGCCGCCGAGCGGTCCCGTGCGTCCACGGGGACCGACGACCTCCACGCATCCGAGGATGCCGAATCCCCGAGGCGAATCCACCACCCCTACGTTAAAGGCGTAACGGCCCGTACTGTCGCATGTGGCCAGTACGTGACAGTTGGATCACCCGTTGATGACCCGGTGCAGGAGGCTCTGCTGCAGGTCGGTCAGCGGCCTTTCGGGCGTGGACATGCGCCGCTCCCAGCGGCCGTCGGCCCTGAGCTCGAACGCCTCGTGCTCCTCGGACATCGCCTCGGACAGCATATGGTCAAGCTCCGCCCGCGCCACGGGATCGACGACCTGGATCAGCGCCTCGACCCGAGCGTCGAGGTTGCGGTGCATGGGATCGGCCGACCCGATCCAGAACTCGGACTCGCCGTTGTTGCCGAACCGGAAGACGCGCGAGTGCTCAAGGAATCTTCCAAGTATCGACCGCACCCGGATGTTGTCGCTGAGCCCCGGCACGCCGGGTTTGAGCGTGCACATGCCGCGGATGATGAGGTCTACCTTCACGCCGGCCTGCGACGCGCGGTAGAGCGCGTCGACCACCCGCTCGTCCACAAGCGAGTTGGCCTTCATCTGGATGAGCGCGGGCGCGTCCTCGCGCGCGTGTTTGATCTCGCGGTCGATGCGCTCGAGGATGCCGCTGCGGATCCCGTGCGGCGCCACGAGCAGCCGCCGGTATGCCGTCTGGCGGCTGTATCCGGTGAGCGTGTTGAACAGATCGGTGAGATCCGCGCCCACCTGTGGATCGGCCGTCAGCACGCCCAGATCTTCATACAGGCGGGCGGTTTTGGGGTGGTAGTTGCCCGTGCCGATGTGGCAGTAGCGCCGGATCTGGCCCGACTCCTCGCGCACCACCAACGCCGTCTTGCAGTGCGTCTTGAGCCCGATCAGTCCATAAACGACATGGCAGCCCGCGCGCTCGAGCTTGCGCGCCCAACCGATGTTGGCCAACTCGTCGAACCGCGCCTTGACCTCCACGAGCACCACGACCTGTTTGCCCGCCTCGGCTGCGGCGATGAGCGCGTCGACGATCGGCGAGTCGCCGGAGGTGCGATAGAGCGTCTGCTTGATGGCCAGCACGTTGGGGTCGGCGGCGGCCTGCTCGATAAAGCGTTGCACGCTCGTGGAGAAGGAATGATATGGATGGTGTACGAGGATGTCGCCGTCGCGCAGGATGTTGAACACGCTGCGCGACTTCTCGCCCTCTAACAGGCGCGGATGCGTTGCGGGCACGAAGCTGGGGTCCTTGAGCTCCGGCCGGTCCACGGCGTGGATCTGCCAGAGCCCGGACAGGTCAAGCAGTCCGGGCACCCGCTGCACGTCGTGCTGGGCGACGCCGAGCTCCTCGACGAGCGTCTCGAGCACGTCGTCGGAGATGGTCGCGGCCACCTCGAGCCGGACGGGCGGGCCGAATCGGCGCCGGGCCAGCTCCCGCTCCATCGCCTCGATCAGGTCCTCGTCGCGCTCCTCGTCGATCTCGAGGTCGGCGTTGCGGGTCACCCGGAACAGGTGGTGCTCGACCACCTGCATGCCGGAGAACAGGTGGTGCAGCTGGTTGGCGATGAGCTCCTCGATCGGCAGGAAGCGCACGGTTTTGCCCTCGGCGCCGACGGTCACGAACCGGGGCACGTTGTTGGGCACCTTCACCCGGGCGAAAAGCTGCTCTCCCGTCTCGGGATTGCGCACGAACGCGGCGAGGTTGAGCGACAGGCCCGATATATAAGGGAAGGGGTGGGCCGGGTCGACCGCGAGCGGCGTGAGCACGGGGAAGATGCGGTCGTGGAAGTAGGTGCGCATCCGCTCGTGCTCGGGTTTGTCCAATTCGGACCAACCCAGGATCTTGATGCCCTGTGCGTCGAGCCCGGGCCGGACCACCTCCGCGAACAGCGCCGCGTGGCGCGCGACCAGCTGGGCGGCGCGCTCGGCAACGACCTCCAGCTGCGCCCTGGGCGGCAGTTGATCCGCGCCTCGGGCCGGCAACCCGGTCTGGACGCGGCGGTGCAGGCCGGCAACCCGTACCATAAAAAACTCATCCAGGTTTTGGGCGAAGATCGCCAGGAACTTCATCCGCTCGAGCAGCGGCACCCGCTCGTCCTCGGCCAGGGCCAGCACGCGTGCGTTGAAGTCGAGCCAGGAGAGCTCACGGTTGAAGTAACGATCCTCGGTCAGCGGAGGGGACTCCTTGTTGCGGCGGCGGCTGGGACGGCGTGGTGCTGGGCTGTTCACCTGCTCATTTTGACCCGATGAAGGTTAACGCGGGAAGAACAAGTGGCTTTACAACGTCGGTATCGCGACCTTCTCCACCGTGCCGTCGGGCGCCTGCTCCACCCGCACCCGCTGGCCCAGGCGCAGCAACCGCAGCCCCGACAGCGCGAACGCGTCCGGCCCGAACGAAAGCTTGGTGCCGTCGTCGAGGAGCAACTCGCCGCCGTGGCCGTCGGGATCGAAGCTCGCCACAGTCCCCTGCATGCGCCCTAGCCTAGCGCCCACGACGGGTGCCACCCCAACCGGAACGCCTCCTCCAGATCGGCCGGGGTGTCCACATCGCGGCGCAGCGTGGGCCAGGCGCCGCGAAGCCGCCGCGCGCCGGAGCGCGCGTGCGCCGCCGCCGACCCGGGCCCGAAGCGCGGGCCCAGCGGCCCGCGAGCCGCCGCGAGCAGGACCGTGCCGGTGCCCTCCGCGTCCGGCACGAAGCCGCGCCCGCCCAGCCCATCGATCAGGCTCAGCGCCGCCGTCAGCTCGTCGGCCCGCAGCGCCGGAAGGTCCGCCGGCATCGCCGCGACCGGCCCCGCGACGACTCCCGCCGCGTCCCGCAGGGCCGCGTTGAGGTCGCCATGCCGATCCGGCAGAGTCTCATATCCCACGAGCGCGTCGCTGCCGACCACAACGATCCGCCCGACCGCCTCGCTCCGCGCGGCCGCGGCGACCGTGGCCTCGGCGAGCGCCAGCACCAGCTCCTCATGGGGGAGCTCGGGCATGGCCCCGCGCAGCCGGCTCTTGGCCGAGCCGAGCGGCTTGAGCGGGACGAGGATGGTCCAAGCCTGTGACACGCGCTCGACTGTATCGCCACTGTATCGTCACGGCGTGACCCTTCTTGATCGCCTGGAACGCTTCTACGACGCCGTACCCCGTGACCGCGCCCACGCGGAGGAGTTCGGCGGGATCACGCTGTTTGTGCGCGAGGGCGCGGGCTACCAGTTCTACGCCCGCCCGCGCCTCGGCGGGCCCGAGCCGACCCCGGCCGACGTGGACGCGGCCCTGGCGCGCCAGCGCGAGCTGGGCGTGCCCGAGGCGTTCGAGTGGGTGCACGACCTCAATCCCGAGCTGCTGCCCGTCGTGCGGGACCGGGGTCTGGTGGTGCTCGAGGCGCCGCTGCTCGTGCTGGACGAGTTGCGCCCGACCGAGAAGGGCGCGCGCGTCCTCGACCCGCACTCGGCGTCCTTCGCCGACGACATGGCCGCGTGCATCGCGGTCGCCCACCTCGGGTTCGGCGAGCCCGGCACGGCAGTGGGCCGGGCCGGCCCACGCGACCTCGACATCACGCCCATCCCGGCCGATGAGTTGGCCGTGCGCCTGCGCCGGGCGCTTTCCCGCAGCAGCGTCACGGCGCTGGCGGAGTCCACTGTGGAGGGACCGTTGGCCAGCGGTCAGTACCAGCGTGTCGACGATGTGGCCGAGGTCGTCGGCGTGGCGACCGTGCCGTCGGCGCGCAGGCGGGGGCTTGGCGCCGCGGTCACGGCCACGCTTGCCGGGCACGCGTTAGATCACGGGGTCGAGGTGGTTTTCCTGTCCGCGGGCAGCGACGACGTGGCGCGGGTCTACGAGAGCGTCGGGTTCGCCAGAGTGGGCACGGCCTGCGTCGCGAGCGCGGCCTGACAGGTGTGACCTCTGACTGGGCCATGGTCAGGTCTCCCTTTTGCGCGGCCCACAGGTCTGTGCGGTCGCTGCGTCAGCCGGCCCTTGCTTTGCGGGCTGGCTGATGGGAATTCCTTTTTTGCGCGGCCCACAGGTCTGTGCGGTCGCTGCATCAGCCGGCCCTTGCTTTGCGGGCTGGCTGATGGGAATCATGGCATGATGGCCGCAACACAGTAGAGGTCAGGTGGCACTGGTGGCTCGGCGCAAGCTTGGATTCTGGAGGCGGTTCGCCGTCGCGGTGGTGAAGCCGGGCACCAGTGTGTTCACCAAGGCCGACTGGCGGGGCATGGAGCACATCCCCCAGACCGGCCCGGCGATCGTCGTGGTCAACCACATGTCGCACGCGGACCCGTTCGTCATCGCCCGCTATGTATATGACGCCGGGCGCTGGCCGCAGTTCTTGGCGAAGGAGAGCCTGTTCCGGCTGCCGGTCGCTGGCAAGATCCTCTATTGGTGCCGCCAGATCCCCGTGCACCGGGGGACGGTCGACGCGGCCAAGGCGCTCGATTCGGCGGTGGCCGCCGTGGGCGCAGGCGACACGGTGGTCATCTATCCCGAGGGCACCACGTCCAAAGAGCCCGATCTATGGCCTATGCGCGGCAAGACCGGTGCGGCCCGGCTGGCGCTGATGACCGGCGCCCCCGTGATCCCGGTCGCGATGTGGGGGCCGGAGAGGATCTTCGACCCGCGCACCAAGAAGCTGCGCCCGCGGCCCAGGACGCCCGTCTGGGTGTGGGCCGGTCCACCGGTCGATCTGTCCGAGTGGAAGGGCGCAGAGCCGACCACTGCGGTGCTCAACGACATGACCGACATCATCATGTTGCGGATCCGGGATTTGCTGGGCGAAATCCGGGGTAGCACTCCGCCACCACTTTGGACACCCGCGTCCCGGAAGGAGTCGAGCCAGTGAAGACGGCCGTTCTTGGTGCGGGGTCGTGGGGGACGGCTTTCGCCAAAATCCTCGGCGACGCCGGCAACGATGTCGTGCTCTGGGCGCGCCGCCCGGAGATCGCCGACGCCATCAATCGCGATGGGAAAAATCCCGATTATTTATCCGGTACCCATTTGGGCCTGCACGTGTCGGCTACGTCCGATCCCGTGGCGGCACTCGCGGGCACGGAGATCGTCGTGCTCGCCATCCCGTCGCAGACGTTGCGCGCCAACCTCGCCGACTGGCGACCGCACCTGGCTCCAAACTCGACACTCGTCTCGCTCATGAAGGGCATCGAGCTGGGCACGACCATGCGCATGAGCGAGGTCATGGCTGAGACCGCGGGCGTGCCCGCCGATCGGGTCGCGGTCGTGAGCGGGCCCAACCTGGCGGCCGAGATCGCCGCCGGGCAACCGGCCGCGACCGTGGTCGCCTGTGTCGACATGGAGCGCGCGACCCGGGTGCAGGACGCCATCACGACGCCCTATTTCCGGCCATATACCAACACCGACGTGATCGGGTGCGAGCTGGGCGGCGCGGTCAAAAACGTGATCGCGCTGGCGTTCGGCATCGCGCACGCGATGGGTCTGGGCGACAACACCAAGGCCACGCTCATCACGCGCGGCCTGGCCGAGACCGCCCGGCTGGGGCAGGCGCTGGGCGCCGACCCGATGACGTTCGCGGGACTGGCCGGGCTGGGCGATCTCGTCGGCACGTGCAGCTCGCCGCTGTCGCGCAACCGCACGTTCGGCGAGGCGCTCGGCCGGGGCGCGACCCTCGAGGAGGCGCAGCGCACCACCAGATACACGGCCGAGGGCGTCAAGAGCTGCCTGGCGATCCGTGATCTGGCCCGGGCGCACGGCGTCGACATGCCCATCACCGAGCAGGTCGAGCGCATCTGCCACGAGGGCGTCGATCCGCGGCTGGCGTTGAAGACCTTGATGTCGCGGGCGACCAAATCCGAGTGATGGCTGCCATGAATGTTGGCGACAGCACGCGTTGTGTCCACAGTGGACTGCCGTCGGGCGAGCCGGGCGATCCAATCATGCCGGGCCCGATGCTGGTGTCGGCCTATCACCTGCGCCCGGAGGGCGTCGAGCCGGGCGACGACGGATACGGCCGGCCCGACAACCCCACGCGACGGCTGCTCGAGGCGGCCATCGGCGAGCTGGAGGGCGGGCCGAGCCTGGTGTTCGCCAGCGGTCAGGCGGCCATCACCGCGCTGCTGATGACCACGCTGGAGCCGGGCGACACGGTCGTCATACCGTCCGACGGCTATTACCAGGTGCGCGTGTTCGCCTCCACGACGCTCGCGTCCCTGGGCATCAACGTGATCGAGGCGCCGACCGCCGGGCCCTATCCGCCGCTGGCGGGCGTGCGCCTGGTCCTGCTGGAGTCGCCGTCCAACCCGGGGCTGGAGCTGGTCGACATCAGCGCGGTGGCCACGATGGCCCACGCGGCCGGCGCCCTCGTCGCGGTGGACAATACGGCCGCCACACCGCTCGGGCAGCGCCCACTGGATCTCGGCGCCGATGTGGTCGTCGCGTCCGGCACCAAGGCGCTGGCCGGCCATACCGACGTGCTGCTGGGCTACGTCGCGGCGCGCGAACAGTCGCTTTTGGACGGCATGCAACGCTGGCGCAACCTGGCCGGTGCGATCCCCAGCCCGTTTGACTGCTGGCTGGTGCGCAGGTCGATGGGCACGCTGGCGCTGCGCCTGCGGCAGCAGTCGGCCAACGCCGCCGCGCTCGTGCCGGTGCTGCGCCGGCATCCGCTCGTGGGCGCGGTTCACCACCCGGGCGATTCGGCGTTCGCGGGCCAGCTGATGATCCTGCCCGGGCTCGTGTCGTTCGAGCTGCCGTCGGCGACCCATGTGGCGGCGTTTCTCAAGGCGTCCCAATTGATCGCGGCGGCGACGAGCTTCGGTGGGCTGCACACGACCGCCGATCGCCGGCAGCAGTGGGGCGACTCGGTCCCAGCCGGTTTTGTCCGGCTCTCGTGCGGCATCGAGGACACGGTCGATCTCGTCGATGATGTGCGGGCCGCTCTCGACGCGGCAACAGTGGCATAGATGACCTGCTCATTTACCGTCGTCAACTTCGGACATTGACATCATGGAAACGCTCCCGCAATAATCTGCATTTAGCTATGGAAGCGCTCCCAAGCGAGCGCGGGCTTGGCGCAGTGGTGCGTAGAAGGTGAGTTCGCGCACCACTGCTGCCCCGAAGTGGAGTGGTCGCAGTGCGCCGGGTTTTAGTCCTTTGTTGCGCTCTATTAGTGGTGATTGGACCGGCGCCCGCTCAAGCGGACGCGCCGGAGCAGATAGTCAACGGCACGTTCGATAACGGTCACGCGCCCTGGTGGGGCACGGGCAACATCACGCTCGACTCAAGCACACAGAAGCTTTGCGCCGACATCCCCGCCGGCACGGTCAACCCGTGGGACGTCATCGTCGGGCAGGACAACATCGCGTTGATCGCGGGCGAGTCGTATGAGTTCTCGTTCGAGGCGCCCAACACGGCCGTCGGCAAGGCCATCATCCAGCTGCCCATGGATCCCTGGACCCAATACGTCCTGATCAATATGACATCGGAGTCGAGCGGGAGCTTCACCTCGCCGGTGGACCTGCCCAACGCGCAGTTGGTCTTCCAGATCGGCGGGGCCTCGGCGGCCTGGCGCTTCTGCATCGACAACATCTCGCTCAAGGGCGGTGCGGAGCCTCCCGTCTATGTCCCCGACACCGGGCCGCGCGTGCGCGTGAACCAGGTCGGGTACCAGATGAACGGGGTTAAGAACGCGACGCTCGTGACCGAGTCCACCGCGGCCATGCCGTGGCAACTGGTCGGGCCGGGCGGCGCGATCGTCGAAAGTGGACAGACGACACCGCGCGGCGTCGACGCGACATCCGGGCAAAACGTGCACGCGATCGCCTTCCGGCACGCCACCGCCGGCACCTATCAGCTCGTCGCTGATGGCGAGACCAGCCACCCGTTCACGATCGGCGAGGACTTCTACGGGCGCATGCGGGACGACTCGCTGAAGTTCTACTACACGCAGCGGTCCGGCATCGAGATCCGGGGCGACCTGCGACCCGGATACGCGCGCCCGGCCGGGCACCTCGGCGTCGCGCCCAACACCGGCGACACGGCGGTGCCGTGCCAGCCCGGCGTCTGCGACTACACGCTGGACGTGCGCGGCGGCTGGTATGACGCGGGCGACCACGGCAAATACGTGGTCAACGGCGGGATCTCGGTGCACCAGCTGATGTCGGCGTTCGAGCGCAACCGGTTCGCGTTCGGCGACGGGCAACTGTCCATTCCGGAAAGTGGCAACGGCGTGCCCGACATCCTGGACGAGGCCCGCTGGCAGATGGAATTCATGCTGAGCATGCAGGTACCGGCCGGGAAACCGCTGGCGGGCATGGCTCACCACAAGATTCACGACAATAACTGGACCGGACTGCCGTTGCTCCCGCACGTCGACCCGATGCTGCGCGAGCTGCACCCGCCGTCCACGGCCGCGACTTTGAACCTGGCCGCCACCGCCGCGCAGTGCGCACGGCTGTTCGCGCCCTACGACCGCGCGTTCGCCCGCAAGTGCCTGAGCGTGGCCGAAAAGGCTTGGGCCGCCGCGGTCGCCAACCCGGCGCGCTACGCGACCCCGGCGGACGGCAACGGCGGCGGGCCTTACGACGACGACGACGTCACCGACGAGTTCTACTGGGCCGCGGCCGAGCTGTTCATCACGACCGGCAAGCACGCCTACAAGTCGGCCGTGCTGGCGTCCCCGCACCACACGGGCAACATCTTCCGGCCGCAAGGCTTCGACTGGAAGTGGACCGCGCCGCTGGGCCGGCTGCAGCTGGCGAGCGTGCCCAACGGTCTGCGCATGGACACGAAGCCGATCGTCGAAGCGGCCAATCGTTATCTCGCGGCGCAGGAGGCCAACCCGTACCACCTGACCTACACGCCCAGCGGCGGCATGTTCGACTGGGGTTCGAACAACCTGGTGCTCAACAACCTCGTCGTGATGGCGGTCGCGTCCGATCTCACGCGCGACCCGAAGTTCGCCGACGGGGTGCGCCGAGGGATGGACTACCTGTTGGGCCGCAACGCCTTGAACAAGTCGTATGTCACCGGATACGGCGAGTCGTTCTCCAAGAACCAGCACAGCCGCTGGTACGCCAAGCAGCTGAACGGCGACCTGCCCAACCCGCCCAACGGCACGCTCGCGGGCGGACCCAACTCGTCCATCCAGGACCCGGTGGCGCAGCAGAAGCTGACCGGCTGCGCGGGCCAGTTCTGCTACATCGACGACATCGAGTCGTGGTCGACCAACGAGCTGACCATCAACTGGAACTCGCCGCTGGCGTGGGTGTCCTCGTTCCTCGCCTCGCACAAGGCGACCGGCGACTGCCGCGTGCGCTACGTCAAGCAGGCCCAGTGGCACAACGGTTTCCTGGCCCAGGTGACGATCGAGAACACCGGGTCGAAGGCGATCGACGGATGGCAGCTGCGCTGGTCGTTCCTGAGTGGGCAGACGGCGGGCGTCGACTATGGCGCGTCGCTGGACCAGTCGGGCGCGATGGTCACGGCCTCCGCGGAGCGCTGGAACGGGCGCATCGGCCCGGGCCGCAGCGTGACGTTTGGCTTCCTGGGCGACCCCTACACCGGCCCCAACCCAAGCCCGAACTCCTTCACCCTCAACGGCACACCGTGCCGATAACTGGGTAGGAGTTGAAAGACGGCCCTCGGCGGGAGCCTAGCCTTCGAGGCTCCCGCCGGAGGCCCCAACGGGTCAGAACACGTGGCGCGTTTGGGAAAACGGGCCCTTGCCAAACGCGAGGACGCGGGCCGGCGTGACGCCATACACGAGCGCAGCAGCACCATGCGCGTGGCGAAACGTGCCGTCGCGCGCCTCATAGCGCCAGCGCCCGTCCCACTTGCCGGCCCACGCCTCGGCGAGCCGCTCGAGCCGTGCGTCGTCGGTGACCCGGATCGCCTCGCCCTCGACCACGACGTCGAGCCCGGACTCCCACCCGTTGCACCCGGTCGTCAGCACCACTTGCGGGTTGTGGCGCAGGTTGACCGCCTTCTGCTCGTCGGCGCCCGTGGTGAAGTAGACCGTGCCGTCCAGCCACACGCCGACAAGCGGCGTCACGTGCGGTCGCCCGTCGGCGCGGACCGTGGAAATCCAGAACAGCTCGGCTGCCTCCAGCGCCGCACGGGTCTGCTCCCACGGCGTCGCGGCCGCGGCCGGATCACTGAACCGCGTATCGATCTCGGATGTCGGCTGCCCCATCCGGTGCTCCCTCCTGGCCGGTCATAGTTGCAGGCAACAGCTTGATGTGCCGGTGAACAATCCACAGCGGAATCAACCCGAACACGCCGAACGAGCAGTCGATGAGCTGCCACCAGAACGGTATGCCGCGGATCGGCCCGGCGATCAGCGCGAGCGGGATGATGGCCACACAGCACAGCATCGCCCACTGCACCACCCAGATGTTGCGTTTCGGGTCGCGCAGCGGGCCGATGAAGGCGAGCGCGATCACCAGATGGGCAAACGCCAGCCAGTCGGTGCCATAGAACAGCAGGGGATCGGTGGACTCCAGCGCCGCCTGCACCCGGGCCAGCCAGTCGGCGGCGAATGACGGCAGCGGCAAGCGCGTAACCAGGCGGACCTCGGCCTGTAACGGGAACGCGGTCACGCCGCTGGCGGCCAGCGCCACGATGAACAACACGAGCCAGATACGGATCCTTACCAGGCGTGTTTGCGGGGACATGACCGGGACCATAGCGCCACCAGGGGCGGGAGAGGGGGTAGGGTCGTGTGGCGTGGGTGAAAAGATCCGGGTGGCCGTCGTCTTCGGCGGCAGAAGTTCAGAGCACGCGATTTCCTGTGTCAGCGCCGGCTCGATCCTGAGCGCGCTTGACCCAGGCGAATTCGAAGTCATCCCGGTGGGCATCACCCGCGAGGGCAATTGGGTCCTGACCTCGGGCGACCCGGATCAGCTGGCGATCTCGGGGCGGACGCTGCCCGAGATCACCGAGAAGTCCGGCGAGCTGGTCACGCTCAGCCAGCGGGAGCTGGTCGTGCTCGCTCCGGCGCAGGGCGCCTCCGCGCTCGCGAGCGTCGACGTCGTGTTCCCGGCGCTGCACGGCGCCTACGGCGAGGACGGCACGATCCAGGGCATGCTCGAGATGTCCAATATCCCCTACGTCGGCGCCAACGTCTTCGCGTCGGCCGCGGCCATGGACAAGGAGTTCACCAAGAAGCTCGCCGCGGCGGAAGGCATCCCCGTCGGGCGCTACGCCGTGCTGCGCGCCGGGCAGGAGCTCAGCGAGGCCGAGAAGGAGCGTCTGGGGCTTCCCGTCTTCGTCAAGCCGTCCCGGGCCGGGTCGTCGCACGGCATCACCAAGGTGCACGACTGGTCGAGGCTGGATGAGGCTGTGGCGGCGGCGCGGGCCATCGACCCGAAGGTGCTCGTCGAGGCGGCCATCGTGGGGCGCGAGATCGAGTGCGGTGTGCTGGAGAGCGAGGCCGGAGGCGCGCCGGAGGCCTCGCTGCTGGCGGAGGTCCGGGTGGTCGCCGGTGGCCACGAGTTCTACGACTTCGAGGCCAAATATCTGGGCGAGGACTGCGAGTTCGACATCCCGGCCGGCCTGCCGCCCGAGGTCAGTGCGCGGGTGCAGGAGCTGGCGCGGCGCACGTTCACGGCGATCGATTGCGCCGGCCTGGCCCGGGTCGACTTCTTCGTCACGCCCGACCACGAGGTGCTGCTCAACGAGATCAACACGATGCCCGGCTTCACTCCCTCGTCGATGTTTCCGCGCATGTGGGCCGCGAGCGGGCTCGACTATCCGAAGCTGGTGTCACGGCTCGTGCGCACGGCCCTGCGCCGTGGCACGGGGTTGCACTAATAGCCCTTGCACCCGGTCGGGACGGGCCCGTCGGTGCTCGGCACGGTCGAGGCGATGGGGTTGGAAAACAGCAGCACCCACTGGAAGGCCGGCTGGTATTTCTCCGGCACGGTGACCGTGATCGGCACCTCACGGTCGACCGTGGTCCACCGGGTGCTGGTCGGGTCGGCGTGCCAGCAGACGGAGTTGAGGGCGAACACCTTGTCGGTGAGTGCGACCGTGGATGGGGGCGTGCCGCAGGCCACGGTGATGGCCGGGTCGCCGAAGGCCGCGTTTTGCTCCGGCCCGGCGGTCACCGGGCGCTGCTTCGCATCACGGATCTCGGTGGGCAGCTGGGACAGCAGCGCCCGGCACACGGTGGTTTGGCGCTCGTCGAGCGTGCGTGCCGGCATTTCCACAGGTGTGCTCGACTGGACCCGAGGCGTGGTCACGGGCTCGGGAGCGGGTTTGAGCACTTGAAACGCGACGAACCCGACGACCAGTGCGATCGGGACAGCGATGAGTGTCGCGATGCGCCGAGCAGAGCGGGTCGTGGGATCGTTGTTCACAGGTGAATGATGGGGCATGTCAGGGTGCGGGTGATGTTGGGGATCATCTGTATCTGCGAGAGCACCAGCTTGCCCAGGTCGTCGACGCTGCGGGCCTCGACCATGGCGACGACGTCGTAGGGGCCGGTGACGGCATCGACTCGCGTCACGCCCTCGACACCGCGGATGGCGTCGGCGACGTCGACGGACTGGCCGACTGCCGTCTGAATCAAGATATAGGCGTGAACCACGCCCAAGAAAATACCTCAGATCAGCTGGAGGACGTTTTGAGTGTCGCGCATGCGGGCGAATTCGGGCTGATTTCGCGGGTTGTGGCGCGTCTGGGCGATCCGGGGCCAGCCGTTCTGCTGGGTCCGGGCGACGATGCGGCAATCGTGGCGGCACCCGACGGGCAGATCATCGCATCGACGGACGTGCTCGTTGACGGGCGGCATTTCCGGCGGGACTGGGCTGACGCGGTCGACATCGGCCGGCGGGCGGCGGCGGCCAACCTGGCCGACATCGCGGCCATGGGCGGCTACGGGACCGCGCTGCTGGTCGGCCTGTGCACGCCGGGAGACCTGGCGGCGGCGTGGGCGGAAGGCCTGGCGGAAGGGCTCGCGATGGAGGCCGCGCTGGTTGGCGCGAGCGTGGTGGGCGGCGACATGACCTCCAGCCCGACGCTGACCATCGCGGTGACCGCGTTCGGCGACCTGCGCGGGGTGGCTCCCGTGCTGCGCGGCGGGGCGCGGGCGGGGGATGTGCTGGCGCTCGCGGGTCGGGTCGGGTTCGCGGCGGCGGGATACACGGTGCTTTCGCGGGGCTTCCGGACGCCAAAGATACTCGTCGATGCTTATCGGCGGCCTGAGGTGCCGTATGCGCTGGGTCCGGCGGCGGCGCGGGCCGGGGCAACCTCGATGATCGATGTCTCGGATGGATTGTTGAGTGATATCGGCCATATCGCCGCGGCGAGTGGGATCGGCATCGATGTGGCGCGGGAGCGGTTCGAGATCCCCGATCAGATGCGCGATGCCGCCAACGCCCTAGGGGTCGATCCTTATCAATGGATTTTCGCGGGTGGGGACGACCACGCGCTGGCCGCGACTTTCCCGCCGGGCGCGTCACTGCCCGAGGGCTTCCGCCCGATTGGAGTCGTGCGGGAGGGTGCGGGCGTGACCGTGAACGGCAAAATCTGGCACGGCCCGACCGGTTGGGATCACTTCAAAAGCTGACGATAGGGTCGCCTGCGTGCAGATCGAGATCAGACCCACCCGCTACGGCTCAGGGACCGCACAGAGGCTCGTCAAGCAACTGATGGAGGACCTGAAGGAGCGCTACGGCGAGCCGGACGGCACGCCGGTCGAGGCGATCGAGTTCGACCCGCCCGACGGTGGTTTCTTCGTCGCCTACGCAGACGGATGGCCAATGGGTTGCGGCGCCTGGCGCAGCTGGGGCGGATCCGAGCGGGTCGCGGAGGTCAAGCGGGTGTTTGTGGCGAACGACGGGCGCAGGCTCGGCCTGGCCCGCCGGATCATGGAGAAGATCGAGGCGGACGCGCGCGACCACGGGCGCGAACGGATCATCCTCGAGACCGGCGTCCGCCAGCCAGAGGCGATCGCCATGTATGAGTCGCTCGGCTACGAGCGCATCGAACCATTTGGTCACTACAAAAACGAGCCGGGCGTGCGCTGCTTCGGCAAGAGCATATGAAAAAGCGCCCGCCCGGCAAGCGGGCGCTTTGAGCATCCGAAACAAACGCGCCCGCCGTTGGGCGGGCGCTCTTTGAGTATTCGAATTCCAGGTGCGCGGCTACGGCTACGTGCGGTTCGCGGGGGCTCGGCCCCCGCGGCTGGCATCGAGTGCCTGGCACCTTAGGCGCGGCTGATCTTCCCGGCCTTGAGGCAGGAGGTGCAGACGTTGACCTTCTTGGTGGTGCCACCGCCCGCGGCCGTGCGCACGGTCTGGATGTTGGGATTCCAGCGGCGGCGGGTGGCCTTGCGCGACCACGGCCGGTTGTTGCCGAAGCTCGGCTTCTTGTCACAGATGTCGCAAACGGCAGCCACTGGGAATCTCCTGCACACTTATAAGTCGAAAGACAGCCTCGCCAGGGTACCTGACGGATCCGCCATCTGCCCAATCGGGTTCCCTTAGATAATCTGGGGCGGTGTTGGAGGCCCTCGACACCTATGCGGTACGCCGCTGGTGCGCCCTGAGCGTTGCTGCGCTCCGTCGCCACGAGCAGGAGATCAACGACCTTAACGTCTATCCGGTACCCGATGGCGACACCGGGACCAACCTGCTGCTGACGATGTGCTCGGCGCAGGACGCGATCGCCGGTCTGCCCGACGACGAGCCGCACGGCACGCTGACGGCCCTTGCCCGCGGTGCGCTGCTGGGCGCCCGCGGCAACTCGGGGGTGATCACAGCCCAGTGGCTGGCGGGCTTGGCCAACGGGCTGACCGGCCCCGATCCGTTGCGCGCGGCCGCGGCGGCGGCCTATGAGGCCGTGGCGCATCCGGTCGAGGGGACGATCCTGACCGTGGCGCGGGCGGCCAACGGCGCCAACCTCAAGGAGGCGGCCGACTCGGCGGCCAAGGCCCTGGCCCGCACGCCCGAGCAGTTGCCTGTGCTGGCGCAGGCGGGCGTGGTCGACGCGGGCGGGCGCGGGCTGGTCGTGATCCTTGACGCGCTGGTCGAGGCGCTCACCGGGGAGTCGATCGAGCATGAGATCGCGGCCCCGGCGATGCCCATCACGCATCAGGCCCCCGCGCTCAACTATCGCGGCCCGGCCTACGAGGTCCAGTTCCTCATCGACACCGACAAAGACGCGATCACGGTGCTGCGCGGCGCGCTCGACAAGCTCGGCGATTCGCTGGTCGTGGTCGGCGGCAACCGCGAAAGTGCCGAGTCGGAGACGTCGGTCCTGCGGCCCGCCACACGCGACTCAGCACCATCGCCGACTTGGCGGGTCCACGTGCACGTCGACGACGCGGGCAAGGCGATCGAGGCCGCGCTGGACGCGGGCCGGCCCTATCAGCTCCAGGTCACCCATCTCACGAGCGCCAAGGCCGAGGGCGGCCCGCGCCGGCCCGATCCGACGGCGCGCGCGGTCGTCGTGACGGCGAGCGGCGACGGGATCGGCCGGTTGTTCATCGGCGAGGGCGCCGTGGCGGTGAAGGCCAACCCGTCCACGGCCGAGATCCTTGACGCGATCCTCGCCACGGGCGCGGGCCGGGTCGCGGTGCTGCCGACAGACTCCAATCTGCGGGCGGTCGCGCAGACCGCGGCCGACGAGGCGTTCGGCGAGGGCGTGAAGGTGCGTGTCATCCCGACCCGCTCGCCCGTGCAGGCGCTTGCCGCGCTGGCCGTGCGCGATGCCGAGCGCCGGTTCGAGGACGACGTGATCGCGATGGCGGAGGCCGCGGCGGCGTGCCGGTCGGCCGAGGTGACGCACGCCGGCCGCGAGGCGATCACCGTGGCCGGGACGTGCAAGCCGGGCGACGTCATCGCGCTTGTGGAGGGCGAGGTCAACGTCATCGGGCAGGATCTGGTCGAGGTGTGCCGGGAGCTGCTCGACCGCATGCTGGCGACCGGGCGCAATGAGCTGGTGACGCTGCTGCTCGGGGCGGGCGCGCCCGACGATCTGGCCGACCGGATGCAGGAACACCTTGCGCGCCAATGGCCGCTGGTGGAGGTGCACACATATGTGGGCGGCCAACAGCACTATCCACTGCTCGTGGGAGTGGAATGACTTCCAATCTGGACACCGGTCTGGACAAGTTGGTGGGGGCGAAGACCGCCAAGGCGCTGGCCGTCACCCTCGACCTGTATACGGCCGGAGACCTGCTCTACCACGTGCCGCGCAGATACGACCAGCGCGGCGAGCACACCGACATCCGTTCGCTGGAGGTGGGTGAGCAGGCGACCGTCATGGCGCAGGTGATCAGTGCGCATTCGCGGCGCTTCCGGCAGCGAAGCGGGACCCTCCTGGAAGCCGTCGTCGGGGACGGCAAAGGCGGGAGGATCACCCTCACCTTTTTCAACCAAGCCTGGCGGGAAAGGGATCTGCGGCCCGGGCGGTGGGGGCTGTTCGCCGGCAAGGTGACCGAGTTTCGTGGGCAGCGGCAGCTCAACACGCCCGAATACATCCTGCTCGACGACGAAGGCGCCAACCCAGACGAGGAGCTGGAGGCGTTCGCGGGCGCGTTCATCCCGGTCTATCCGGCCGCGGCCAAGATGCCGACCTGGGTGATCGCGCGGTGCGTGCGGATCGTGCTCGAAACCGTTGAGCCGCCGCCGGATCCGATGCCGTCGGAGATCCGGGCCGGGCGCAGGCTGGTCGATCTGCCGACCGCGCTGCGCGAGATCCACCGGCCGTCGAGCAAGGAGATGCTTTACGCGGCCCGCAGGAGGCTGGCGTGGGACGAGGCGTTCGCGATCCAGCTGACGCTCATCAAGCGCAAGCGGGAGGCGGCGGCCTGGCCCGCGCGGCCCCGCCCGGCGGTCGAGGGCGGGCTGCTCGACGCGTTCGACGCGACGCTGCCGTTCACGCTCACCGACGGGCAGCGGGCGGTCGGCGACGAGATCAGCGCCGACCTGGCGACCGCGCACCCGATGCACCGGTTGCTGCAGGGCGAGGTAGGCGCCGGGAAGACCCTCGTGGCGCTGCGCGCGATGCTTCAGGTCGTCGACAACGGAGGGCAGGCGGCCCTGCTTGCGCCGACCGAAGTGCTTGCGGCGCAACACTTCCGTGGCATCGTGCGGCTGCTTCCGCTGGAGGAGCAGCATCGGGTCGTGTTGCTCACGGGTTCGCTCGGCGCGGCCGCCAAACGCGGTGCCCAGTCAGAGATCGCCAGCGGGCAGGCGTCGCTGGTCGTCGGCACGCACGCGCTGCTCTACGAGGGCGTCGACTTCGCCGATCTGGGGCTGATCGTGGTCGACGAGCAGCACCGGTTCGGCGTGGAGCAGCGGGACGCGTTGCGTGCCAAGGCCGAGCAGCCGCCGCACGTGCTGGTGATGACGGCCACGCCGATCCCGCGCACGGTGGCGATGACCGTCTATGGCGACCTCGAGGTGTCGACGCTGGCGCAGCTGCCGGGCGGGCGTTCGCCGATCTCGACGCACGTGGTGCCGGCCGTCGAAAAGCCGGCGTTCCTCGATCGGGCGTGGCAGCGGGTGGTGGAGGAGGTGCGCAAGGGGCACCAGGCCTACATCGTGTGCCCGCGCATCGGCGATTCGGCTTCGGACGAGGATGTGTCGGCCGATGAGGAGGAGCGCCGTCCACCGTTGGCCGTGCTGGAGGTCGCACCGCTTCTGGAGAGCGGCCCGCTGGCCGGGCTGCGGCTGGCGATCCTGCACGGCCGCCTGCCCGCCGACGAGAAGGACGCGGTGATGCGCGCGTTCGCCGCCGGCAAGATTGACGTGCTGGTCGCGACGACCGTCATCGAGGTGGGCGTCGACGTGCCCAACGCCACCGCGATGCTCATCCTTGACGCCGAACGCTTCGGCATGTCCCAGCTTCATCAGCTGCGCGGTCGCGTCGGCCGCGGGTCGGCTGCGGGTTTGTGTTTGCTTGTGACAGAGGCTTTGGAGGGGTCGCCGTCGCGCGAGCGACTGGACGCGGTTGCCTCCACTTTGGATGGTTTCACGCTGGCCGAGCTGGATCTGGAGCAGCGCCGCGAGGGCGATGTGCTGGGCGCGGCCCAGTCGGGCCGGCGCTCGCACGTGCGCCTGCTGTCTCTGCTGCGCGACCGGGACGTCATCGGCGAGGCCCGCGCGGAGGCCGAGGAAATGCTCACGCGCGATCCCAGCCTGGCGGACCACCCGCTGCTCGCCACGTCCATCGGGCGGCTCATCAGCGACGACCGGGCCGAGTACCTCCAAAAAGGGTAAAAACCAGAAAGGGTGAGCCCTGAGCGGGCCCACCCTTTTCCGTTGGGGATGACTTCGAAAACGTCGGCTATAGCGAAGCGATGCGGCGCAGGCGGACCTGGCGCCGGCGGGCGAGGAAGAACACCAGCACGCCCAGCGCGGCCAGCCCGCTGCCGGAGGCCACGTAGGTGCCCGTGCTGGCGCCGGTCTGCGGAAGCCCGCCACAGTTGGCCGGCTTCTCATATTTGACCTTGTAAACGTCGTCCCAGCTGGAGAACTTGATCGTGGCCTCGGTCTCCGAGCTCGGGCTCAACTCCACCTTCTCGGTCCTGCCGGCCGCGATCTCCTTCGTCACGACCTGCGACCCGTAGGTGACCGTGGCCGTGGTGGGCAGGTTATCCGCCGGGTTGCTCAGGCTGACCGTGAACTTGTCGCAGGTCGACTCGCCCAGCGGGGTCGGCTTCGGGCAGTTGGGCCGCACCCACGGGCCGCCCTTGGCGATCTCGTCCTTGCCCGCCTTGACCACGATCTCGGCCTTGGCGTTGTCCGCCGGAACGATCACGTCGAGCTTGCCGTTGGCCGGGATCTTGAACTGCTGTGTCCAGCCGTTGCCGGCCGTCACCGTGAAGACCACCGGGCTGCCGGTCGGGTTGATCAGGTGCACCTTGATCGTGCCGTCGCAGAAGGGCAGGAACGTGGCCGAGGGGATCGGCTTCGGCTGGCACGTCGTCACGTCAAAGGTCGCGTTGACCGTGTCAGAGTCCGTGATGTTGCGCCCGTCGGTGTGCTTGGCGGGGGTGCCATCGGTGTTGAACCACTGGGTGTCCACCTTGAGGGTCGCGGAGGCAGTGGGGACGTTCTGCACGCCGCTGATCGTGGTGACCGGATTGATCTCGGTGCCCACGGCAAACGAGGTGGCCGGGGCCACCGGTGTGATTGGTTTGTCGACGCTCTTGGTGATGCCGGTGATCTTCGCGATCCGCCCGCTCCAGTTTTCGGGGTGAGTGAGCCTCCAGGTGACGTCGTAGGTGCCGTCGTCCTGACAGACTCCTTGGCCGATAAGGTCGGCGTGATGGGCCTGGGCGGGGGTCGCGAGCGCTACCGCCGCGAACGTGCCGAGAAGCGCGCTGCCTGCGAGCGCGAGAAGTCGTTTGGTGGGCCGGTTCAAAGCATTCTCCCCAGGTGATACGCAAGTTGTTCAAGGAGGGTGAAATCAGGCGACGCCTGACCATATAAACCTGAACGAACCTTGGAAATTGGGCGGCATGGGTGTTGCCAAATCGTTATCAAGTACCTTCACAGAGTGACGAGAATCGTTTCCGGGCGCTACGGAGGGCGACGGCTGATCACCGTGGCCGGGCAGCTCACCCGACCCACCTCAGATCGCGTCCGAGAAGCGCTTTTCTCCACTTTGGACAGCCAGATGGAGCTAGCCGGCGCGCGCGTGTTGGATCTCTTCGCCGGCAGTGGGGCGATCGGGCTCGAGGCGCTCTCGCGCGGCGCCGCGCATTTGCTGCTCGTGGAGCAGGACCAGCGGGCGGTGAAGGCGATCCGGGCCAACATCGCGGCTCTCAGCGCCGCCGAGGGGGCGAAAGTCGTCACTGGCAAGGTCGCCGCCGTCCTGGGCGCGGGCAACCCCGGCCCGCCCTACGACCTGGTGTTCGCCGACCCGCCCTATGCCGTGCCTGACGCCGAGCTGACCGGCGTGCTGAGTGCGCTCGTGGCGGGCCACTGGCTCGCGCCGCACGCGGTCGTCGTGCTCGAGCGGTCCACCCGCTCGCCCGAGCCGGCCTGGGTGGAAGGCGTCACTGGCGAGCGCGGCCGCCGCTACGGCGAGACCACACTTTGGTACGGTCGGGCCGATCTCAAGAGCTGAAGGGCTGAGAAGCTGAAAGGCGAACGCAATGAGGCGAGCTGTCTGTCCCGGGTCGTTTGACCCGGTCAC
>JBIOYB010000637.1:0-48900 GCA_044869915.1 Allorhizocola sp.
GCCGCGTCGCGACACGCTTGCGCAGAGCGCCGCAACACGACCAACCCGGAGGACGGGCGGGCCACACCCCAACCGAAGCTCCACCGCGCGACCCACCAGGGCCGCGCGGCAACACATCCACACAGCGCGCCGCAAACCGACATCGGGCCGCAGCGACACACCCACACCGAGCGCCGCAAACCGACATCGGGCCGCGGCAACACACCCACACCGAGCGCCGCAACGCTACACCGGGCCGCGGCAACACACCCCCACGCAGAGTGGCGCGGCACCACAAGTCGGGCCGGGCAGCCCGCACCCCACACGGGGTTGCCCGCACGATCGAAACGAGACCGCGTGGCGACGCCCTCATGCGGAGCGTGCCCTGGGCCGAAATCGGGGCCCGAATCAGGGCCGAAATCGGGGCTCGGCACGAAATTCGTGCGGAGGGCCCCACGCCGGGATCAGCGGAATGCGGCACCTCCACTCCGGGATCAGCGGATGCGGCACCTCCACTCCGGTCTTGTCGGTGCGGCCGGACACGACCGGGCACATGAGGCGCCGCTACGCCGCCCGCCGGTTGTGGGCGGCCAGGCCTGGCCGATTGGGCACCTTTTGACGGCCGTCCGGAGAGTCCTGGTTTGCCATGGGTTGGCCTGCCAAAACGTGCGTGGACATCGCATTTGACGGGCTAATGATGCAAGGCTTGGTAGGGACGGCCAACCCGCCGGGCTCAGGAGGTGCCTCGTGTCGATCTTCGATGTTCAGCCACCCATTCTGCTGCCGCTGTTGTCCCGCGGCAAGCACCGCAACCCGCGCAAGGGCGCCTGCTTCATGGAACTGGCGTCGTTACTGGCCGGAGAGCGGTGGAGCGACCATCCCGCCTGCACCCACCCGCTGCTGGCCGCCGTTGCCCGTCACGTCAACGACAACACCACCGATGCCGGCCGTCAGCGTCTTGCCTCGCTCATCCCCTCGGTGATCGGGCTGACCAGCGACGACCCGCGCGTGGACGCCCGGATCGCGCTGCGCTGCGCAACGACCGCCCTGCCGGTGGTGTCGGCGGAACGGCAGTGTGCCATGGCGGTCGCCATCCTGACGGCCAATCGTGTGCTGGCCGACCTCGACGGACGACCCGCCGACAGCGCACTCGACGAGCGTAGTGCGCAGGCTCTGGCCTTCGCGCCCGACGCCGCGCGATGGGCACGGCGGTTCAACGACAGGCTCGCGATGGCCCAGAAGGCGTTCCATCGGCGCGGCGCGCCGAGCATCGTCAGTTGCGCGATCATCGGGATCGCTCAGGCGTGCATTCCCGATCCCGACAAGATGCTCCACGATCTGCTGATCGGTGCGATCGACGACTGCCGCGCCGGCACACGGCACGACGATGATCTGCGGGCCGGTAGCCTGCAGCTGGCGGCAAAGGCGGGCTAGGGAGACGATCCGGTGGGCGTGGGCCGCCGCTGTTCCGCACGAGTGGTTGCCGTAGCGGACCGGGTGGATGCCGGTCTGTGAACGGTTACGCCGCGCGGGGGGCCCGGCCCCGCCGGGGCGAGCGCGTCGACGGCTCACGATGGACGCGGCACGAGAGGCTCGTAGTAGGACGCGCATGAAATGGAGCGGTCGGGGCACGCATTCCCGGCCGCTTCCGGAAAACTTTCGGAATCTCGGGCCCGCCTCCATAATGGACGGGTGTTGGGCGTGATCGCGGCCGCGCTGGGCGGGCCTGAGGTGCTGCAAGTGACCGAGTTGCCCGACCCCGAGGCGCAGCCCGGCCAGGTCGTCGTCCGGGTCCGCGCGGTGTGCGTGCATCCCGCCGACGTCGCCTCCACCACCGGCGAGATCCCGCGCGGACCGGTGCTGCCGCCGTTCCTGCCGGGCTGGGACATCGCCGGCGAGGTGGCCTCGGTCGGCCCCGACACGGCAGACTTCCGGGTGGGTGACCGCGTGGTCGGGATGATCCCGTGGTACCTGACCCGAGGCGCACCTGGTGGCTACGCCGAGTTCGTCGCTGCCGACGCGGGGTGGCTGGTGCCGCTGCCCGACGAGCTCGACTTCGTGCGCGCGGCCACCCTCCCGCTCAACATCCAGACCGCGCATCAGGCCTTGACGCTGCTGTCCTTGGGTTGGCTGCCCGACGGCTGTCGCATTCTCGTGACCGGCGCCAGCGGCAGCGTTGGCGGCTTCGCCACCCAGCTCGCCGCGCAACGCGGCCTCTACGTCCTGGCGCAGGCCAACGACGGGGATGAGGCATGGGTGCGCGGGCTCGGCGCCGACGAGGTGATCTCTCGCTCCGCCGACCTGACCGAGTTGGAGCCGGTGAATGCGGTGCTTGACGCGGTCCCGCTGGGCGAGCCGGCGGCCGCCGCCGTCGAGGACGGTGGGGTGGTGGTCTCCACCCGGCCCACGCCGCCCATCGACCCGGCACGCGGTGTGCGGCAGGACCTCCAGCTCATCCGGCTCGACCGAGAGTTGCTCGCCGAGCTGGTGGGGCAGGTGGCGGCGGGCAAGTTGCTCACTCGCGTGGCGGCGACCATGCCGTTGATCGAAGCGGCCGAGGCGCACCGGCGGGTGCTGGCCGGCGGCCTGCGCGGCAAGATCGTGCTGACCTCGGATTAGGCACGCACGAGCATGGAGGACCGCCTTTACGACCCGATCGTGGCCCCGTTGCCGTCCCAGATGTTGCCCGACCACACGTTGCCGGCCGGCCGCGCTCGAAGTAGGCCACCGGGCCGCAATAGCCGCCCTTTGGCCAGAAGCCGTTGGGCGCACGGCGGAAACGGTTGTCGACCGTATAGGGTGTAGCCGCCGCCGGAGTCGTATACCCGGACGGGATAACGGATCGTACAGATCAGCCGGAATGGTTGCCGGGCATGACGTGCGCCAGGATGGTGGACACCACCCGGTCGAGTGGCGCGGTCGTGTCGATCTCGAGCCCGGCGCCCCGGCGCAGCAGTGGCTCGATGGTCCGCTGCAGCTCAAGCGTGCGCTCGATGTCGCCGTCGCCCTTGCCAAACGGGTTGGTGGTGCGTGTCGCCAGCCGGTGCGCGATCACCTCGGCGGGCGCCGACAGCAGCACGATGTGGTCAAACCATCGATAGAACCGGCCCTGGTTTGGCGAGCACCCGCTGACAAACAGCGACTCACCGTCCTCTTCGGACAGTAGGTCCAGCATGCGGTCCTCACGCCACACCCAATCCAGGCCCTCGCCAGGCCCGGTCAGCTGGCCCGCCGGCGCGTCCACGGTCTCGGAAAACCCGCCCTCGTCGGTGTCAACCGCGCGGTATCCGCGCGCGACCAACTCTCGCACCACCGACGACTTCCCGGTCCCGGACATCCCCGTGAGAAGCACACGCAACATGGTCTCCCTTCCGCTCAGGCCAAGAGCTCGAGCTCAAGCTCCGACCGGCGCCGCCCACGCGGGCTCACCCGCACGTCGCCGAGCCATCCGGGCAGCCGCGCGGCGAGACGGTCCACTTCGGACCGCTGCTCGCTGCCCACGTCTTCCAGCAGCCGATAAACGACCTCGCCATCGGCCCGCTGCGCCCATCCGCCAACGACCCGGCCGTCACACCACACCGTCGGGCCGATATTGCCCGTGCCGTCGAACATCGGTTTGGCGTGCTTGCCGAGGAACCAATCCCGCTGCTGCCAACCCATCGGGGTCGGATCGAGCGCCGGCAGCAGCGCCACCCACGGCTCGGGCGAGGCCACAGGCCGGTAGCCGTCGTCATCGTCGTCCAGCATCACGCCCGCGACACCGTCCATATCGACCTCGATCGGATCGATCGCCGCCAGCGCCTGCTTGACGTGCGCCGCGGTCCAACCGGTCCACCATCTCAGATCCGCCACGGTCGCCGGGCCGAACGACCTCAGCCAAGCCCTGGCCAGCTCCGCCCGTGCCACCTCAACTGAAAGATCTCCAAACATCTCATCTGGTACCGGAGTCCAGCGCCACTGCGTGCTCGCCCACGTCCCGACGGGCCTTGCGCGCAGCGCCCGCCCGCGCGAAGCGAGCAGAATCATGACCCAGGGCGCGATGCTCTGCTTCGTCTCGTAACGCTTGCCCTCGGCCAGGAGCACCCGCGTGCGCATCTCCGGCACGGCCGCCGAAATCTGCGCGCCGGTCGCCTCCCCCAACGATACGAGCGCCTCCTCGGCCGCACGCTCAACCTTTTCGAGCCACTTGGCGTCGCCGACTCCACTGTCCTCGAGAAGCTTCAGATAGGTGCGCCGCGACCTCTCCCCCACCGCCGCGGAGCACGCCGCGTGCACGACCCCCGCCAGCTCTCTCGGCACGACAAACACGGTGCGCCGCATGGCCAGCAGCCGCACCAGCGACCGCCGCTCATAAAGCTCCCGCTCGATCTGCGCGACCGTGGCCGACGGCTGCCGCGCCAGCACCGCCAGGAACGTGCTCGTCGGGTCGGTCCCGTGCAGCCCGGTCAGCCCGCGCGTCACCTCCACCGGCGACCCGGCCGGCGCCGCGAGCCAGTGCCGCAGACCCAGGCGCGCCCGCCGCTCCTCCACCGAAATCCGCCGCACGCCCACATCCTGCCACGCCCACCAGGCCAAGCCTCTCGCAGCCGCCCCGCGCACCCTCCACCCCGGACAGCCCGTGGCCCCGGCCGCCGGAGGAAGCCCGTGCTCCCGGTGAGGGGTACACGCCCGGTGCACCGCCCCTGCCCGGCCGGGAGCACGGCCTCCGCCAGCGGATCGATCGCGGCCGTCGTCCCGGCCGGCCTTCTCGAGTCGATCCGCACGGCCAATTCGGCCAGTGTTACCTGTTCACACAGCATGTCGTGGCGAGGTCGCCGATAATCGCCGGCACGACGACGTACCGTATGGCATTAAATCTCTCGACGAATAGTTGAATGGCCCACCTTTATCTCGACCCAAATAGGGCTTAGCGCGCGACCATCGACCAGCACGGAGTCGATGGGCCCTACGCCATCGTCGCCGTCGAATTGGCCGCCATCCATTCGCACAGCGATCGGGCCACGATATATCGATCAGATTCATTTGCGAACACGCAAAAACTCCCCGCCCCCAACGATTCGTGCGTGCCAAGTAAGTCCGAGAATGACACGGTCCATCAGACGCGTCAATGGCTCGATCGGACGACATTCGAGGAAATTCGAAAAGCTCATTGAATGCCGAACCGGCCCATCTTTACGGGCACGGTCCCATGCGGGCCGCTGCTGGCTACTGCTGGCCACCATGGGACGCGCCACAAGTGAGACCATTGCCGGATGGCTGATGTCACCGGCGACTTCGAGATCCATTTGACGGTACCGTTCCTCGCCGACAAGCTGGCAACGTTCGCGGATCGGCGCGGGGTGAAGTTCACCCACATCCAACTGGATCGCGGAATCAGGCCGTCACAGCCGATGATCACTGTTTCGGGTCGCGGCACCCTGGCCGAGCAGCGTGAGCTGGCGCGGCAATGGGTGCGCGAATTCATGGGCAATGTGGTCTATCCGCATCGCGTGAAAATCGAGGCCGCACCGTGGAATGCCGGCGTCCCGCACAGCGATGAAGACGCACGGCACGAGCCGGCCGAGCGTTATTTCGAGCATCACCTCAAGCTGATGCTGCCCGACGCCACCGCGGCCCGCTTGATTTCCTTGACACGACTGGTCGTCCCGCACGGCGCGCGGTTGTCCCGCAACGCGCGCCGCAAGCGCGCGGACGGCACCGGCGAGGAGCGTTTCGTCACCCAGCGCTGCTATCGGGCCGGGCGGGCGACCGCATCCGAGCGCCTGGACGCCCTGACCGCCGCGCTGCGCGCCAACGGGCACGAAATCCTCGAAATCGAGCAGGAATACGTCGTCTACGACAGCGCCACGCACCTCGACAGCGGCTGGCTGACCGAGGAGGACCCGGCTCAAAGCACCGCCGGCGAAGGCGAGGATCGCATGCGCCACGCGCCCGAGGGCGCCGAAGGCTACCCCTCCACCTACCGGCCGCTGCCCCGTCAGGACGGCATCCAACAGCGCGCCGCGTTCGACCCCGCGTTGAAGCACTTCCCCAATGCCTACCGCGCCGGCGAGCCGAGGTTTGCCGACGACGGCCTTCGCCTGCGCTGGCATCAGGCCCGTCAGGCGGCCATGGCCTATCTCTTGCGGACGATCGCCGAATCGCCATACGCGCGCCACCTGGTGCTGCGCGGCAGCGTGCCACTGCGGGCATGGATCGGCCAAGCCGCAAGAGAACCGGGCGACCTCGACTTCGTGGTCATACCCCGCACCATGGATGTCGCCGATGCCCAGGCGCGGCAGATGCTCGCCGGCATCGTCAGGGCGATCCGCAAGCGGCCCGGTGCGGGCCTGTCCGCCGAGCGGGTGGCGGCCGAGGACATCTGGACCTACGAACGGGCCCCGGGCCGGCGGCTCACCTTCCCCTTCACGCTTGCCGGCCTTCCCACCGGCAGCGTGCAGCTGGACTTCGTCTTCGGCGAGAAGCTTCCCGTGCCGCCGGAGATGGTCCGCGTCCCGCTGATCGACAAGCCGGTCCTCACGGCCACCGCCGAGCTGTCACTGGCGTGGAAGTTGCTGTGGCTGGAGACCGACATGTGGCCGCAGGGCAAGGATCTCTACGACGCGACCCTGCTCGCCGAGCACACGAGCGTGCCGCTCAGCCTCGTCCGTGACGTCCTGCGCCCGGAGATCGGCGACGAGGCGGACTGGTTCACCGCGGCTTCGGTGTTGCGCTGGACCATCGACTGGGACAATTTCCGGGACGAATACCCGGGCGTGCAAGGCGACGCGACCGCGTGGAAGGAGCGCCTCGCGCTTGCGCTTGCCCGCTCCTTCCATGAGGAGGATCAATAGATACCGGTCACTGCGGCGGGTAGGTGCGCCCGGCACGCGACGACAGGGCCAACGCACGCGCCGGCGGATCGGCGGGCTCCGGGGACGGGTCGCCGCCGAAGACGACGCGCTTCTGGATGACGAAGCTCGCCGTGAAGAGGAGCAGCTCCGTGGCGACCTTGGCGATCACCAGTGAACCGGTCACGGAGGTGAGCCACTGCAGCAGGGCGACGTTGGCGGCGAGGATGCCGAGGGCGAGCGTGGCGTAGCGCAGGGCGGCCTGGCCCATGCGCCGGCCGCTGGACTGGAAGACCCAGGACCGGTTGACCGCGAAGTTGACCGACGCGCTGGCCAGGCGGGCGCCGATGGCCGAGGCGGCCACGTTGCCGGTCAGCGATGCCAGCACAAACAGGCCGACCGTGTCGATGGCGAAGCCCAGCAGCGAAGACGCGGCGAAGGCCAGCAGCGGCCGATAGATGCGCAGCGAGTCGCGCACCGGCCGGAAGTGCGAGGAGGCGTTGTGCTCGAGGTAGATGGTCGCGATCTCGACCTGTTCGATGCGCAGCCGCTCGCGGGCGGCCCGCAGCAGCAGGCGCAGTTCGTATTCGAACCGGTCGCCGCCGGTCTGGCCGAGCCAGGCGAGCATACGCGCGGGGTAGGCGCGCAGCCCGGTCTGGGTGTCGATGATGTTCCGACCGGTGACGGCGCGGAACAGGACCCGTGTCAGGGTGTTGCCGAGTTTGCTGCGCGCCGGCACATCGCCGGTGAACCGCCGCACGCCGAGCACCATCGCGGCATCGGTTTCCGCCAAACGCGCGGCCACGGCGTCGATGTCCTCCGGCCGGTGCTGGCCGTCGCTGTCCGCGCACACCACACCGTGCCCCGGGAGGTGCCGGCGCACATACGCGAAGCCGGTCTTGAGGGCGAAACCCTTGCCCCGGTTGCGGTCGTGCGTGACGACCGTGGCGCCCAGCGAGCGCGCCCGGTCGAAGATGTGCGCATAGGCCGGGCCACTCCCGTCATCTACGACGACAACCGTATGGGAGTCGAGCCGGCGCAGCAGGTCGATGAGTTTGCCGTCGGGCTCGTAGGCGGGGATGAGGACGATGGCGCTCATGCCGACGCCGCCACGTAGATGATGTCGCTCGTGCCGCGCTCCTGGCCTTTGCCCAGCGGATTGTTGACGAGCTTGCCCTCGTACACCATCGTGGAAGATCCGCCGCCGTCGAGGTTGTAGGCCACTTTGGCGCCGCGGTCGACGAAGATCTGGGCGAACTCGGTCATCGTGACGCCTTTGCTGTACCCGTTGCTGCGCCCGTCGACGACGATGAACAGGAAGTGGTTGGTGCCGACGAAACCCACCCCCGTGCGGGGCTGGCTGCCCTGCACCGAGTGGTTGCCGAAGTTGGTGTCGACCTCCACCTTGTCGATGCCGTCGATGACCGCGCCGTTGTCGACCAGCCCGGGCCCGAACGAAAGCGTGTTCCACACGCCCTGCTCGACCAGCTTCGCCGCCGTGGTCTTGGTCTCGTCGTAGAGGCGGGCCGTGCCGTCGGTGTAGAACGCGAGCCCCTGCCGCGCGCCCGCGTCGCGGAACGCGACACCGTTGCGCACGACGATGCCCGTGTCGCGGAAGCCGTAGTAGTCGCCGTTGATGGCCAGCAGCGCGCCCGCCTGGGCCGCTATCTCCGACGTGTTGGCGATGATGTTGGTACCGAATTGGTCGTTGGCGAAAGCGGACCGGATCATCGTCGCGTCGCTCACCTTGACGTCGGCGACGAAATAGGTCACCTTGCCGTTGCCCGATCCGGTTTCGACGGTGTCGATGGTGATCTGTGACGAGCCATCCGCGGCGACCGTCGCTTTGGGAGCGACGATCGTGGACGCGTTGGTCACTTCGACGTGATCGATGACGTACCGGTCAAGCGCCCAGGCCGACGCGCCCGTCGCCGCGACGGCCGCTGCGCCGATACCGCCAAACAGAAAGCCCCTACGGCTGATACTCATGTCGAGTAGTCAAGCCGTGAAACCTTTGCCCCGCCTATGAATCGGCAGTGCCGGACGTGGGAAGTCTTACGGTGAAAGCGGTCCGGCCTGGCCTGCTCTCGACGCCGACCGAACCGCCGTGCGCCGCAACGACCGCCTGCACGATGGCCAGGCCCAGCCCGCTGCTGCCCGCCTTGCGCGAGCGCGAGCTGTCGCCGCGGGCGAACCGTTCGAACACCTGGGGTTGCAGCGCTTCCGGGATGCCCGGTCCGTTGTCTGTCACCGTGAGCACGGCATCGCCGCCTCTTGAGCCGCCGCTGAAAAAGACGCCCGCGGTCACGACGGTGCCCTCCGGGGTGTGCGTGCGCGCATTGGTCAACAGGTTGGCCACGACCTGGTGCAGCCGCGCCGCGTCGCCCGCCACCACGACCGGCTCCTCCGGCAGGTCCAGCCGCCACTCGTGCTTGGGCCCGACGACGTGCGCGTCGCTCACCGCATCGATGAGCATGGCCGTCAGATCGACCGGCCGGTGCGCCACCGGCCGCCCGGCCGATTGCGAGCTTCCCCTTGGCGAATCCGCGGTGTTGGCGGCTCGCCGGGTAAACTCGCTTTCGGAGTCCAGGCGCGCCAACAGCAACAGGTCGTCCACGAGCACGGTCATGCGCTTGGCCTCCGACTCGACCCGGCGCAGGATGTGCGCCAGCTCGGGCGGCACGTCCTCGACACTGCGCCGGCTGAGCTCCGAATAGCCCCGGATCGCGGCCAGGGGCGTGCGCAGCTCGTGGCTCGCGTCGGCGACGAACTGGCGCACCCGCGTCTCGCTGGCGTGCCGCGCCGCGAGCGCGTTGTCCACGGTGTCGAGCAGCCGGTTGAGCGCGGCGCCGACCCGGCCGACCTCGGTGCGCGGGTCGGTGTCGGCGTCGCCCACCCGCTGCGCGAGCTCCACCTCACCCTGGTCGAGTCGCAGCTGGGACACGCGGGTGGCGGTGGCGGCCACCCGGGACAGCGGGCGCAGCTCCCGCCCCACCACGATGGTCCCGCCCACGCCCACAACCAGCAGCGCCAGCAGCATCACGCCGAGGATGACACCGGACACGAGATAGAGCGTGTCCTGGGTGTCCGACAGCGGGAGCCCGGTGACCACGATCGCACTGTCGGGCATCGTTTTGGCGACCATGCGATATTCGCCGAGGTCGCCGAGGTCGTAGGTGCGCGGCGGCTGTCCGGGTTGGACGGACAGCAGCGTGGCGTAATAGGGGCTCAGATCCGGGTCCGGCTGCCCCGACTCCACAAGGATGTCCTTGTCGACGACGGTGCCGTTGCAGACGCGCGCGCTGATCGTGCCGATCGGCTGCCCCGGCGGCACGTTGGAATCCTTGGGCCGACCGCAGTTGGTGTTGTATTGCGGCATGCGCCCGGCGGCCAGCGAGAGCTGCCCGTCGATCCGGTTGTAGAGGGTCGTGCGCAGGGTGGTGACCGCGGTGACGCCGACGACGATCAGCGCGAGCGCCAGCAGCGCCATGGTCGCGGCGACCAGGCGCGTGCGCAAAGACCAGGCCCTATTCGGCCGGTTTGAGGACATAGCCAACACCACGCATGGTGTGGATCATAGGCGAGCGCCCCGCGTCGATTTTTTTGCGGAGGTACGAGATGTAAAGCTCGACGACGCTGGCCTGCCCGCCGAAATCGTAATTCCACACGCGGTCAAGGATTTGAGTTTTTGACAGTACGCGACGGGCGTTGCGCATCAGGTACCGCAATAATTCAAACTCTGTCGCGGTCAGCTCGATGAGATCCCCTCCCCGGCGGACCTCGTGGCTGTCCTCATCGAGGACAAGATCACCGACGACAAGGGTGGAGTCGGGGAGCAGCACGGACCGGTTGGCCCGGCGCATCAGACCGCGCAGCCGGGCCACGACCTCCTCCAGGCTGAACGGCTTGATCACGTAGTCGTCGCCCCCGGCCGTGAGCCCAGTCACCCGGTCCTCCACCGAATCCTTGGCCGTGAGGAAGAGCACCGGCACCTCCGGCGTGTCGGCCCGCATGCGCCGCAGCACCTCCAGCCCGTCGATGTCGGGCAGCATGATGTCCAGCACGACGGCGTCGGGCTTGAACTCCCGCGCGGCGCGCACGGCGCCGAGGCCGTCGCCCGCGCTGCGCACCTCCCAGCCCTCGTAGCGCAGGGCCATGGCCAGCAGCTCCGCCAGGTTGGGCTCGTCGTCGACCACCAGCACGCGCACGGGATCGCCGTCGGGCCGCCGGAGCCCGCTGCGGGCAGGTGCATTCGCCATCGTCATGGTCCGATCGTCGGTGGCCCGGCTATGCCGGGGCTATCTCCAACCTGTGTATCACCTGTGACCCGCTTGTGAACCCACAGCGGACGCATAGGCACGGCACAGGACGCCCAAAAGTGCAGGGACCAGGCTATCGGTCATGTCTAAAAGAGTCGCGCCCGCCGTCGCCGGGCTCAGCCTGGCCGTAGTCGTCGCGCTGTGGGCCGGCAACGGCGGTGCAGCCGAGCTGACGGAAGGCGGGTGGCCGGCGATCGGGTCGGCCGGGCGGCTCACTGGGCTGCTGTCGTCCGACCTACTGCTCCTGCAAGTCCTCCTGATGGCGCGCATCCCGTGGGTGGAGCAAGCCTTCGGGCAGGACCTGCTCGCGCGCTGGCACCGCTTGACCGGGTTCACCTCGTTTCACCTGATGCTCGCGCACATCGTGCTGATCACGCTCGCCTACGCGGGTCCCTTCAACACCAACGTGTTCGCCGAGTTTTGGGATCTCGTGATCACCTATCCGGGCATGCTGCTGGCGCTGGCCGGCACGGGCCTGCTCGTGATGGTCGTGGTGACGTCCGTGCGGGCTGCGCGGCGGCGGCTGCGCTACGAGTCGTGGCACCTGCTGCACCTTTACGCCTACCTGGGTGTGGGGCTCGCGCTGCCGCACCAGCTGTGGACCGGCGCCGACTTCACGGGTTCACCCCTGGCCCGTGTGTACTGGTGGACGCTGTGGGGTGTCGCCGCCGGAGCCGTGCTGGCCTACCGGGTGGGCCTGCCGCTGTGGCGCACGCTGCGGCACCGGCTGGAGGTCGTTGACGTCGTCGCCGAGGGTCCCGGGCTCACCTCCGTGTATCTGCGCGGGCGCCGGCTCGACCGGCTCCCGGCGCGGGCCGGGCAGTTTTTCCTGTGGCGCTTCCTCGACGGGCCGGGATGGACGCGGGCGCACCCGTTCTCGCTGTCCGCACCGCCCCATCAGGATCTGCTGCGGATCACGGTCAAGGACGCCGGTGACGGCAGCGGGCGGGTCGCGGCGCTGCGGCCCGGCACGCGGGTGGCCGTCGAGGGCCCGTTCGGCCGGATGACCGGGGAGGCGCACGAGGGCGGGCCGGTGACGATGTTCGCCTGCGGGATCGGCATCACGCCGCTGCTCGCGCTGCTGTGGGATCTGTCCTATCCGGACGGCCAGGCGACCCTGGTCTACCGGGCGCGGTCGGTCGCCGATCTGGCGTTCCGGTCCGAATTGGACAGGCTGGCCGGCTCGCGCGGGGTCCGGGTCCTGCACCTGGTCGGGCCGCGTGCGGGTGACCCGTCGTGGCTGCCGCAGGCGTACGCCGGCATGGACGGCGTGGACGCGATGCGCCAGGTGGCGCCGGACATCGCCCGGCATCGGCTCTACATCTGCGGTCCCGACGCCTGGACCGAAGCCGTCCGCGACACCGCCAAGGCCGCCGGTGTCCCGTCCGGGCGCATCCACACCGAACGATTCGCTTGGTGATTCGCATGGTGATCAGGGAGGGATCGAGAATGCGACGCAATCTGCTGTGGCTCGTGTCGACAGTGGTGGGTTTGGTGCTGCTGTTCAGCTACCGGCCGACGAGCACGACGACCGAGGCGAGCAAGTCCGAGACCGTGGTCAGCACGAGCACGGCCACCGTTGACGGTGATGTGGTGCAGACCCGCTATGGGCCGGTGCAGGTGCGCATCGCGGTCGCCAACGGGACCATCACGGACGTCACGGCCGTGGTCTATCCCGACAGCGACCGGCGGGACCTGCAGATCAACTCGCGTGCGCTGCCACTGCTGCGGGCCAGCGCGCTGGCCGCGCAGAGCGCCGACATCGACACGGTGTCGGGGGCGACGGCCACCAGCGAGGGCTACCGCGAGTCGCTGCAGGCGGCCATCGACGCGGCGAACCTGTCATGAGCGCGACGGTCTTGAAGCGGCGGGCGTGGGTGGAGCACATCATGGGCATGCCGATCAGCCTGCACGTGCGCGGCCACTCCACCGACGTGGACTCCGTGGTGGCAAAGGTGTTTGCCGAACTGCGTCGGGCCGATGAGGTTTTCAGTCCGTACAAGGTGGACAGTCAGCTGAATCGGTGGGAGCGCGGCGAACTCGCGCTGCACGACGCCGACCCGGCGATGGTCGAGGTCTTCGCCCTGTGCCGGGAGGCCAAGCAGCGCACGGACGGATACTTCGACGCCGCGTGCCTGCCCCGGTTTGACCCGTCGGGGTTGGTGAAGGGATGGGCGGTGCAGCGGGCGGCACGGCACCTGCGTGCGCTCGGCGACGGATTTGGCTGGTGCCTCAACGCCGGCGGGGACGTGCTCGTGCACGCGCCGGACGGGCAGCCGGACTGGCGCGTCGGCATCGAGGATCCGCGCGATCCCAAGCGCGTGATGCGGGTCGTCACGGTCCGCTCGGGAGGGATCGCGACGTCCGGGACGGCTCATCGCGGTACCCACATCATCAATCCGCACAACGGCAAGCCGGCGGCCGGGGTCATCTCTGTCACCGTGATCGGCCCCTCCCTTCTCTGGGCCGATGTCTACGCGACGGCGGCGATAGCGCGCGGACCGTCCGATCTGGACTGGCTCAACTCATTGGCAGGCTACGAGGCAATAGGAATGGACCCCCGGTGAACCAGTTGTTGATTATCGCGGCCGACCTGGCGGCGATCGCCGTGCTGACCTTCGGCGTGTATTTCCCTCGGCACCACCGGCGGGACCTCGTTGTCGCCTTCCTGGGCATGAACATCGGCGTGCTGGCGGTCTCGCTCGTGCTGGGCTCGTCGACCGTGGGAGTCGGCCTCGGGCTTGGGCTCTTCGGCGTACTGTCGATCATCCGCCTGCGGTCCAACGAGATCGCACAGCACGAGATCGCCTACTACTTCGCGGCGCTGGCGCTGGGCCTGCTCTCCGGGCTGTCGAGCACGGTCACCGTGCTGACCGGCGGCCTGATGGTGCTCATCATCGCCTCGCTGGTCGTCGGCGACCACCCGCGCTTGTTCCGGCGCTACCGGCAGCAGACCGTGCAGCTCGACGTCGCCTACACCGACGAGGACGCCCTGCGCACCGACCTCGAGGCACTGCTCAAGGGCCAGGTCGTCAACCTGTCCATCCGGCACGTGGACTTCGTCAACGACACCACGCTCGCGGAAGTGCGGTACAGAGCATGAAAGGGAGCATGATGGAGTCATTGCCGCCCATAGGTTTGGCGGAGCTGACCGACCGGGCCGCGCTGCTGACCCGGGTGGACCGCAAGTATGTGCTGCCGACGGCCGGGCTGTGGCCGGTGCTGGAAGCCCTGCCGCCCGGCGCGCGGGTGCTCGAGATCGAAGGGCGGCGCTCGTTCGCCTACCAGTCGTCCTATTTCGACAGCCCGGAGCTGGAGTGCTACCTGGCCGCGGCACGGAAGCGGCGCAAGCGGTTCAAGGTGCGCATCCGCTCCTATGTGGACACCGGTGCCAATTTCGTGGAGGTCAAGACGCGCGGGCCGCGGGGCAACACCGTCAAGCAGCGCGCCCCGCTGTCTCATGACAGTCTGGCCTTCGCCCGCGACGTGCTCGGGCGCGACGTCGTCGGATTCGGACCGGTGCTCACGACGAAGTACGTGCGCGCCACGCTGTTCATGCCCGACAGCGGCTGCCGGGTCACCGTCGACACCGGGCTGATGTGGGCCCTGCCCGGCGGCACGCCGCTGCGCGTGCCCGGCCTGGCCATCGTCGAGACCAAATCGCGGCGGGGCGCGTCCGAGGTGGACCGTCTGCTGTGGTCACTCAAGCATCGCCCGATCTCGATGTCCAAATACTGCACCGGTTTGGCCGCGCTGCGCCCCGACCTTCCCTCCAACCGCTGGCGGCCCGTGCTGCGGCGGCACTTCCATCAATTGAGAGGTACTGAAAATGCGTAGGAAACTTGCCGCCGTGGCCATGTCGGCCGTCCTCGCCCTCGCGGCTTGCTCCTCGACCGGCACCGAGGCCACCTCCGGCGGCTCGACTACCACCTCGGCAGCGGCAGTGGCCGCGGCGGGCGGCAGCGCCGCCGAGGTGATGGCCGCCAACCAGGCCGACCATGCCGACGCCGACGACGCGACCGTCAACGAGTCCGAGGTCAAGGACGTGAAGCTGTCGGGCGAGACGGTCACCATCAACGCCGCCGGCACCTACCGCCTGTCGGGATCGCTGTCCGGCAAGCAGGTCGTCGTCAACGCGCCCGACGCGAAGGTGAAGCTGATCCTCAACGGGGTCGACATCAACAATCCGTCGGGGGCGGCGATCGCGGTCACCGCCGCCGACGAGGTCGTGATCATCCTGGCCGACGGCACACAGAACACGCTGACCTCCAATGTGGACGGCACGGAGGAAAACGCCGCCCTGTACAGCGCCGGCGATCTGACCATCGCGGGCAACGGCACGCTGACCGCGCGCAACACCGGCAACGACGCCATCGCCAGCCAGGACGGCCTGGTCATCCTGTCCGGCACGGTCAACGCGGAGGCGGCCGACGACGGCATCCGCGGCAAGGACTATCTGGTCATCAAGGGCGGCACGGTCACCGTGAAGTCCGGCGGCGACGGCCTCAAGTCCGACAACACCGAGGAGGCCAACCGCGGCTACATCGCGATCACCGGCGGGACGGTCCAGGTGACCGCCACCGCGGGCGACGGCGCCGACGCGGCAACGGATCTGGTGCTCACCGGCGGCGAGGTGAGCGTCGTGAGCGGGGGCGGGCACGGCCAGAAGCCCGCCGACGACCCGTCCACCAAGGGCCTCAAGTCGGGCGTGATCACGGTGCTCGAAGGCGGCAAGGCGACGGTGGACGCCTCCGACGACGCGATCCACAGCGACGGGAACGTCCTGCTCACGGGCGCCACGGTCTCGGCGGCGAGCGGTGACGACGGCGTGCACGCGGAGGCGACGCTGGGCATCAAGGGCGGCACGGTCGACATCACGTCCTCGTATGAGGGTCTGGAGGCCAAGGACATCGTGCTCGACAACGGCAAGGTCACCGTGGTCTCCAGCGACGACGGCGTCAACGCGGCCGGTGGTACGGGCCAGACCCAGGGCGGCGCAGGCATGCGCGGCGGTGGCGGCGGGGGCGAGACCGTGGGCGCCTACTCGGTCACCGTCAACGGCGGCACACTGGTCATCACGGCCAACGGGGACGGGTTCGACTCCAACGGCACGGCTTCGATCACGGGCGGCACCGTGGTCGTCAACGGGCCCACGCAAAACAACAACGGCGCGCTCGACGTCAACGGCACGTTCACCATCAGCGGCGGCACCCTCGCCGCGGCCGGCAGCGCGGGCATGGTGGTCGCACCGTCCAAGGACTCGCCGCAGGGCTGGCTTTCGGCCACGCTCACCAGCACGGCCCCCGCGGGCAGCACCCTGCAGGTCGTCGACTCCGCGGGCAAGGTCGTCGCCACGTTCGTCACGTCGAAGGCCACGCAGAACCTGGTCTTCTCGTCGTCGGCGATCAAGTCGGGCGAGCAGTATTCCATCCGCATAGGAGGATCCGCCTCCGGCGCCAGCACCGGCGGGCTAGCCGAATCGGGCACGCTCGGCTCCGCCACCTCGGTCGCCACGGTCACGGCCGGCGTCGCACCGGCCGGCCGCGGGCCTGGCGGCGGCATGCGCTGACCCCTGCGCATGCCTGCCCCGGCCGGCTCGGGCAACCCGCGATAGCCCGAGCCGGCCGGGGCGTTTATCCCGAGCGCCTGAGCCGGAGAAGCTCCTGTGCGATCGCCGTAACCGCTTCGGGCGCCACAGAGGCGAGGATGCCGGTCGGCGCCATCGGGTCGCCGGTCTTCAGCTCCGCCGGCTCGGGGCCGTCCGGCATCAGCAGGGGGATCCCGAGCGGGCACCAATCGGTGACCCGCAGGGCGTGGGCGACGGCCGCCCGGCATCGACCCGGATCGCCCCGCGCCACCCGCGCGACCGTCCAGGCTTGGCTGTGCGGGTCGGGAATCGCAGCGGCGAAGCGCTCCGCCTGGGAGTGATCGCCTATGCGCAGCATCGCCTCCACGAGGACGAGAAGCGCCGTGGTATGCCACAGCTGTTGCGGATCGGCGGAGAGGGAGTCCGTCGAGCGGATCGCCAGCCTGAGCGCGCGGGACGGGTCGCCGCTGACCGCGGCGGCCCTCGCGAGCTGCGCCAAGGCCATCCCCCGGCCGCCCGCGTCAAGGGCGGATTGGAGGCGTTGCTCGGCACGATCGAATTCGCCGGTGAGCAGGATCGGGGCCACCCCACCGGCAAACAACATGATCGCCGGATTGCCCATGAGGTGGGCGACCTCCTTCGCTCGGTCCCTGTCCACGCCGGCCAGCGCCTGGACCAGACGCAGCAGCTCCCCGTCGCGGCCTGGCCCCTCCTGCTGTCGCAAGGCAAGCTGTTGCGCGTGCTGGGCCATGGCCAGCGCGATGCCCGGCTCGCCGACGGAGCCCACCGCCTGGATCACCGGGGCCAACGCCCACACCGTGATGCCCGGCCAGGCGCCGGATGCCTCCTCTTGCGCGCGGGCGACGAACTCGCGAACCCGGTCGGTCCGGCCGAGTTTTGCCTCGAGCCGCACGATCGACGCCAACGTCCACGCGCGGACCACATTATCCCCGACATCGAGGGCAACCGCCGCCGATTCCTCAGCGATGGTCCGCGCATCGGGGAGGTCGCCGAGCCGCAGGCACACCTCGGCGATGGCGACGAGTGCCTCGGCGCGCTCCTCCGGAGCATCGATGAGCGCCACACCCCTCCTCGCCTCCGCCACAATGCCTCGCGCTTGCGCGGCGTCGCCGGCGAGCGCCACCGCGACCGCGGTCAGCGCCCATCCCCGGCGATTCGGGTCGGCGATCCGCAGCGCCACCTGTTCGGCAAGGGACACTTCGCCCAGGGCAACCAGCGGCCGCACGATGGCGGCCAGTTCGCGATCCATCCTCATCAGCGTCGCGGCGGCCCGCTGAGCACGCTCCGCGTAACCTCGTGCGCGATCCGGATCCCCTGCCACGGCAACCGCTTTGGCCAGCTCCGCCCATGCGTAGGGCTGGTGCGCGCCGGACTCGTCGGAGGCGAGGAGCTCTTCGATCCGGGCGGCCAGCCGCGCCGCACGCTCCGTCTCACCCCGCTGGGCCAGGAGCGACACCAGCGGTGCGAGCGCGAAGCCGCGTTCGGTGGGCGCCCGGATGCCGGCCGCGGTCGACTCGGCCAGCTCGAGGTGATGCGGCGCCTGTGGCGGATCGCCGCCGGCCAGCCCGATCAAGGCATAGGTGCGCCACCGATGGTCCACTATGGACTCGGCGAGTTCCTTTGCCCGTGCGACCTTCCCGGCGGTCGCCATCGCGCCGGTCAGAAAAGCCAGATCCCAGTCGCTGACCGGACCGGCCGTCCGGTCGAGCGACTCATCGATGCCTGCCGCCAGGTGCGCCGCTCGATCGAGGTCTCCACAGGCGGCGTATGCCTCCACGACCGACGCCAGCGCCTCCACGCCACGAGCCCCGCCCTCGGCCTGCCGCGCCAGCTGCCTGGCTCGGCCGAGCTCGCCGGCGGCCGCGAGGGCCTTCGCCAGGCCGGTCCATGCGTACACCTTCCAGCGCGTCACGGTGAGCGATTCCGCGATCTGCTGTGCCCGTGCGAAATCCCCGTTGGCCGCTACCGCGCGGGCCAGGCCCGCCAATGCCAATGCCTGCTGGTAGGGATCCGGCATCGATCGGGCGAGCGACTCGGCACGATCCGGCCGGCCGATCCTCGCCCAGACATGCGGGAGGTTGATCACCATGCTTTCCGCTCGCCGGGTGATCCGGACGCGATGGACCGCCAAGCGCGCCAAGGCTTCCACATCGTCCGGGGCCAGGCGCAGGAGCGCCTCCCGCACCTGGGCGATCTCGGTGAGGGCGGTGAAATCGGCGCCGCTGGCGCTGAAAAGGCGATCGTGCCGGGCCGGGTCCGTGCTCAACGCGACCATCCCGCGCACGTCGCCGGCATCATGCAGCATGCGGTGGTATCCGCGGAGCAGATAATCCGGTGTCCCCGACGGCCAGCCCCGCTCGCGGTATCCTCCCGCCCACGCGTGTATGCGGTCCCGATAGCCCCGCAGCCCTGCCTCGCCGAACCGGCCGGCGACCTGCGCCTGGATGTCCTCATGCCCGAGCACGTAGACCTCGAGGCCCGGGTCGGTGCCCCAGCCGGCGCTCCTGCGGGAAAAGCTTCGGCCCGCGACGGTCCGCAGAAGCTCCTGGATCTCCCACGCGGATGACCCGGTGAGCTCGGCCAGGTCGCTACGGCTAAGACCACCGCCCGCCGCGGTCCAGAAACTCCACCTCGCCCGTCGCCTCGTTGAGCGCCGGCATGGGCTCATCCAGAATCTCCGCGAGCTGACCCACCACGTTCCACAGGAAGGCCTCGCGATCGTCCTGTCCCTTGAAGCGCGCGGTGATGAAGAAGGAGATGACGCGCACGCCGGGCGGCGGGTTGAGGACGAACCACGACAACAGCGCCGACTTGCCGGCCCACGCCGACGCCTGCCACCACGCATACCGCTCGCCGTCCACCGCCACGCAGAACCGGGTCAGCTCCGCGAGCTCCGCCTCACGGTCCATTAAGGACGGTGGGGCTATCCGCGTCACCTGCCGGTCGCGGTAGGCGGACCGGTGCGCCGGTGGCGCCGAGACGATGATGTCGCCATATATGGAGCCGGTGTTGGCCACGCCGCCGGTGGCCGCGGTGGCCGGCCCGGTCTGCGAGACCTCGATCCGTCGTGCCGTCACATCTCCCCCGGCCTACACGATTCCCCCGGCCTACACGATCGCGCCGCTGGATGCCTCTCCGCCCTCCGACGCCTCCGCCCGCCCGGTATTTTCGATCTCTATGTGCTCGGGCGCGGGCCGGTCCGGCCGGACCACCAGGCCGCTGACCGCCTGCCCGGAGGATCGCGCGGTGGCCGGCCCGGTGCCGGAGACGCGAATGCTTCCGCTCGGGCGGCGGATGGCCGCCCAGATCGCGACACCGACCGCGGCGACACCGGCCAGCGCCGACACGGCGGTCGCCACCTGACCGGCGCGATTGTCGTTGACGAGGGCAAGGATCACGCCGAGCGCCGCCACCGCGGCGCACGTGCCGATCACCACCGTGCTGGATCGCCCCATGACGCCATTTTCGCAGAGCCCAAAACGGGTTCGCGGGCGAGCGGCCCCCACCTGAGACCGCAGACCAATCCAGACATATGGCGATCGGCGGTTCCTATGTCTTCTGTAAATGTTTGCTCGTGTGACGGATCTTTCAGCTAACGCCTCTAGGCTGGCTAACGTGGAACCGCCTCGGATACCTCGAGCCCGCCGTTTCGGCGCATGGTCGGGCCGGTCGCGTGTGATCGTGCCGGTCCTGGTGGCCTCGGCACTGGTGATTGCCGCGCTCGCCTACTTCCAGTGGGGCTCGACCGGACAGCCGGCCGTTCCGGCCGCCCGTCCCTCGCCCACCGCCAGCCCACGCCCGCTGACGGTCGCCGAGATCTACCAGACTCTGCTGCCCTCGGTGGTCTACATCAAGGCAGGCGACGGCAGCGGCACGGGTGTCGTCGTCAACGGTGACGGGTTCATCCTGACCGCGCTGCACGTCGTGGAGGGCGCGAGCACAATCGAGATCGCGTTTGCCGACGGCACGCGCACGCAGGCTTCGGTCATGGCCTCCGACCCGGCCAACGACATCGCCTTGCTGGCGCCCGAGGAGCTGCCGCAGACTCTCGTGCCGGCCGTGCTCGGCGCGTCGGCACGCCTCAACGTGGGCGACGACGTCGTCGCCATCGGCAACCAGTTGGGCCTCGGCGACAGCACCACCGCCGGTGTCGTCTCGGGTCTGGGCCGCACGGCCGGCCGCAAAAACGGCGCCGACCTCAAGGGGCTCATCCAGTTTGACGCTGCGGTCAACCCGGGCAGCTCGGGCGGACCGCTGGTCAACACGCGCGGCGAGATCGTGGGCATCGTCGTGGCCCTGGCCAACCCGACCGAAGCGGGCACGTTCATCGGCATCGGATTCGCGGTACCGATCGGCACGGCCGTGGCGGCCGGCGGCGACCGGCAACCCCAGATTTGAGTTCCACTCGCGTTGTCCCGCATGCCGGGAAATAACTCCACACATAAAAGACAAAAGGCTTCACGTTCCGATTTGGACACTGTACTTAGGACGGACGCATGAACACTCCGGGTCCCAACGGCTCCGCCGCCGCGCCGGGCGCCAACCCCGTGGAGCAGGTGCTCTACGAGGTCAAGAAGTCCATCGTCGGGCAGGACGCACTGCTCGAGCGGCTACTCGTGGCGCTGCTCGCGCGCGGGCACATCCTCGTCGAGGGCGTGCCGGGCCTGGCCAAGACGCTGGCCGTCAAGTCGCTCGCGCAGGCCATCGGTGGGCAGTTCCACCGCGTGCAGTTCACGCCCGACCTCGTGCCCGCCGACATCGTGGGCACCCGGATCTACCACCAGCCCAGCGGGGAGTTCCAGGTCTCGCTCGGCCCCGTGTTCACCAACCTGCTGCTGGCCGACGAGATCAACCGGGCTCCGGCCAAGGTGCAGAGCGCGCTGCTCGAGGTCATGCAGGAATACCAGGTGACGATCGGGCGCGACACGCACAAGGTGCCGCGACCGTTCCTCGTCATGGCCACGCAAAACCCGATCGAGTCCGAGGGCACCTATCCCCTGCCGGAGGCGCAGGTCGACCGGTTCATGATGAAGGTGCTCGTGGGCTACCCGAGCGCCACCGAGGAGTTCGTGATCGTCGATCGGAGCATCCATCACTTCGTGCCGATCCAGGCCATCATCAACCCCGACCAGCTCGTGGCGCTGCAGCACCAGGTGGACCGGGTCTATGTCGACCCGTCGCTGATCGAGCACGCGGTGCGCGTGGTCAACACGACCCGCAACCCGGCGCTCGTGGGGCTGGGCGACCTGGCGCGCTACATCGACTTCGGCGCGAGCCCGCGGGCATCGATCAATCTGATCCTGGCCGCGCGGGCGCTCGCGTTCATCCGCGGCCGCGACTACGCCCTGCCGCAGGACCTCACCGATCTGGCGCTCGACGTGCTGCGGCACCGGCTCGTGCTGTCGTATGAGGCGCTGTCGGACAACGTGTCCCCCGACGCGATCCTGGGCCGCATCCTGGCCGCGCTCCCCGCGCCCGACCCGGCCCTTGTCGTGCAAGGCCGGACCGTGCAGCTGGGCCGGTAGGCAGTGATGACCACGGCCAGCGACAAGCTGCTGCGGCGCTTGGAGTGGCAGGTGATCCGCCGGCTCGACGGGCGGTTGAAGGGCGCGCATCGCACGGTGTGGCACGGGACCGGGATCGACTTCACGGACCTGCGCGAATACACGCCGGAAGACGATGTGCGGCACATCGACTGGAACGTGACGGCCCGGCTGGACGAGCCCTACATCCGGCAATACACGGAGGAGCGCGACCTCACGGCGTGGCTCGTGCTGGACCGGTCGGCCTCGATGCGCTTCGCCGCGTCACAGCACGGCAAGGACTCGGTGCTCAGCGAGCTCGCCGTGTGCCTGGCGCGCATGCTGTCGCACGGCGGCAACCGGGTGGGCGCGATCCTCTACGACAACCAGGACCGGCTCGTGGTCCCGCCGCACACCGGCCGCGCGCATATCCTGCGCCTGGCGCATGAGATCACCAAGCCGGTGGAGTCGGGATCGAAGGCGATCACCGATCTGGCCGGCATGATGCGGCTGACCGCGTCGACCGCGCGCCGGCGCAGCCTGCTGTTCGTGCTGTCCGACTTCATCGGCGACCGCGGCTGGGAGCGGGAGCTGGCCAAGCTCGGCTACCGCCACGAGGTCGTGGTGGCGCGCATCGTCGACCCTGTCGAGCTCGACCTGCCCGACCTCGGGCTGATCGTGGTGGAGGACGCCGAGACCGGCCAGCAGGTGCTCGTGGACACCAGTGATCCGCTGCTGCGGCAGCGTCTGGCCGCCGAGGTGCAGTCGCGCGAGGACGCCCTGGCCGCGGCCATGGACCAGGCCGGCGTCACCGCGCACCGGATCACCACGGATCAGGATCTCGTCCGCGCGCTCGTCGGCATGGTCCGGCAGTCAAAGCTCCAATCCAGAGGCAGGCGGCGATGAGTTTCGTCAATCCCCTCATGATCGCCATTTCGGTCATCGTGTCGGCGGCGGCCCTCATCGGGTACCTGATGCTGCAAAAGAAGAGGACGGCGGCGATCACCGCGACGGGCCTCGGGTTGACCGGCACACCGCGGCGGGCGGCGTTGAGAAGGCACCTGCCCTATGCGCTGTTCCTCACCGCGCTGCCCCTGCTGCTGGTCGCACTCGCCCGGCCAGAGGCGACGGTCAATGTCCCGCGCATCGCCGGCACCGTTATGCTGGTCTTCGACGTGTCCAACAGCATGGCCGCCGACGACGTCAAGCCCAACCGGCTCGCCGCCGCCCAGGCCGCGGGGACAAGCTTCGTGCAGGCCCAGCCCGACACGGTCGACATCGGCGTCGTCGTCTTTGGACAGGGGGCGCTCATGACCCAGGCACCGACCGGCACCCACGACCAGGCCATCAACGCCATCAAGCGGCTCTCCACCCCAGGCGGCGGCACCTCGCTCGGGCAGGCCATCCTCGCGTCGCTGAGCGCCATCATCGGCAAGCCGGTCAACCTGCCCGAGGAGGGCGCGGCACCGCCCGACATGGGCTACTGGGGATCGGCGACCATCGTGCTGTTCTCCGACGGCGAGGAGACGGGCGGGCCCGACGTCGAGGCGGCGTCGCTGCTCGCGGCCGACGCCGGGGTGCGCATCGAGACCATCGGGATCGGCACGCCTGACGGCGCCACAGTCGAGGTCGACGGCTTCCAGATGGCCACCGCGCTCAACGAGGAGATGCTCAACTCGATCTCCGCGACCACGGGCGGCACCTACCATCAGGCGGCCGATGCCGCCACACTGAATGAGATATCGCGCACGATCGATCTGAAGATCACCGCGCGGCCGGAGCAGATGGAGCTGACGGGCCTGCTGGGCGGGCTGGCGCTGCTGCTGCTCACGATCGGCGGACTGCTGATGACCCGCTGGCACGGAAGGATCGTCTGATGTCGCTCGAGTGGCCGTGGGCCCTGATCACGCTCCTCGCCGTGCCACTGCTGTTGCTGCTGCGGTGGTGGTTCAATCGGCGCCGGCGCAAGGTGGCCGTGCGCGTGTCGAGCATCGCGTTGATCCAGGCCGCTTTGCCGGGACGTTCGCTGTGGCGCAGGCGGATCCCGGTCATCCTGTTTATTTCGGCCCTGCTTCTTCTTGGATTTGGTACGGGTAGACCGCAGGCCAAGGTCCCCGTCCCCGAAAACGCGACCTCGATCCTGCTCGCCATCGACGTGTCCGGCTCAATGTGCTCGACCGACGTCAAGCCCAACCGATTGACCGTGGCGCAGGAGGCTGCGCGCCAGTTCGTGATGACGCAGCCGGCCGAGACTCGCATCGGGATCGTGGCCTTCTCCGGCGTCTCCGGCCTGCTGGTCGAGCCGACCACCGACAAGCAGCAGCTGGTGGCGGCCATCGACACGCTCAAGACCGCACGGGGCACGGCAATCGGGCGGGCGATCCTCACCGCCATCGACGCGATCGCCGAGAAGAACCCCGATGTGGAGCCCACGGGCGTCGACCTCGGCACGCCGGGCGGGGCCGTGCCGGGCGGCGGATACGAGCCCGACACCATCGTGGTGCTCACCGACGGGGCCAACACCCAGGGCGTCACCCCGATCACGGCCGCCGAGCAGGCCGCGGCACGGCGGATCCGCGTGTTCACCATCGGGTTCGGCACCACCCAGCCCTCCCAGATGGTCTGCACGCCCGACCAGGTCAGCGGCGACGCGGGCCTGCGCGGCGACGGACGCGGCCGACTCGGCGGCGGCGGTGGCCCCGGCAGCACCCGCTTCCAGCTGCTCGACGAGCCCACGCTGAAGGAGGTCGCCAAGCTCACCGGCGGCGACTACTTCCGCGCCGAAGACGCCAAGCAGCTCGTCGACGTCCTGACCGACCTGCCCAAAGACATTGTGATACAAGAGAAAGACATCGAGATCACGTCGTGGTTCGTGCTGCCGGCCGTGCTGCTGGTGATGCTCGCGATCGGGCTCTCACTATGGTGGAACCGCTCGCTGGCGATTCCTGCCGTCGCCCAGAGCTCGCACTAAACCGGAGACCGTCCAGTTTGGACGGTCTCCGCACAATCCCGGGCCGACGCGACGGGCGTCGCTCGAGCCGGATCGCATGCCGTTGCGCCGTATTGGACTGCGTGTAGCAGGCCCACACGATGACAGACCTGTTCGAGTCCCCACGGCACCACTTTGGGCTTGTGTGCGAAATCTGCCGCTGCGGCCTTGGGCTGACGCATCTGCTTGACGTTGATGCTTGTGACGACGTCTTTGCAGGCTTGGACCGCGGACCGATATTGCCTGGATGGGGAGGTTGGATGCGAGAGGAGGGAGAGGACGTCACGGGCATCGAATTTGTCGACGGCGACGCGACCATAATCCTTGACGGCCAACCGGTCCCGGCCGAGATCGTGCGGGCCGGCACCGAGTGGTGGGCGGCACAGTGCGACCGGGGCGCCGTCGAGGTCCGCATCCTGGCCCACAAGTGGGATCCCGGTCAGGTCAGCATAGACACGGTCACCGACGTCGAGCCGTTGCTTACACGGCAACTACCGCCGCTGGTGCCCGAGGAGGATCTGTGGGAGCCCGAGTCACCCGGCGATGAGCCACAAGGGGAGCCTCATCGCGCACTTGCCGACATCGTCCTGCAATCCAGCCTTGAATTCGAACAGTGGCGCACCGAAGGTGGACCCAGGCCTCGGGTAAGGCGAACTTGGTTCAGACTCTGGCGGGCGGCGGTGCGACGCCAGATGGATCTGGCCGACCAGACCGCGCAGCAAGCCGAACACGCCATGCAAAGTGTCATGTCCCACCTCGGCGCCCTGCAGCAGCGGGCCGCATGGTTCCGCGGCGACGACGGCCTGCGAGAGCGCGCCATCGCCGAGACCTTGTTGTATTGCACCGGGCTTGGCCCCAATGTCGCGAGCCGTCCGGCGCAGGTTGCCTGGCAGCGTTGGCACGACGCCAGCCGCGGAGCCATCCGCACGCGGCCGCTAGCCTACTTGGTGGCTTCTGAGGACTGGATGCGCGCCTGGACCGCCTGGGCCGAACGCGCCGCATGACCCGGACGACGGGCACGCGGATATGTGCTGGACTTGCCGGCACCGTTGGCGGACAAGAACAGTGTCGGCCACGTGAACCCGATGATTGTCATACACGTGGTGCCGGATGCCAGGCCGGCCGGAACTGTCCACAAGCGACATTGAGCGGGTCCATGCGTTCGCCCGCTTGCGATCAACCTGGGCGGGAGATATGACTCGGAAGGCGTCTGCCGGCGTCGCGGTGACCGACCACCTTCGCGGCCGGTGCGTTGCCGGAGTGCGGCCCACGCCCAACCCGGCGAGGGCCAGCGGCACCAGCCACACCGCCGCGCGCTGTGGAGCCGAGATCGTGCGGTGAAACTGACGGTTGACCAGCACTCCCGAGGCGGCCGCGAGACTCACCACGATCACTGTCAAAAGAAGGCGATGCGGAACGTCACGAGAGGGCCAGACTCATGCAAGCCAAGGGTCGGCGAGATGTGCAGCACCGGCGCCACAGCGGCCAGCTTGTCGCCGTTGTAGCCGGCGATGGTAAGCGCGAACGCCACCGGCGCAACGAAAGCGGTCCTCGCGACCAGCCCGAGCAGCCAGCCGGCGACGACATATGCGATCAGGGCCGCCAGGCCGCTGACAGCCACGGCCACGTCCAGGAACCCGTAGGTGGCGGTCCGGGTGGTCTGCACCACTGCCGGAAGCAGCGCGGCCAGGTAGGCCAGAATGCAGACAGCGCAAAGTGGCAACAGATTCTGCCGCAGTTCGCCTGCCGCACCGAAAGGAGACGTCCAATATTTCGATCTTCATACTCATCCGCAGTCAAGAGGGTGGCACCCGCCCGCCGTTTTCGGGCGAGTGTCACCTCATCTAGATGGTTCAGCTTGGGCGTCTCAGATAGGTGAAGGTCGGCTGGCCCAAGGGCTGGCCAGATCGGACGGTGCCGCCGGGCGGCTCCTGGCCCAGCCGCCCATCCAGATCGTCCATAATGGACTCGTATTCGGCGGTGCGTTGCGCCCTGAGTCGCGCCTGCGCCACGGCAAGGTCTTCGCGGTAGTCCTCCGCCCAGGCCTCGGCTTCGGCCTGCTCCTCGACGCGACGCGCGCCCCTGCGCAACTCGCCGAGCCTGTTGTCGGCGGCGACAAGCCGGTCGTAGGTGGTGTGGCCGGATGTGAACTTGAGCAGCGCCGGGGCCAGGTCGACGAGGATGAACAGCAGACGGACCGCCCAGATCCCGAAGAACAGGGCGATGTGCTTGCCCGCCAGCAGGTTGAGCGCCTCGATCCGCTCCAGCAGGCCTACGTCCCCGCGGCCCTGGCTCCACTCCGCGACCTTTTTGGCGATGTGCTCGTCGCGCACCTTCCCCCAGGATGCCGATTGTTTGGGAATCTCATCGTTGAGCTGCTGAATTTGGGCGCGCAGCTCGCCCGCCTTGTGCGAGAGCTGATCGAGTTGGTGGGTCGCCTTGAACTGGTCGGCTAGCGCGCTGAGCTGGCGGCACACCGGGCCGAGGCCGTAGTGGCCGGTGGCGCCGTTGCAGTCGTTCACGGCGGCCTGGACGAGCGCCTGATGCTGCGGTGTCAGCACGGCCAGCTGGGACTCGATGCCGCTGAGCTGGACCGCGAGCTGATCGCGTGAGCTGACCAACTGGGTGATGTTGTTCAGGGGCGGACCGGGAAACTCGGTGCAGTCCAAACCACTGGCCGGCGTCGGCACGGCCGCGGGAGCGGAGGCGACCGGCGATGCGGAGGCTGCCGGAGCGGGGCCGGTCGCCGGCTGCGCACCGGCACGCGTTTGCGGATCGGGGTTGCAGGCCAGCCACTTGCCCTCGTAGGCCTTGAGTTCCTCGGCGCGTACCTCCTGTACCTTCTGTTCGACCGCCGAGTCGAAGACCACCAGCACCAGCGGCTCGGCGATGACGATGCCGAAGACAAACGCCATGGCCGTGCGCGCGAGGATGGTCGGCACGCGCATGTAGCCGCGTTCGGGCAACGGGGACGAGACGAGCCATCGGTCGAAGTTCAGGATGAGCAGGAACCAGAGCCCGGCCAGCAGCACGATGACGGGCGATCGGGTGTCGAAGGCGATGGCCAGCGCGGCCGTCATCGACACGAAGGCCATCATCGAGGTGAACAGGACCGCCCCGCCCATGCCGGTGTACCTTGCCCGTTCCTGCGGGACCCAGGCCATCAACCGCTCGTCGACCCCGGCGAACCGGCGCAGGAAACGTCCCGGATCCCATTTGCTCGGCAGCTCGTCGGGCTCCGGGCGCCCCGCGATCCGCGCGAACCGGCGGCTGCCGTCGAATCCCGCCTCGCCACCGCCGGCAGTGGGGACAGGCGCGGGCTCAGCCGGGACCCGCTCGGCCACGATCGGCTCGGTCGGCGGCTCGGTCGGCGGCTCGGTCGGCGGCTCGGTCCGCGGCTCGGTCCGCGGCTCGGTCCGCGGCTCGGTGGACGGTTCATGGGACGGTTCGGCGCGCGGCGCGGTGGGCGACTCGGTGTCGCGTGCCGGCGGATCAGTGTCCTGTGGTCGTGTGTTCTCGTCGGGCATGGTCCATCCTGGTTTCCAGCGGGCCGAGCGGCGGGTCAACATCGACGAACATAAACTCGGGATCTATCCGCATCCCCGCGACCCTGATCGGCCGCACACTGAATTGAGTGTTCAGGCGCTGTTTGAGGCGCTCCAAAGTGGACACGTCAAACGGATATCGAAGCCGCTGGTGCTGGCTGAAGTAGACGCCAAGCGCGGCCGGCAGGTCGATCAGGTGGTCCCGCGCGACGATGGTGGGATCGATCACCTGGCATCGAAAGCCCAGCCTGAGCCGGCAGCTCGGCACGTCGACCGGACCGGTCAGCGGCACCGTCATCTCCAGCGTCCGGGGCAGGACGTCGACCACCGACACGGAGCCGGCCTTGGCGATCAGGGAGAGGTTGCGGCTCTGTGGCCCGGAGCGCTCAGGGATGTGATCGCCGTCGATCTCGAAGACGCGGACGGTGCCGGGTTGCCTAGGCGGAAGCAGGCGAGCCCGTTGCCCGATCCCCGACCAGCCGAAAAGGGCCGTTGGCTCAAGGGAAACGACCTGCACGACGGGGAAGGATTCAAGCAGCACTATCCGCCTCCCCGTCACCCGTTAGCGAAAATGCAGGCCCGCTCTATCGTCGACGTCCGCCGCCGCGAGCGTCAATCCTCTGTGCGTTCCTCAGTTCAAGCGGTCATAGTCAGCGGTGGCCAGTCCCCACACACGGACACGACTGCGCACAGAGTGGCCGGTGTTCGGTGATCACTTGTTCTCTTTAGCCTAAAGGCGCATACTTTTCGTACGGCTACGCCGTAGCCTTACGGTGTCCACATAGAACGGCAAGCACATGGACCAACCGCGTGACGAGCGGCGCGTGCGCAACAGGCGCGGCGCCGGAGACCAACTGCGCCAGGATCTGATCACGGCCGCCGACCGGCTGCTGGCCGACGGCGCCACGCACGAGAGCCTGTCGCTGCGCGCCGTCGCCCGCGAGGTCGGCATCGCGGCCACCAGCATCTACCTGCACTTCCCCGACAAGATGGCCCTGCTGCTGGCCGTGTACGAGCGCTACTTCGGCAAACTCGCCACCGAGCTACGCGAGGCCATCGGCGAGCACGAGCGCCCGGCCGACCAGCTCCGCGCGGGTTGCCTGCGCTATCTGCGCTTCGCGGTCGACAACGCCGAGGCATACCACGTGATGTTCACGGCACCTATCAACTTCGGCAAGCTGTCCAGGCCGATCGAGGATCGGGAGCGGCCCGGCGCGGAGGCACTGGCCGTCATGGCCGGCGTGCTGCTCGGCTGCGGCGTCGAGCCCTCCGGCGTCTTCACGTCCACGCTGTGCCTGTGGGCCGGACTGCACGGGCTGGCCACACTGCGCCAGGCCCGCCCGGTGGTCGTCTGGCCGGACGAGGAGACCCTCGTCGACACGCTGATCGCCCCATACACCGCTGCCCCCGCGGTCGGCTAAATGCGTTGCAGCGCAAGGGAGACGAAACCACGCAGGGCACGGTCCCAGCCGGCGACTCCCGCCGGTACCAAATCATCATCGTCTTTGGCCTCGACCAGGACGGTGAATGCCTCTTCCGGCATCACCTCGCCCAGGCGATAGGCCAGGGCGACGGCCGCCGTCACCGACACCGCCCGGTCGGCCGAGCCCAGCAGGCGCCGCAGGTGCGGGTCGATGCGCGGATCGGCCGCCGGCAGGTGGGCGAGCGTCAGATTGGCGCTGGCCGATCCAGACAGCAGCGCCTCGACCGAGCGCGGCGTCACGGGCAGCCACGCCAGCAGCGCCGCGGCCTGCGCAGCGAGCTCAGGATCGGCGTCGCCGACCCAGCCGGCGATCGTGTCGACGTGCGCGGCACCGGCATCCCAGGCGTCACGCTCCCACCGCACAGCCGCGGCGTCGCCGAGCGGGATGAACTCGTCCTCCTCGTCCTCGCCCAGCGGCTCGTCGTTGTGGTAAATGCGGGCGATGAGGCGCGCCATCCCCTCCTCGGTGATGGTGGACGCTTCGGCCAGGGCTTGGTCGGGGTCGAACGGGAGGTCCTCGTCGCGCCGATCCCCCGTCACCGCACCGTTCAAAATGCGCAGGATCTGGAGACGGTCCGGAGTGGACGGATCGTCGATCAGCCCGACGAGAAACGGCACGACCGGACCGCTTGCCTGCCAACGGGTCCCCTGATGATAGACCGCGTCCCACACGCGCGCGCGGGCCTCGACGCGCACCGCGGCGTCGTCGCTGCGCAAGCCGCGCAGCCACATCGGCATCTCGCCCACGGGCCCGTGGGCACCGTGAAGCCGATCCCACGACACCACTATGAAGCCGTCCAGGTGCCGGTCACGAAAACGCCCTCGGCCGTGAACGGGTAGGCGTTGGGCGTGCAGCCGTTGAGCGCGATCGTCTGCGTCTGCATGACCGGCGCGAGCCTGCCCGACCCCGGGCACTTCATGTGGTCAAACCCTAGGTAGTGCCCCATCTCGTGGTCGATCACCATGTGCCGGTATGCCGGGGCGTCCATCGGGAAGCCGACCGCCGCGTTCAGCCAGCGACGGAGATTAATCATTATGGTGGTCCCGAATCGGCACGAATAGAGGCCCCGCGTGCTCACACCGGCCGCGCCGCAGAGGCGATCGACGGTTTCGGGAGTGGCCAGGCGCACCCGCACGCTGTAGTCATCGCCACTGACCCGTTGAAACGACCACGATGCCGCGGTCATGTGCTCGTCGGGGTTGGTGATCGGCGCCTCCGCGGAGCGGGTCCAGCCGCGCGGATTGGCGATGATCTGATCGACCGTGGAGGCGAAACCCGAAGCGGTCCAAGGGGTATAGGTCCCCCAGTCGATGCCCTCCTCCAGCTCGGCCCGATATTTCACAAGGGTCGCGCCGGTGCCCACGATGTCCGTGCCGCCGCTCGCGATGGCGAACGTCCCGGCGCCGCGTGCCGGCACACCATCGTTTGGCGTGGGCGCGACCGAGGGCGGGATGTCGCCGCCCGCCGGCACCGACTTCTTCAGCGTGGCGCTCGGCTTCGGGCTCGGCTTGCGCGACGGGCTCGGGCTGGGACTCGGACTGGGGCTCGGGCTGGCACTCGGGCTCGGGGACGATGAGGGGACCGCTGTGGGCGACGCGTCCAGCGCCTGCGGCGACTCCATGCGCGGCTTGGCGCACGCGACCAGCACGGCCGCGGCAACGAGCGCGGCCGCGAGGACCATGATGCGAGGGGACATGCTTGGGACCTCCGAGGGACCCGAGCAGTCTAGAGGGCAACCCGCGCGGCGCGTCGCCCTCCACCCGCTTCAGCTGTCCAGGAAGGCGCGCGTGACCGCCGCGAACAGCGGTGATTCGTCCAGGTTGTAGTGCGTCACGCCGGGCAGGATGGCCAGCGCGTGCCCGCCCTTGGGCCGCCCCTCCCCCGTCCAGCCGCCGTCGCGCAACCCGCCGCCGAGCGCCGCGAAAAACTCGACATAGTGGCTCGGCGGCGCCATGTCCGCGTCTGCCGCCACGATCAGCGTCGGCACCCGCAGGCCGCGCACGTCGTCGGTGAAGTCGAAATCCACCGCCATCGCCGCTCCGATCTTGTCCAGCAGGCGCGGGAAATCCTCGGGGCGCGGGGCAACCCGCTGATACAGCTCATACATCGGGGTCTCCCGCAGGAACTCGAACGCGGCCGCGCTGACCTGCCCCTGCTGCTCCAGCATCTCCGGATACACGGCGTCGCGGCGGATGTGCGCCGAGGCCACCACCGCGCGGCCCACCTTCTCCGGATGCTTGATGGCCGTCTGCAGCGCCACACCGCCGCCGAGCGAAAAGCCCACAACGTCGGGCCGGTCCAGCCCAAGATGGTCGATGAGCGCGGCGATGTCGTCGGCCATCAGCCGGACATCCAGCGGCCGGTCCACATCGGCGGTGCGGCCGTGGCCCTGCAGGTCAACCAGGATGACGCGGTGCCCCTCGGCCAGCATTGGCAGGATCGGCGCGAACATCTCCCCGGAGCCGAGCCCGCCGTGCAACAGGATCAGCGGGCGCCCTGCCCCGTGCGTCTCGAAGTACAGGTTCACGCCGTTGACCTCGGCATATTGGCCCGTCAAGTCGTTGGTCGTCATCACGATGAGCTCCTCTGCAAATGATGATCTGACACCTACTAAGACGAGCCCCGAGCCCCAAACTCATCGGCCTCTCAAGAACGGGTCCGGCGCAGGCGGGCGTACAGCGCGATCGCGACCCCCGCCCACAGCACGCCCTGCACGGTCAGCAGCAGCCCGGCGCTGGTCACGGCGGGCGGATGGTGTGCCGCGGCCAAGCGCGCGGCAGGCAGAAGCGGCGGCGCCAGCCACATCACCGGCGAACCCTTGAGCCCGAACACGATCGCCAACACCACCCCCGTCAGCAGGGCAATCGCCCCGCGGCCGGCGTTACGGGTGATCGCCCGGCTGGCCAGCCCGCCGAGCGCGACCGCGGGCGGGATCGCCAGCAGATGCGCCCAAACCCCAAGCGCCACTTGGCGTCCCAGCGAGCCGTCGGCCGGCACCGAAATGCCTCCGATAAGCCAAGGGAGGGCGAGCGCGACCGCCGTCGAACCCACCGCGGCGATCGCCGCCACCAGCAACCCACTGGCCAGCTCGCGCCCCGCCGAACCAACGGCCACCCTGGCCAGGCGCCGCTGCACGTCAGGCTCGCCATCAAGGATAATCTTGGTCTGCCAGGCCAGGACCGGGAACATCACGATCGCCGTGAACCCATACGCCTCGCCCGGCTGCGCCGCCCCGCCGCCGTAAGCCATGCCGATCAGCACCAGCGCGCCCGCCATCGGCGCCAGCGCCCGGCCCGACCGCACAAACCCGCGCAACCGCATGCGCATCAACGCTTTCACGCCTTCACCCTGATCCCGATGATGTCGTGCCCGGCCGCGCGCAACTCCTCCGCGGTCGCCGCCGCCCGGGCCGCAGGCACCGCGATCTCGATGATGCTGTGCCCCGCACCGTCCACCGCATCACCCGCCGCATCGGCCGCCGCATCGGCCGCCGCATCGGCCGCCACCCTGAGCTTGCCCTCCTCCAGCGTCCAATGTGTAGCACCGGGAAGCCTGGCCGTCTCCCCGCGATGGTCGCTGATCAGGACCGTGCCGCCCGCCAGCGCCACCTGCCGCACCAGGCCGGGCACCAGATCGCGGGTCGCGGCGTCCAGACCCTCCCACGGTTCGTCCAGGATCAGCAGCTCCGGCTCGATCAGCATCGCCTGGGCCAAGCCCACCTTCTGCGCCGTCCCCTTCGACAGCTCGCCAAGCCGCGTATCACCGTAGGCGGCCATGCCCAGCCGCTCCAGCCAGCCATCGATATCCTTGAGGGACGCGGCACCCAGGCTCATATACCCCAGGTACTCTCGGGCCGTGAAAGGCTGATCCGCGGGAAATTTTTCCGGTACCCAGCCGACGCGCCGTGGCCGGTCACGCACCCGCCCGCGCGCCGGCGTCAGCACACCGGCCACGATCTGCAGCAAACTCGACTTGCCCGCGCCGTTGCGCCCGCTGAGCACCACCACCTCACCGGGCGCGGCCACGGCGTCGATGCCGCGCAGCACCCACGGCCCGCCCCGCGAATAGCGCAGCCACAGCCCATCCAGAAGCACCCGTCCACGATGCCACATCCAGAGCGGTCCGGTCGCCGCCGGCGACGTCCCCGGCGAAGCCGTGCTTGCGCAGCCCCGCAGCGATTCATCCGGCGAGGAGTCGCTCGTCTTCGGCCAGGAACACGCGGATCCGGGCAGTATCGCAACGCCCGGATATGAAACGCGTATGGGTCGCCGATCGCCCACCGATCGGCGTCGGCAGGTAGATCTGGTCACCGTCGCAATCCACGAAGGAACGGGTGATTGACCGTGACTATGACCACGACTCGCCACGAGCCAGAAAGCATCCGGGGGATCCCGGGCCTGGCCCGGAAGCTGATTGTCGAGGGAGTTTGACCATGACGAGGATCTCAGCAATGCGGTGGCGGAGAGCCGTTGGCACGGCCGTCGGGGTGGCGTGCGCGGTGCTGGCGGCGAGCCTCGCGGGACCGGCAACCGCCGCCGGCCAGGGCAAGCTGGGCAACGTCCAGCGGGCGATACAGGACCTGGCAAAGACCGACGGGGTGGTCGGGGCCATCGCAGAGGCGTACGTCGACGGCAAGCGGGTGGACCACGGTACCTCCGGCTCGCGCCTGCTCGATGGCAAGGGCGGGCGCATCCCCGCGGATTCCCGTTACCGCATCGCCTCCCAAACCAAGCTCATGGAGGCCACGATCATCCTGCAACTGGTCGGGGAGGGCAAACTTCGCCTGGGTGACAAGCTCAGTGACGTCCTGCCCGAGGTGGCCGAGCACGACTGGGTGCAGCGGGCCGACGAAATCACCATCCGGCAGCTGATCCGGCACACCTCGGGCATCCCCGACTTCATCGAGAGCGGCCAGTTCGACGTCTTCGACTTCACCACCGCCTACCGCCCGATCGACCTGGTGAAGGCCGCACGGACCGTTCCCCGCCAAGGCGAGCCGGGAGAGTACCGCTACTCCACCACCAACTACGTCCTCCTCGGCATGATCATCGAGCGGCTGACCGGCCACGACCGGGCCGGCGAGTTCACGCGGCGCCTGTTCGCCCCGCTCGGCATGAACCACAGCTATCTGGCCACCAAGGTTTCCGACCAAATCAAGGGTCCGCACGGACACGGCTACTACCCCGACGCCAACGGCATACCCCGCGACGTCGACCGGCTCAACGCCACCATCGGCGCCGAAGGAGCAATCTCCACCGCGCACGACGTCAGCGCCTTCTACCGCGCGCTCAACCAGGGCCGGCTGCTGCCGGAGGACCTGCAGCGACAGATGCCCCGGCCGTTCCCGAGCATGTGCGGCGGAACGGTCGCGTCGGCTTCGGGCGGCATGCCCGGGATCAACTCCGTGACCTACTCCACGACCGACGGCCGGGTTCAGTTCGCGGTGGCCGTCACGCTGAAGATCGATAACGAGCAGGCCATGGCCGTGGGCGACGCCATCAACAAGGCCGCCGAAGCCGTGCTCTGCCCCAACCAATAGCCCTGCCGCAGCCACCCGCGCAGGCGTGGAGGACCTTGCCTCGGCGGTGTTGCCGGCTCAGCGGCAACGCCGCCGCAGCGGTCCTGGCGAAGATCCGCGCGCGGCTTCAGGACTAGGACAGGAACGCCCGGACCGCCGCCGCGACCTCGTCCGGGACGTCGTGGCCCGCGGCGACGGGCAGCCACTCCACGGCGCAACCGTGCCGGCGCAACAGATCCCGGGCGGTCTGGCCACCACGCAGCGGGATCTGGTCATCGGCCTCGCCGTGTGCCAACAGAAACAGGGGCGGATCGGCAGGCGGTCGCAGCAGCGCCGGCACCGAATCGGCCAGCAACACCCCCGACAGCGCGGCCACCCGGTCCACCCCGGACCGGTGCTGCAGCCCGGCATCGAGGGCGAGCATGGCGCCCTGCGAGAAACCCACCACCGCAACCGCATCCGGCTCGTGCCGGGCGCGCAGCCCGCCGATCAACTCGAGCACCGCGAGCCGGGCGGCAAGAACTCCGGCATGCGCCCGGTGCCCGGCAGGAAGCTCGGTGCTCCACGCCCACGCCGGACGGTCCGCCGAATCCAGATCCCACCACGCCCGGCCACCCAAGCCGTGCGGCAGCGGGCCCTGCGGGACGACCACCCGCGCACCGGGCGGGGCGATCGCCGGGGCCAGCGACGCGATGCCCTCGGCCGTATCCCCCCAGCCGTGCAGCAGCACGATGAGCATGCCGCCACCCGCGGCGGCCGTCGGGTCACCGAACTCCAGCACATCCAGCACCCGCCCACTCTACGGCGCAGCCCGGCCGCCGCCGCGCGACAGCGGTGTGAGCCGACGCCCCTCCGCCGACCCGCGCACCCGTGGAACAAGCCGCGGCTGCCACGGTCCACTTTGGACCCCGACACAGCCACCCGAGGACCCGATCCGGCCCGCTCGGCCTGAAAGGCCTGCACCGCAACCGAAACATTCCTCCGGCCCGACCACCTCGCTCAGTAGATCATCATGGGCTCGCGCGGGTTGAAGGCCCTGTGCAACACAGTGCCGCACCGATTTCGACGGCCGAGAGCTCTTCCCACAGGGGGAACGATGCGAGGATCGTCGCGAGCACGGCCGGGGGTCGCCACCACATGCCCGGGTCCGACGGCGAAAAAGTTCGCGCGGTTCCGATGAGTCTCGCCCGGACCGCCCGTCTACACCAGCGAACACCACGGTTCACTGCTGAAGGAGACGTCATCATGAGCGCATTCGCCTACCGGGTCACGAAGGTCATCGACGCGCCGCGCGACGCGGTGTGGTCCACGTGGACCGAGGTTGACGGGTTCGAGAAGCTGTTCCACGCCAAGCCGGGCACCGGGTCGCTGGACGTGCGTCCGGGTGGCGCGTGGCAGGTCACGATGGTGACCCCGGACGGGTCGGAGTCGCCGATGGCGGGGACCTACGGCGATGTCGAGCCGGGCCGCCGGCTGGTGACCAAGGTTGACGTGCCGGGGCAGGACGAGCCGAGCGCGATGGAGCTCGAGCTGGTGGACGCGGGCGACGGGCGCACCGAGGTCGTGCTGTCGCAGGTGTGCCGGTCGCAGGAGGAGCACGACTTCTCCAAGCAGGGCAGCGAGATCCTGCTGGAATGGTGTGCCGAGGCGGTTTCGTCCGGGTCGTCGGCCTCCAATCAGGACCGTCCATAGAAGTCCAAAATCATCTATAGTCACCTCTATGTTGCTTCCCCGCCTCGCTTGGGAAGGCCTCCTCCTGCTGCTCGCCATCGTGGTCGCCGGCGTCCTGATGGCGAGCACGTCGTTTAGCCTGGGCCTTTCTTTCTGGTACCCGTTTGCCTCGACCGGCCTGCTGGCCACGGGCTTCGCGCTGTCCGTGCGCGTGGGCGCACCCAACCTCGCCGTCGCCGGGACCGCCGCGCTGTCCAGCGTCACCTACGCCAAACTGGTCCAGGAAGACTGGCCGGCGATCCTCGCGGGCGCCGTCGTGGTCGTGCTGGCCGTGATCATCGGCCTGGTGCTCGGCGCCATCACCGGCGTGCTCAAGGCGCCCGCGTGGGCCGTGTCGCTCGGCGGGCTGGCCCTCCTGACGGGCATCGCGCTGGCACTGTCCGACGCGCGCGGCATCCCTCTCGTCGGCGCACAGCGCCCGGGCGGGTTCAGCGCGGCCCTGTGGACGCTGCTGTTCGTGGTGACGTCGATCGGCGGCGGGCTGCTGTTCCTGGTGCCCAAGGTGCGCTCGTTCGTCGGCGAGCACCGGGTTGTCGGCTCGCTGGCCGGGTTTGTGGGGTCGAGCGTGCTGGCCGCGCTGTCCGGCGTGGTGCTCACCTCCTACCTGGGCATCTCCTTCTTCTCCGGCGACGTGTCGCGGCTGTTCGTGGCGCTGGCCATCGCGCTGCTCGCCGGCGTGAGCCTGGCGGGCAACGGACGGGGCCCCATCGCCGGCACGGTCCTGGCCACAGCGCTCGTCGTGTTGCTGAACACCTGGCTGGCCGTGGAGGGCTTTGACCAGTTCTGGGCGTTCGGGGTGCTGCCGGGGCTGGCGATTCTGATCGGTGTGGCGGTCGGCTCGGGGTTTGATCTGCTGGACCGGATCATGGCACCGAAGCCACAGCCTCAACCACAGCCTCAGCCTGCGACCCCGCCAGACGCCGGTGTAACCGGATAACGCGGGCCACCGGCTCCCGGAAGTCGGTGTCGATCCACCACATCAGCAGGCCCAGGGTGGCGCTCGCGCGGTATTCGGCGACCGCGTCGGCGGGCAGATCCGAGCCGCTCGTCTCGTGCTGCCTCCGCACCGCGTCGGCGATCATCCGCTTGAGCTGGACGTGGACCATGCCGCCCCCGTTCTTCTTGCCGCACAAGGCTTTGTAGACCCGGCGATGCCGGTGCGCGTGCAGGAAGAGCGGTTCTGCGTCGGCGTCGCCCGCTTCACTGAACTCGCGTAGCAACTCCTCGCGCACACCGTCGAAGCACGCCATCAGCAGCGTGTCCTTGTCGCGAAAATGGGTGTAGAAGGTGGAGCGGCCGACGTCGGCTCGGTCGAGGACGTCCTGCACGGTGATGCGCTCGTAGCTCTTCTCGAGGATGAGCGAGGTCAGCGACTCCTGGAGCGTGCGGCGGGTGCGGCGGACCCTCCGGTCGTGTTCGGCCATCTTTTCCGGACAACCTTTCGCTTTTATTCGGTACCGGATGAAGCCCCCGGGTTTATTTATTGAACACCGTGTGCGTTGCCGAACATAGTGTTCACCATGATTGAGATTCTCGTCTATATCGGAGTCATCGGGTTGCCCCTGGCGACGGCATTCGTTGCCAAGAGACGCCTCCTCGCCGTCGTGTGGCCGGCCTGGGTCGGGGCCACTGCGGTGCTCAGCGCGGTCATCGGGCCCACGGCGGTCTTTGTCCCGCTCGCGGTAACCGGCGCACTGGCCGCGGCGCTGCTACTGCTCCGGCGCACGCCCGCCACGCCTGCCCAACTTGCGCGGCCGCAGGTCCTCCGCGTCGTGGGCGGCGTGTTCCTGATCGCCATGGCGCAGGGTCTGCTCCCGCCCGCGTTCGCGATCCCGGCCGGGCTGGGCGACATCGCCGTCGGCGTGGCCGCGCCGTTCGTATCCGGCCGCACGGGCCTGCTCTGGTTCCACGCGCTGGGAATCCTGGACCTGGTGGTCGCCCTGGCGCTGGGCGCGCTGCTGCAACCGTCCACATTGGCCGCTACCGATGCGCCGCTCGTGCTGATCCCGGCGACCGCCGTCCCACTCGCCATCGCCCTGCATGTCATCGCGCTGCGAGGACTGCTCGGAAAGCGGGCACTACTATTCGTTGAGTGACGGAGCTTGTGGAGGAGCGCCTGCGCCAGGGGATCGCGGACCTCGACGCTGACAACCGGTCCGACCTGCTCGAACCGTTGAGCCAGGCACAGGCCCTCGAGCTCTTCGACGCCCAGCTGACCAGCCGGCACCTCGACCTGACGGCGCGCAGACTGCGCCAGCGCGAGGCCGGCTATTACACGATCGGGTCAGCCGGGCACGAGGGCAACGCCGCGGTGGCCGCGGCACTGCGCCCGACCGACCCGGCCCTGCTGCACTATCGCTCGGGCGCGTTCTTCTGCGCCCGGGCGGGGCAGCTGGCGGACGCCAAGGTCGATCCGGTGCGCGAGATCCTGCGCGGGCTGGTCGCCGCGGCCGCCGGTGGCCGGCACAAAGACTTCGGCAACCCTGACATGCACATCATCCCGACCACCTCGACGATCGCCTCGCACCTGCCACGTGCGATGGGCCTCGCGTTCGGGCTCGAGCGGGCGCGCAAGGAGGCCAGCCCCAGGTGGCCGCGCGACGCGATCGCCATGTGCTCGTTCGGCGACGCGTCGATCAACCATGCGAGCGCCACGGCCGCGTTCAACACGGTCGGCTGGTCCGACTTCACAGGCCTAAGGTTGCCGCTGCTGTTCGTGTGCGAGGACAACGGGCTGGGCATCAGCGTGCGCACGCCGCCCGGCTGGGTCGGCGCGGCGCTCAAAGCCCGGCCCGGGCTGCGCTACTACTTCGCCGACGGGTGCGACCTCGCCCAGACCTACGCCGTGGCCCGATCCGCGGTCGCGTGGGTGCGGCGGCACCGGCGCCCGGCCGTGCTGCACCTACGCATGGTCCGGCTGATGGGCCACGCGGGGGCGGATGCCGAGCAGGCCTACCGCACACAGGCCGAGATCGAGCACGACCTCGCGCTCGACCCGCTGCTGAGCACGGCCCGGCTGCTCGCGGAGGCGGGCGTGGCCTCGCCGATGGAGCTGCTGAGCCGCTACGACGAGACCGGGTGGCGGGTGGCGCAGGCGGCCGAGCAGGTGCGCCTCGAGCCGAAGTTCGCCACCGCGGCCGAGGTCGTCGGCCCGCTCGCCCCGCGCCGCCCGCTGCGCGTGGCCAACGCGGTCACCAAAACCGCTGACTCGCAACGGGAGCTGGCGTTTTCCGGCCGGATGCCCGAGCACGGCGGGCCGCTCACGCTCGCGCAGACCATCAACGCGGCGCTGACCGACATCATGGTGAGCCATTCGCAGACGCTGGTGTTCGGTGAAGACGTGGCCCGCAAGGGCGGCGTCTATGGGGTGACCAAGGGGCTGCGCGACCGGTTCGGGCCGGCGCGCGTCTTCGACACGCTGCTGGACGAGACGTCGATCCTGGGGCTCGGGAGCGGCGCCGCACTGAGCGGGCTGCTGCCCATCCCCGAGATCCAGTATCTGGCATACCTGCACAACGCAGAAGATCAATTGCGCGGTGAGGCGGCGTCCATCAGGTTCTTCTCGGGCGGGGCCTATCGCAACCCGATGGTCGTGCGGATCGCCGGGCTGGCCTATCAGAAGGGCTTCGGCGGCCACTTCCACAACGACAACTCGGTGGCGGTGCTGCGCGACATCCCAGGGCTGGTGATAGCGGTCCCGGCACGGCCAGACGACGCGGCCGAGCTGCTGCGCACATGCGTCGCGGCGGCCGAGGTGGACGGCACGATCAGCGCGTTCCTTGAGCCCATCGCGCTTTACCACACGCGTGACCTGCACGAGGCGGGCGACGGCGCCTGGCTGGCCCGATACACCCCGCCCGAACGGTGGGCCGAGTCGCATGTGCCGGTCGGGCGGGCGCGGGTCTACCCGTTCGGCGGGGGTGACGAGCTCACGATCGTCTCGTTCGGCAACGGCGTGCACATGTCGCTGCGTGTGGCGGCGCGCCTGGCCGAGCAGGGGCACGGCTGCCGCGTCGTCGATATGCGCTGGCTGGCGCCGCTGCCAGTGGCCGACCTGGTGCGGGAGGCCTCGTTCACCGGGCGGGTGCTGGTGGTCGACGAGACCCGGCGCACGGGCGGCGTGGCCGAGGGCGTCCTCGCGGCGCTCGTCGACGCGGGCTATGTTGGAGCTGCCCGACGGGTCGCCGCGGTGGACACGTTTCTGCCGCTCGGACCGGCCGCCGAGCTGGTGCTGGTGTCGGAGAGCGATATTGAGCGCGCGGCACAGGCGCTCCTGTCGGCTTGACTTTTCTTCCGACCACGCCGGTGTGCCACTTGCGTTAGTGGCCAGAACTGTGTGGACTACGCACAATCAAAAGCACGCACTTTCCTTTCGAGTAGGAGGCACGGAACAGTGAACGCGACCGCTGGCCAGGCGGGAGAGGGTAGAAGCCTGGCGGACCGGTTTGGCATCGCGCCGGACATGGTGATCATGGAGATCGGCTATGACGACGACGTCGATGAGGATCTGCGCGATGCCCTGATCGAGGCATGCGGTTCAGATCTGGTCGACGAGGACACCGACGAGGTCGTGGACGCTGTTCTTATCTGGTACCGCGAAGACGACGGCGATCTCGTCGATCTACTGGTCGAAGCCATCTCCCCACTAGCCGAAAACGGCGTAGTCTGGCTGCTCACGCCCAAAGCCGGTCGCGCTGGGCACGTCGACCCCAGCGACATCGCCGAGTCGGCACCCACCGCCGGCCTCGCCCAAACCTCGACGGTCAACGCCGGCAAAGACTGGAGCGCGGCACGCCTGGTCACGCCCAAGGCCGCCCGCGCCAAGCGCTGAGCCGACCACCATGGTTTTGGAGGTGGGCGCGACCGCGCCAGACTTCACCCTGCGCGACCAGAACAACCAGGAGATCGTGCTGTCGTCGCACCTGGGGCGGCACAACGTGCTCCTGGTTTTCTATCCTTTCGCCTTCACCGGCACCTGCCAGGGCGAGCTGGCCGCACTGCGCGACCGCCCGTTCGACACCGAGTCGGTGCGGGTCCTCACCGTGAGCGTGGACTCCGTTTACGCTCACAAGGTGTGGGCCGGGCAGGAGGGCTACCATTTCCCCCTCCTGTCCGACTTCTGGCCACACGGGGCCGTCGCGCAGGCCTACGGCGTGTTCGACGCGCAGCGCGGGTGCGCGCAGCGGGGCACCTTCATCGTCGACCGGTCCGGCATCATCCGATTCTCGGAGCTGCAGCTGACCGGCGCCCGCAACCAGGACGCCTGGCGCGAAGCCCTCACCGCGCTTGAGTAGGACGGGCCTGCAGCGCACCCGGGCCGGGACTCTCACCAGGCTCGGGTAGTACGGGCCCGGAGCGCACCCTGGGCCGGAGACCCCCACCAGGCTCGGGTGGGAGGGCCCGCGCGGCACTCGGGTAGGATGACGCGAGCCGCCCGCATTTGGGCGGACTCGGGCGCGTAGCTCAGCGGAAGAGCATTCGCCTTACAAGCGAAGGGTCACAGGTTCGAACCCTGTCGCGCCCACCCAGTCTCGCTCTTTCACACCCCGTGACGCATGATCAGCAGGGTTTGCAAGGGTGTTTACTGAGTCAGCCATGTCCACCTTATTCACACCTGCGTTCAACAGATCAGCCCCATGATCTGCTGACCCAAGGCTGTGAAGCTTCCAACCAGGTTCCTGAACTTCAGAACTCTCACCTGCTACATCGATGTTCGCTGCATCGTTGGTAGGCGTCACGCTGCCTTCAAGTAGCTGGGCAAATGGTTCAGTCAGCTCGTACCGTTCCACACTGCCATCTTGGTCAATGTAGAGCTTCGTGAAGAAGCCCTGGTTGATCCGTCGCCGTACGGCTGGCTTGGCAGCGCTGTAACGCGTCTGGCAGTCAGCAGCGATTGTCAGGGCCTGGTTCAGTGTGTCTTCCAGCGTCTTGGCGTTGATGAGCGCTGCCTCAGTATCCCGCTCGGCAGCAGCGATCTCTCGCGTCAAGCGGGCCATCTCTGGCTTGAGCATGTCCAGCGGTACTGCCCCCACGTAGTGTGCCTGCAACAGTTTGGTCCGCTCGTCGTTGAGCTTGGCCATCCGCCGCCGGGCTCGCTCGGCGTGCTTGTCAGCTTGTGCCTGATGCCGCGTAAACTCCTCCATCACTTCGACGCGCAGAGCCCGGATGGTTTCAGGGTGCGGCTGGAAGGAGGCATAGAACCTTTCGATTCCTTCCTCGACGGCGTCCAGTCGCACGGCTCGCCGCGTGCAGTTGTTGGCCTTGGTCTTCTTCTTGACGCAGAAGAAGTACTCGTATATGCCGCCTCGGCCACGGTTCCGGGAGTACACGAGCCGAGCTCCGCAGCCACCGCAGAAGATGCTTCCGCGAAGGTAGTGCGGGTGCTTGCGGTCCTTTTCGCCGGCGTGAGCGTGCGCAGCCAGGATGTCTTGGATCCTCAGCCAAATCTCCGGGCTAATCAAGGCCTGGTGTTTTCCGTCGTAGAAGGCACCACCGTAAGCCACAACTCCCATGTAGTACGGGTTACGCAACATGTTGTTCAGCGTGTTCTGGCTGATTGGTTCCACTGGACGTGAACCTGTTGGGCGGTTGGTCAGCCCGCGCTCACGCGCAGCGAGCGTGAGATCGGAGACCACCCATTCGCCGGTCGAAAACTCGTTAAGTGCCCATCGGATCAGCTCGTGACGATCTTCGTCCAAGATGATCGTTGACGCCATGACGCCATTGACGATGTCTCGGTTATTGAGATAGCCCAGCGGCGCGCGAAACGGCGTGCCACCTTCGCGAGCCTTGCCGTAGAGTCCCTTTTTGACTTCCTCAGCTAAGTTCTCTCGATAGAACTCGGCGGTGTCAGCCATGATGTTGTGCACGAACCGGCCGTGAGCGCTGTCGGTAATGTGCTCAGTACAGGAGATGAGCTCGACGCCTTCGCGGGCGAACATGACCCGGATAGCCATGTCGTCTTCCCTGTTGCGGCATAGCCGGTCGATCTTGTGAACGATGACGTAGCGGATGTGGTGTTTGCGGATGTCCTTAAGCAGCCGCTGCAGTTCCGGCCGGTCAGCGGTCTTGGCTGACTTTCCGGCGTCGATGTACTCGTCGATGACGTTCACGCCCATATCTGAGGCCTTGGCCAGGCTCGCCTTTCTCTGATACGGGATGGAATAGCCTTCCTCGCCGCCACCGGTACGAGCTTGCTCGCGGGTACTCACACGGGCGTAAATGACCGCGTCAACCGCATCATTTGCCCGCACGGACCTTCTTCTCGGCGCGCGCATGGGTCGGCGCTTCAGCGTCGATAGCGCTTCACTGGTGGGTTCACCGTTCCGGATGGTGTCTACGACTTGCAGCCGAATGTGGCCCCTCAAGCGCTGGTTGGCGATGCTCTGCGCGGTTTCGGCCTTGCGTACGACGAGATCTTGGTCAACACCTTGTTCCGATTCGTCGTAGTCCGGAATGTAGTCACGTCCAGCCTTCATAGCGGCATGGCCTCCGACGCCGCCGAAATCTCAAGCGGGTCGCCCTGAAACTGCCACGGCCACGCCCGGGGGTCACGGCCCGATCCCTGCACGAACACCGGCTCCACATCAGCAGCCGCCAACCACGCTCTGACCGCCAGATTTTCGTTGACCCGCCTGCCAAATCGGCTCGAGTCCAAGGCTATGACGTAACTTGGCTTGGCGCAGTCCAGCTCGCCGAGCATCCGACGAAGTTCTTGTCGCTTGGCGCCGCCAATGTCGCGGTACTCGCCGATGATGTCCAGCCCGAGCCGTTCGGCCACTTCCCGGCAGGCTACCGCTTGCCGCTCGATCGAATGCTGTGAGCCGTTTTCTGCGTTTGCCACGCGAACATAGATCACGGCGCGTTTCGCACCGTCGTTTCTGGATCGCATCTCCTGCCCCTTCAGATCGCCGTTGGCGCGACGTTCCGCGCCAGGGTCAGGCAGGGTATCGCCTCTTTCTCCCTGGTAAAAGATATGTCGATCTTTCATTTACATTAGTTCCTCCTAATATTAATGTTCTTCTATTATTGCAGTACTTTCGACAACAAGATTATTACTTCTCGGGGAAAGTGCTGCGGAATTCGCAGCACTTCCTGTGGAAATCCTTGGCATTACTGGTGTTGTTGGTGGAGGGAGGGCACTAAGCCGTCCCTCCACCTGAGCGCCTACGCGCTCGTGTCGCTCCCGCGCTTGGTGCTCTTCGGTGCCTTGACTTCTTCGGTCGGCACCTGGCCACCGAACAGGCTCTGGATGGCATCTCGCCTGGCCGCAGCCTCTCGCTCGATCTCATCAAGCTTGGCCTTTGCCCGAGCCGCGAAGTCCGGCTCCTTCTGCTTGGTCTCGACATAGAGCAGCACAGCCTTCTGCACGGCCTCGTTGAGCGAGATCTCATCGAGCGCCGCCACTAGAGAGAACTGGCTGTGCAGCGCATCATCCAGCTTGACGCCCAGCGTCTTGACGCCAGCGTTCTTCGGATCGGTCACGTGGACCACCTCCTCGGTGCGAGCGGCCGGCCATCCTCGTTTGCTTTCGGGATGACGACATACGGCCGCAGGGCACCGACGAGGCCCAGCCCACGTCAGGCTGGCCCAAACACATACACGCCACCATCTGGGCTGCCGAGCAGGGTCACATGCTCGGAGATATGTTGCTCCAGCTTTTCGTAGTTCAGCACTGCGTAGTCGCGCAGTGGCTCTGGTAGGGCATCCAAATCTGCCTGCCAGCCCAGGTCATCGGCAATGTGTTCAACGTATGCCCGCAGGCTGGGCCAGCGGCCCAAGTAGCGACGCTCGAACTGGGCGCATTCTTCTTGGTCGGCACCGAAGGTGCTGACATAGCTGGCAAACGGCTGGCTATGTTCGGCAATGCCCAGCGCCACACGGGAAATGGTCGCCAGCCTAGCTTCCGGGTCGCCGTCGTCGATGAGCCCGAACACGTCCACACCGCCAAAACCTTGGTGGTCGAATATGTCCCACACCACCGTTCCAGGCTCGACAGATCGATCAGCCAGCGAGTCAATGGTCGCCTGAAGATCTTCTGGATCCTGGTCAGCGCCAATCCAGGCACCGAGTTGTCGCAGCTCCTGCTGGTCGATCACGGAGATGACATAGATCTTCGGTGTGCTCTCGGCCGACGCTTCAAGTTCTGGGTCGGCAGTGAGCTGCTGCCAGCCGCGCACCGGACCCGGATTGTCCTCGCGGGAAAGCGCATACTGCGCCGCGGCCTCCAGCCAAGCTTGTTTGTCTGGAAACGTTGGTACGAGCCCAACCAGTTCAGTGAGTACCCCGTCTTGCTGGTCGGCGTTGTCTTCGTCGTCAGGGTTAGGACGCACTTCGCCGGTATGCGCGAAGATATGCAGCGGGCTGTCTGGCCCATGCACTTGTTCGGCGATACGCCGGGCGGTGCGGTGGTCAATGACCCGCTGTTCGCGCTCGGCGTCCTCAATGCCGCGCGAGATCTCGGCTTCGAGGTGGCGCTGACGCTCGGCATCTTGTTCTGGGGTGGACGTTTTGGGTTTCAGCTCAAATCTACCTCCTTGAGTTTCGTTTGCTTCCATTGCCTAGTTCTCCTTGTCGTTATGTAGTTGTTGTTCCGTGCGCCAGCGTTCAAGCCGCGCCTCAGCCAGCTCGGCATACTCGGGATTGAGTTCAATCCCGATCCATCGCCGGCCGTGCTTCTCTGCAGCCAGCGCCGTAGTTCCGCTGCCCAGGAACGGATCGAGCACCACGCCTGGCGGATGGTCGGCATTGCATTCGCAGCGCGGCACGAGCGCCCCAAGCCGTGGCGGCTGCTGGCTGCGGTCGACGGGTTTGCGCTTCCAAGGCACACCGCACGCCTCACATACACGTTCCGGACAGGTGGCGAGCAACGGCTTCTCCACCAGCGCGGGCGGAAAGGTCGCGAAGTGCGCGCCGTGATAGGCCGCTGTGGGCAGTTGCCATACATCGCTTGGGTTCTTCCCAAGCGCATGCCCAACAAGTCCGCGAGCCTTGAGCGAGCTGAGGCCCATGTTCAGGTCGACTTGCGCGCCTTCTGGCACCGCATGTTTTGGAAGGTACTGGTAGTCAAGAGATTTCGGCCGTCGTGGTTGCTTTGGCGTGAGGTGCGGCTCACGGATGACATCCAAATCAAAGTGGTAGAACCGCGACCGCACGCAGAACAGCAGCACTTCATTGGCGTTGCTGAACCGATCCGTCACGCTGGAGGGCATCGCGTTCTTCTTCGCCCAGATGACCTGATTCCGAATGATCCAGCCACGCCGAGCCAGCTCAATTGCCAACCGCTGTGGCCCAAGGAGCAAGCTCTTAAACGCCGCCCCTTGTCGGACGTGGTTGGAGTAGCCATCCCCGACGTTCAGGAATAGCGACCCGGTCGGCTTGAGTACCCGCGCTATCTCGTCGCAGACGTCCGCCAGGTTGGTCACCCAACCGTCCACATTGGCTTCCAGCCCAAGCTGACCGTCGTGGCCGTAGTCGCGGAGGGCGAAGTATGGCGGGCTCGTGATAACGCAGTCGATGCTGGCCTCCGGCAACTCCTTGAGACGCTGCCGAGCATCCCCGATCAGGATCTGGCCGGTAGGCAGTGGGGCAACGCTCACGCCTCATCTCCACCGCCCTGGGTCAGAGCCATGAGCCAGTCATCAAGCAACGCCACCTGGAACAGTGGCAGGGCATCGGCTGGCAGGCGCTTGATGACCTGCTCGATCTGCCCCACCCGCTTGGCGGTCGGGGTCAGCCACAGCACCCTCGGGAACACGCCGTGCTCGTGCTGCTCAGTGCCGCTTCGCCAATACGCCGTGTAGGTCGAACATTTGCGCGCCAAGGTGGGTGCGCTCTCGGTGCCCAGGTCCACCTCGACGAAGCTGCTCAGCTCGACCTCGCCCACGCCGAGGCGCAGAAAGCCGTCGGGCTTGAGCGTGACCTGGTGGCCGCCAATACCAGAGAACCGCCGCCAAGCCGCCGGCTCAGCTTGAAACTCCAGTAGCTCAACCAACTCGTGCCGTTCGGCTTCGGTCGCCGAGATGTACAGATCGGCAATGGCCAGCAGATGGTCGGTGTGGCTCGGGCTCGTTTCCCAGACTCGCCGCCGTGAGCGTAGCGACAGGGCTTCGGCCGCGACCATGGCTTGGCCCAAACCGGAAAGTCCGTAGACATAGCCGGAGCTACCTGCACGGATACCTCCCACGCGACGACCGAGCCGGATCACCAGCTTGAGATCGGTTAGGCGCTTCATGGTCGCCCGGGTGCGCCTCGCCTGGGTGACTGGCGAGCCCTCGTGCACAAGGAGCCGCTGTACCTGTGCTCCCGTTAGAAGCCGGAGCTGAGCCAAGGCTTCGAGAATCGCGCGGTCGCGTCGGCCGAGTTGCTCGCGTAAG